>JBILUL010000007.1:0-73011 GCA_044371005.1 Phycisphaerales bacterium | reverse complement strand
TGTGCTGGAGGGCGTACTGGAACTCCTTCACGTCGATCCAGTCAACGTGACCGTCCTCGGTGCAGGTGCCCTTCACGCTGTCGAGCTGCAGAAATGAGAAGAATGCCATTGTTCAAGTCCTTTCAAGGGTGGTGTTCGTCGGCCCGCAGTCGCAGGCCTGTACCCTTGCAAGCGAGATTCCCGAGCGACTCCCGCAGCCGACAGCAACGAATCTTCTCGCAGAACGCGAATTCCGACACAAGTTGCTTTTTTGCAGACACTTACTCTCAAGACAGTCCCCGACAAAGACCGCTGAATACTGGTCAAGGTCGCTGTGAAACGAGTTCATTGACAGCGCGATCGAGATCATACTGGGCATTGAAGGGGCGGCAGGATCGGCTGGTCAGGAGCGTGCCCATGCCGGCGATGGTACCAACGGCGGCCCCGGCGAGCAGAGGCGACGCGATTTTTTCAGGCGATGCGAGGTACATGATAAGTGTCGTTGCTGCACCAGCAAGCTGGGCGTTGGAGAAGACCGCTGCGGCGCACGCCGCGGCGGCCTGATCGGCTTCGTTGGCGTCATAGCCTTCTCGCAAAAGACCATCGCGCAGGTGGTTCTTGAGACCCGCCTTGCTGCGAAAGTGCATGACAAGATCCATCTTCTCCTTCAGCGTCATCATGAGAGGTTCCTTTCAAATTGGCCGTCGAGATCTGCCTGATCCCTGCTTCGAATATCCGGATCACTGCTTCGCACATTGCTTGCAGAACGGGGTTCCTGACTTGGCTGCCTGCTTGAGCACCATCGCGGCGGGGCTGTAGGTTGTCGGCTTGGGCGGCCGCGGCGGCTTGACGGCCTTGGTCGCCTGCCCCGACTTGTCGTTGTCTGCCTCCTTGGCGGGAGTCGGTGGTGCAGGACTGGCGCCCGCACCTGATCCCGCGGCACCACCACTGTTGATGAGGACGGGGGTGCCGGAAATGCAGACTCCGGTGGGCCCGACGGTGATGAAGCCGCCGCCTGCCTTGAGCGTGATCATCATGCCCGCCTCGATCACAAGCGACAGCCCTGCCTTGAGGTGCATCTGCATGCCGGACTGGAGCGCGTAGTTCATTCCAACCTTCTCGTCCAGGTTCATGCCGACCTTCAGAGAAGCGTTCATGCCAACTTTCTCCTTGCGGTCGCCGGTCACACTCTCGTGCTGATCTCCCTTGATGTCAGTAAAGCTGTCCTTGATGACCATCATGTGATGGTCGCCGCCGATCCAGTCCTTTGCATCCTTCTTGATGCGGCGATCCCAGTCCTTCTCGCCATGGATGAAGATCTGCTCGGAGCCCTTCTTGTCCTCGAATCGCAGTTCGTTGAACCCTCCGCCGCCGGGTGACGAAAGGGACTTGATTGTTGAAACCGTCTGCTTTCCGGGAAGTGCGTAGGGCGGGGCGTTCTCGCCGTTGTACAGCGAGCCCGTCACGACCGGTCGTTCCGGATCGCCGCCAAGGAACTCCACAAGCACTTCATGGCCGATGCGAGGCAGGAAGAACCCGCCCCACTTCTTCCCCGCCCATGGCTGGCTGACTCGAACCCAGCACGAACTGGTCTCGTCGCCCTTGGCGTAGCGATCCCAGAAGAAGCGGACTCGGATCCTGCCATGCTTGTCGGTATGGATCTCCTGGCCGGATGGCCCGACGACGACGGCGGACTGGGGTCCGTTGATCATTGGCGGCGGAACAGTCCGCGCAAGGCGGAAGGCTGTCTGAGATCGGATCGCTCTGAGCGTCGTGCGATGGCTGAAGTCGCCGCCCTGATTCGATGCGTCAAAGTCCCCGGCGTTGGCTTCAATGACCACCGACGTGACGAGGTACTCCGCATTCTGATCCTGTCTTGGATGACCGGACAGATTGAACTTTGATCCAACGTCGATCGAGCGGCAGACTGTCTCGGCAACGAACTCCTCCGCGCCACTGCGATGCTCCTCGACTCGGATGCGAGAGAGTGCATCGCCCTGTGAAGCCTTGGAATAGGCACCGTGATACTCGAATGTCTCAAAGTCACCGAACTGGTGCTTGCCGGGGGTCTTCACCTGAGCCAGCAGAGAGGTTGCGGGATTCTCGAAATCATAATCGCTCATCGCCGCGGCGCCGGACTGAACCGTCCGACTGGAACGCCACTGTGTCACGGCGTTCTTCTGGCTCGCCGACGCGGTACCCGGCAGAAACTGCAGATCCGGGTCGACAGCCAGCCGCTCGTGACCGGACTTTCCGTTGGAGAAGACCAGAGTGTGTTCGCCGTTGCGATGCGTCGTGTACCAGTAGATGCCTTCGTGCTCGCAGAGTCGAGTCACGAAATCAAGATCGCTCTCGCGGTACTGCACGCAATACTCTCGGGGCTTGAAGGAGCCCTGAAGCCGTTCCTTGAAGCTGCCGAATCCGCGTTCGCGCATGACGGTCTTGATGACCTCGGGGACAGTCTGATCCTGCCAGGCTCTGCAGTTGGATGATTGCCCCAGGAACCAGATCCATGGAACGGCCACGGCCTCGTAGCCCGCCAGCCCGCCTTTGGCCGCTCTGCTCTGTTCAAAGCGGGAGATGTAGGCGTTGAAGTATCGGGGCTCGCCGCCGACGCGATTGAGCCTCACGGTGATGTTCTGGCCGAGCACCGACTCGTGAGAAATGGCGTGATTCTCACTGACCAGCGAGAGAGACATCGTGAAAGGACGGCCGAGCGACTCGCTGTAGGTGAACGACCTGAGCATGAGCGCATTGTCGCCCAATGGCGTCTTGACTGCAATCGGACGTGAATCCTGAGTCCATCCCATCGTCACACTCCCACACCTCGAAAGAAATCTGACTCAACCAACTTCCTCAGACTGATCCGGGTCGGTGAGTCGGTAGATCAGGTCGCCCCGGTCCTCACGAATCGCCCCGACCCTGAACCAGGAGTTCCACCCAAGGTGCATTCGATTCGCACCGAACTTCATCCGGGGCACCTGGTCCGCCGCGAGCTTGAGCTGAACCTCGCACTCGTACTCAGGCCCGAGATATGAAACCACCCAGTCGCGAAGAACTCTGCTGGATTCGCCCCCGGGGAGAAGTCGCATGTAGTCATCAAGACTCAGGGGGCCCAGAACGATTCGGATGACACTGCCACAATCCCAGTAGCGTCGCCCCATGACGAGCGACCTGCTGATCGTCCCAGTGCGGGGCGATTCACTCATGCGGCACTGCATCTGGTCGGGCAGTCTGACCCATCGACCGACGCATTCATCGATCTGAGCCGGCACACCGAAGAAATTGCTGACGATGGCGATCAAGCCGTCGGGATTGCGGATGCTTGATGTCATCCATCCGGCGAAGTACGCCCTGGCCAGGACGGGAACATCGCGTTGATCCGGTCCATTCTGCAGCGGAAAGCCACCCAACTGGAGGATCGACCGGAGGAAGACATCGTCGCGGATGATCTGGGCTTCGTCCGGACCGCCCATCGCCATTCGATCGAAGCTCACGGACTGATCACTGGCGACCCAGGATCGGTAGAAGAGGGCCGTCATCCGGTTCGTGAGAACACCCAGGAACTCAACAAGCGCGTTGTCCTCGGCACGCTGACGCTGGCGTGCCTCGTCTGTCATGAACAGCGGCAATGGACCCATGGGGCCCAGCAGCCCGAAGGTGTAGCTGCTCATGCGACCCGGCGAAGTCGCACCGCCTGGCACATAGGACTCGATATCGCGGGGCGGAAACTCAAAGAACGGGTTCTGGCAGAATGCCACGACGTCTCTTGAGTACTCCGGAGCGCACCCCACTCGTGGCAGGTCACGACGTGCAGCTTCGAGACGACGAACTGCCTGAAAAAAGCACATCGCCCACGGGGACGCCGCCAGCAGGGCCTCGGTCTGATCGACGGAATGCGTGTTCAAAGGGTTGGTCGCCGACCCAGTCGCGATTGCCATCGGTGCACCTCCCCCCTCTGCTGCGTCCTGAGGACGAAGTTGATGAATGAGTTGATCGACACGTAGCGTGCAAAGAACTGCTCGAGGACGGATGCAAAGAGCATCGGGCTGGCGCCCTGAAATGGGCGCTCGTCAAGGGTGAGTTCCACTTCGAGACCACGAACGATGGAAAGGCGATCCTCGCGGGGCAACGGTCCGCTGACCCGCCGGACGATCAGTTCCTTGATGGAATCGACCTGACGCGCGGACGGAGCGGAACGCACACGACCTTCCCCCTCCTCTGGAGCATCACGTTCGGCGAAGAGGCGGCACAGATCCCGCAACGACGTCGCGGAAGCCTGCCCATCCTCGGAGCCTCCCCACAACGGAAAGTAGTTCAGCCCCAGGTGCGAAACCAGACGCCATGCGGACTCCCCGTGCGCGATGGCCGGCATGGGCATCGTCGGCATCATGAGGCATCGTACCTTGCACTGTGAGATGGCCTTGCCACCATCAAACGCGGCTTCGCCGCGGACTTCCCACAGATTCAGGGGCAGATCGCGGTTGGTGCACAGCCCTTGAACGACAAGATGGGTCACGTCCGGCATCGCGGTGCCGCCATTGGCATCCGTCAGGCTCAGGAACACATCGCTGCCCATGTATTGGCTGCGCCTTCCCGATTCAACCTCAAACTCCGAGCGTGCCGTGAACCGGCGGTGCGTCGTGAAGTACCCGCCGAGCACTCCGGAACTCCGCCGCGGATCGCCCGATGCGTAGAAGGGCGCAAATGTGCGCTGTGCACCGGTCTGACGGTCCGGGCCACTGACTTCATCGATGCGATACACTTCGAAATCCATCTGCCTGGCTGCATCGGGAATCACCTTGTATTCATGCCGCGAGGCGGTGATGGCAACCGGATCGATGCTCTCGGGCTGAAAGAGGTTGATCGCCGGCGTACAGCCGAGCTTGAAATGGGGGAGCAGATTCGGACGTTCTTCGAGCAGGTCATCCTCTCTCGCGAGCGGGACGATGATTTCGATCCGTGAGGGCTTGCCCGCTTCGGTTCTGGACAGCGCGGACGCAAGGCCGGAGAATCGTGAGAACATGAAGCGGGCGGGAAAGGCGAAGTACTCGTGCAGCAGCCGGTATCCGTGAAAGCTGCGAGCATCGGATGGCAGCATTGCCTCTTCCGCCGCGAATCCGAGCGGATCGACCGACTGGATCTGGCGGTTCCAGACATGCTCATATCCGTGCTTTCCCTCCCATCGAACCAGATACCCGTGCCGACTCGTCAGCAGGTGTTCGTAGAGGCGAGTTGCCGCTTCGGTGCCCGAGCCCAGGAAGAAATCAAGCTGCGGAATCGGCAGTTGCGACCAGTTGATGCCCTGGGCGCAGGTCAGCTCAAGCCGGATGCAAGAACGAATGGACTCACCGGAACCCAGTGCGTCCGCTAGACGCAGCATCCCCATGTTGCGTCCGAAGTACGCGGCGGACTGAACCGTGATTGGCCACACCCTCACCTCGTGCGCAGTACGGAACGTGCACCGCCCGCCATACTCGGTGAACGGGGTCGTCCGCAGTTCGGTCTCACGGGGAATCGTCCGTCCGTCGCGGAACGCATCCGCGTTGCCATCTGGCACCTGGAACTGCACGATGGTCATCGATGGCGTCGGCGGCAGGTAGTGCGGATAGATGCTGTTGAAAAGCGTTTCGATGAACTTCGGGTAGCCCGCCTCGATTCGCTGCTGCACACGAGCTGCGAGAAATGCTACGCCGTCCAGCAGACGTTCCACGTATGGATCCGGGCACGGAACCGCATCGAGCATGAGCCCTCTGGCCACCCGTTCATTCTCACGAGCAAACACCGCAGCGGTGGTTCGCAGGTGGTGCAGTTCGCGCTCGTAATGTTCGAGGAATGACTTGTTCATGCGAGGTGGGAGGCACTTGGGTGGAGGAAGTCAGACTGTAGCGGAGGCGAGTCTACGAAGTGGCGCCGGACCCCATCTGGGCGACGACCCAGATTTCCATCCTGGCCTGAAGCGTTCGGAGCACGCCGCGGACTTCGCACACATAGTTTCGAAGAATCCAGCCAAGATCGCGCTGCTCATCGGTCTGCGCTCCGGGTCCGTCGCTGGCGTGCTCGATGCCCTCGGCCCGGACCACCACCATCAGCGTCTCCGCGAGAATTCGCGGTTCATGACGGAGGATCGCCTCGCGGATCATCGATTCAAGCGATTGGCGGGTCCAGGTGCGGGCGATGGTACCACTGATGTCCGGAAGACCGTACTGAAGAACCGAAGACGCCACATTGGGGTAGGCATCCAGAAGTTCGGATTTGATGCGGATTCGCGTGCGGAGGATCTTGCCCACTTCGGCCTCCACCGACTCCTTGAGCAGCTGCGCGATCCTCTGCGGCGATACCGCGACTTCGACCTGCTTGCGCAGTTCGGCATCCAGGACAGCCGAAAGCGACTGTGTGGAGCCGATCTTTCCGGACCTCACCTCTCCTCGAATGCGGCTCATGATCCGAGAAACGGAGTGTGAGGGCGTGTTCGATCGAATCAGCACCGCGTGAACGCGATCGACCAGTTCATCGTTGAAATCCCGGCCCAGAAGCATGGACCGCAGCACCGATGCGGTGTCCACACCGTTCTGGCCCAGCCTTGTCCGGTAGGTTTCGCTGAGTCGATCAAACAGCAAGGGTTGATAGGCCGATTCTTCGGTGGACACGAGGCTGCTCCATGCCAAGTCTCATCGACTGCGACTGCGGCGGGCCCCACGCCCGGACCGAAGCTCTCCCCGCGGAGCTGTTCATGAAAACAGACTGCTCCGCGTCGGCGGAGCAGCCTGAGAATCTCTTGGTACCTCACAGTCGAGCGCCAGTCAGGCACGCGACGATGAGGTTGGGCTTGATCAGCAGTCCTGCGATTGCTTGGGGAAGTTCCAGCCGTGCTTCACGGCGGCCTTGGGACCGTCCTGACCGGTGGGGACATACTCCCAGCGGATCACGCTCGGGCGAAGCGTGATGGTCTCAACCGGCACGTCGTCGCCCTTCTCGCCGGCCTTGCCGCCCGGCGCCAGTGAAGTGATTGCCACGTTCTCCATGGTGTACTTGATGTACGCGACCTTCTTGCCGTTGATCATGCGGCACACGTCCATCACCGCCTTGCCGATGTTCTTGGACTGGCAGCAGTACAGCGAGAGAACCGGCGATGAAGCGTCGATGGACTTCTTGATCACCAGGTCGCCCTGCTGGACGATGCCGCCCGTGATCGCACCCTGAGAGTGCATGTCACCGGCGAGGGTGTGCTGGAGGGCGTACTGGAACTCCTTCACGTCGATCCAGTCAACGTGACCGTCCTCAGTGCAGGTGCCCTTCACGCTGTCGAGCTGCAGAAATGCGAAGAATGCCATTGTTCAAGTCCTTTCAAGGGTGGTGTTCGTCGGCCCGCGGTCGCAGGCCTGTACCAGACATAGCGGATTCTGAGAAAGGAAACCGCAGTTCCGGCGTCATTTTTTCCAAAGGGTGAATTACTTCTTGCCAACCGTGCTGACCAGACGCATCGACACATCGACGCCCTGGAGCTTGAAGTGCGGACGGAGCTTGAAGACAGCGTTGTAGTAGCCGGGTTGACCGGGAACGGGGGTCACCTGAACCTCGGCCTCGGCCAGCGGACGCTTCGCAAGTTCGGACTCGGGCGCATCCTTGGGGTTGGGATGCACGTAGGAGGTGACCCACGTATTGAGCCGCTCGCGGAGCTTGTCTTCCTCCATCGCCAGTCCGCCCCAGTCCGTGACCATCTTCTTGAGATAGTGCGAGAAGCGTGTGACGGCGAACATGTTGGGCAGAGAAGTGCCAAGCCGCGAGTTGGCGGTCGCCGAATCATCACCCCGGAAGACCTGAGCCTTGTGCATGTTGCGAGAGCCGAAGAAGACGGCAAAGCTCTCGCCTTCATAGTGGCACAGGGGCAGCAGTCCGCAGGATTCCGAGAGGTCCTTCTCGGTCCGGCCGGTGATGGCCACTTCGGTCGGGCACTTGGTATCCAGGGTCCCATCGTCGGTGAGGAACGTGTCGATCGGAAGATCCGTCACAGCACCGCCGGCTTCGCGGCCCTGGATGTTCACGCCCAGGCCGTAGTCGGCAAAGGACTGAATCAACCTCGTCCCGAAGGCGTACGAAGCGTTCTGCCAGACGTACTTCGAGGAGTCACCGCCGCCGGCCTCCTCGTGGAAGACAAATGCGTTCCCGGGCACTGGCTCCTTGTCGGGACCATACGGGCGACGAGCCAGAGTTCGGGGCATGGTGAGTGCAACGAACCTGGAGTCCTCGGACTTTCGAAACGTGTTGAACTCCTCGTACCCCTTCGCGTCAAGCGCATTGGCAAGGCTCTCGGGCTCGTTGATCTGGTTCCACGACTTGAGCTTGAGAAGCTGAGGATCGGCCGCCGCGATGAACGGAGCATGAGCCGAGTGACAGATGGCGCCCATTCCCTTCATGACACGCATGTCCACCGGGCCGTTGCCGAAGTAGTAGTCGCCCACGATCGCGGCGAAGGGCGAAGCACCCGGAGTATCGAACGGGTCGTAGATCTTCTTGAACAGCGGGCTGTTCTGGAAATCCGCACCCGGATAATCCGTGAAGATCTCATTCAGCTCATCCTTGCCGACATTGAGCATCTTGATGCGAACGTCCTCGTGTGTGGGAGAATTGAAGACCATGGAGTGCAGCCCGCGCCACGCTCCTTCCGCGGCCCTGAACCGGTCGCTGTGCATGATCTCATTGACCTGCTTGGAGAGCTTCTGATCGAGCGCGGCGATCATCGCATCGAGCTTGGCCTTGGGCGAGCCCTGCATCACGCTCTTTCCCACGATCATCGAGACGATGCCATCCACGGCACTCGCCGCCTCATTCTGGCCGCCCAATGGTTTGGCGAGCAGTGACGTCATCTCGCTCGCGTACTGCTGAACCTGCGCGGGCATTGCGCCCTGTCCACCCGACTGCATCTGTGACATGGTGTGAGTCCTTCGTACTGCTTGTTGGTGCGTTACTGCTTGGAGGAGTTTTCGATCTGTTCGAGCAGTTCCTTGAACTTCTTGGCAAAGCCAGGATCATTGAGTTCCGACTTGAGATCCTTGAGGCGCTCGCGAAGTTCCAGAAGTTCCTTCAGAGCGGGAACCTGCTTGGCCACTTCGGCGGGCGAGAAATCCTGGATCGTGTTGAACTCGATGCGTGCCGCGATCGTGCCCCCGCTGCTGTCCAGGACGTTTGGAACATCCACCACCACGGCGGGCTTGATCTCCTGCATTCTCGAGTCAAAGTTCTCCTTGTTGACCTCGACGAAGCTTCGCTTCGACACATCCTTCTTCTCGAGCTTTGAATCAAAGGAGAGGTCAGACATCACACCGACGACCGCCTTCAGGTCGGCCTGGGCGATGGCCCCGTTGGTCTCCACATCGTACTTGAGATTCACCCGAGACTTCTTCTGCGTTCCGCCACGTTCGCCATATCCCGCCATGACTTCTCCTTGTTCGAAAATCCGTCCGATGTTCCACCCTTGAACCACTCACACGACGCCCCGAGCGTTCACACCCGAGAAATCCAATCCGAATCCGCCGCGGCGTGATCGGCGACACTCAATCACGAAGACCCATCTTTGGGCTTGTCTTCAAGCAGCGGCTTGATCACCTTGTTGTAGTTGTCGTCGCTCACGCTTGCCCTCGTTTCCGCGTGCGTCCGGTCGATCATCGAAATCGCGATCCGGATGAACTCCGGCACTGAGCTTGCCCGATCATTCACCAAATACCAGTCCGCAGCCTTCTGCAGGAACCACCGCACATCGGCGGAAGAGCTGACCCTCGCGGCGGCCTTCCAGTCGCCCGCGAAGCTCCTGCCCTGCGCAGCCGCATCCGCGTTCTGGACTGGCGCGGCCTGCCCCGTGGCATCGGGCATCGCGGCGGCGGGCGCCACTCCATCAAGGAACCGACTGAGCAGGCCAAGGAACTCATGAAGGTTTGACTGTCCGAGGTTGGGCGAGAAGTTACCACCCCATTCCCCCACGAACTTCTGATCGATCTTCTCCA
Organism: Phycisphaerales bacterium; assembly: GCA_044371005.1. Taxonomy (GTDB): domain Bacteria; phylum Planctomycetota; class Phycisphaerae; order Phycisphaerales; family UBA1924; genus UBA2402. The sequence continues at coordinate 63,031 of JBILUL010000007.1, read as the reverse complement.
GAACGGCCCGACACCGTTCGCTGCCTTCCCGGATCTGCCGCTGCAGATCCACCGGAACGCCATTGAGCTTCACCTTGAGCTCATCGGCAGTCCGGAACCCGGGCCGTCCGATGCCAGCCTTGCCCGACGCTGCCACGATCTCCCTGAGGGTGATCGGGGGAGAAGCGTCGAAGATCGGCAGGTCCATCACCTGGTCGGTGAAGCGCAGACGATCGGCACCATTCCCGATTCCTGCGCCAATGGCAGCCAGACGGTTCTTGCGAGGATCCTGCTTGACTGGGTGCAGACCTGCCCAGAACTTCTCCACCAGAGCCCCGACCAGTTCGATCCCCGCCACGAATGATCGCCATCCGCTGAGATTCATCTGGCAGACCACGAATGGGATCGCGATGTTGAGATCCTTCGACTGGGTCAGTCCCTGTTCCCAGTCCTTGACCAGGACTCGCCATTCAACCTGCGCCGCCGGGCCTGCCGCGGCGACCGAAGCGCACGCGGCCTCGAACTGAGACTGGATGAACCCCATTTCGCCAAAGCGAAAGAGCCCCGCCGGCTGCTCCGGCGTCACGGGCTCAAGGAACTTTGATGGATCCCAATCCAAGAGGTTCACCTCCACACTCAACGATACCCACCGCTGGCCTGACACCCGGGGCCACCACACTGCCCCGGGGACTAAAGAACACCTGCATGGACTGCCGGGTCTGCCTGACCCGGCACAGTCACTTGGCGGCCACCTGCTGGTTGGACTTGCCCAGTGCCTCGGCGACGCGGATCAGAGCATTGCACTCCTTCGTGCCGCTGTCGATGTAGCCGGTGAAGACTTCAACGATGCAGAAGCTTCGGAAGCCCTCGGTCTCTGCAGCGGTCAGACCGATCTGGTCGCACTTGGCGTACAGGCTCGCGACGCCCTTGAGTGCCGTCACGAACTGGGCTTCGCCAGGGTTGGAAGAGCCCTCGTTCAGCGAAGCAGCGAAGGCCGCCGGGTCCTTGATGTAGGCATCACCCTTGGTTTCGAGGAACTCCCAGAGGGTCTTCGCGCGTTCCGCATCGGGCGTGAATTCGGGAGTCGAACCGTCAGGCTTCTTGTGAATCGTGCCACCGAACGAACCGAGCAGGTCCTTTGCCCAATCGGCGGAGATGCGTTCGCGGGAGATCCTGATGTCGTCGGAGTTCTGAACGGTGCGAAGCTGCGGAGTATTGGCGAAGAACTCGTAGCCCTTCTCGAAAGCCTCTGATGGCATGAGTGAGTTCCCGCCGCGGGGTTCGATGGCCAGACGGGCCGCCTCGAGTGCCGCCAGCGTCGCACTGCTCAGTTCGCGGTTGGGCGTCCTGAACATGCCCTCGGCTTCGCGGGGTGAGGCGCTGCCGAGGATCTCAGCGATGGATGCGGTGCTGACACCTTCGGCGGTCAGACGTGAGCTGCCCGTCGACAAGCTCTGGTTGAGCTTGAACCGGGTGTCAGCGAAGATGCTACTGCGTGAGGCGTCGCTTTGCAACAACTGCACAAACGAGTCACCCAAGACAGTCGTTGCATCGAACTTGCTCGCGGCCACCTGGCGAAGTGTGTTGTTGGCGTCGTAGCCCGTGCCATAGTCAAAGCCCAGAATCGGCACATTCTCGTCCCCAACGCTGGAACGGAAGATCACCGCACCGTCTGTCGATTTATCGGCCGTCTTCAACGCCACAACATCCACGCCGCCGACGTACTTGCCACCGGTACGGCTTGTCCGGCGTGTACGGAACTGAATGTCCAGCTTTCCATCGGTGGTCCCTGTGGTGACACGGAAATCGCCCAGGACGCCGATATCACCCAGGATGATGCTGTTCGCAGCGATGCTCAGCGGTCCCGACGCCTGGACCACTTCGCCCCGCCCAACCACCAATTCACCCGCCGCAATCGTGCGAGCGTCTGCGGAAGTTCCGAATTCACCGAACAGGATCGTGTTGTTCTGAGCGCGGCTGGTCGGATCCAGCGCTTCGCGGTGCATGTCTGCACTGCTTGCACCGTTCGCATTCGACCGATCGTTGAGATACAGGCCGCCAAGCTGCGTGGCACTTCCCACATCCCCGCGGAACTCGATCCTCGCGATCTTCGCTGTGTCGACCGGAATTTCTTTAACAGAACCCACGGCGGGCTCGCCGGCGATGATCGGCGTCAGCACGTTGAGCTTGTTGGCTCCGGCACTCACTCCGTCCACCGTACTCCAGAAGCTGATCGTTCCCTGGCCGTCAGCCGCGTCAGCCGCGACTGACCGCGGCACTGCGATCGTGTCGGCAGAACGACTGCTGACATTCACAGCGACGGCCCCGACGCGGACCGGAGCATTGAACGTGATGTTGCCGCCCTGACGGGCGCGGTTGACAGTGTCAAAGCCGGTCAGCACATCGGCCTTCAATACAACGGTGCCGGTGGCATTCGTCGCGGCCGATCCGCCAGCAAGCATGACGCTTCCGCCACGAGTGCGGAGGCCTTGAGTGGTAGCGGTGAAGAGCCCGTCGTCATCTGCCGTGAGCGTATCAACATCGAAGCCATTGGCCGAAGCAGGCTCGTAATAGGTGAGATTGCTGTTCTCGCCGGAAATGTCAACTGAGAGCAGACCAACCTTGTTGCCCGACGCGAGATCAGTGTCGACGGATGGCGCGTCCAGGCTAACGGAACCTGCCGCGCGAACGCCGAGCTTCGCTGCCTGGATGAACGCGGTCGCTCCCTGAGTTACAGCACCTGCCGAGTTGAGTCGCACAGTTCCCGTTCCGGCCGAGATGACGCGGCTGAGCGTCAGATTGCCATCGAGGTTCTTCAGGGTGATATCGCTGTTGGTGGTTGAGATTCCGTCGGTCGCAGCGAACAGCACATCGAATGTGGGCGACGGGATCGGGAAGATGTTGGGCGGCGGGATCACGTCAAGCCAGTCCCCATCCGGGCTCACTTCGCTGACCTCGACGCCGTTGGCATCCTGGTAGGCAAAGTTGCCGACCGAAGTGCCACTGACCACGCCCACATTGTTGTCGGCGCGGATCAGCTTCACATCGGTGCCAGCATTGACACCCAGGGTGCCCGCCAGAATGTTCGCCGCGTCCGTAGTACCGACTGTCGCAGGATTCAGGTCCTGCCTGATGTATCCGGCAGAAGTCAGGCGGACGGTCCCGGTGCCAGCATCGATCCGGCGGCTGATATCCAGATTGCCCGAGAGGCTCTTCAGCGTCACATTAACGTTGGCGGTGGCCAGACCGATCGCACCTGAGAAGAGCAGGTCGGAAGCGTTGTCCAACGCATCTGCCCGGTCCTGTGTCGTTGTGAAGACGTTCAGGCCATCGGCATCCTGATACGCGAACCGAACGGTGCCAGCCGAACCGGAGAGTGCGTCAACATCATTGTCGCGACTCGCCAGGTTCACCTCGCCGCCAGCATTCACACCCAGACCGCCTGCGATGATGTTCGCCGCGACCGAGGTGCCGATGGTAGCAACGCTGAGAGCCTGCGCGACATGGCCCGACGCGGTCAGGCGGACGGTGCCGCTCCCCGCGTTGATGCCGCGGAGGAGGAGCAGGTTCCCCGCGAGGCTCTTCACGGTCACATCAACGTTGTTGGTCACCAGTCCGTTGGCACCGGCAAAGGTTTCGTCAGACTGAGCCACGTTATCCAGCGTGGTAGACCAGCCATCACGTGTTGTGTAGTCGATGGTGAGGTCGTTTGCGTCCTGATATGCAAACCGGACGCTGCCTGCCGAGCCCGAGAGGCTTTCCACATCGTTATCGCGACGAGAGAGGTTCACTTCGCCGTCAGCATTCACGCCCAGATAGTACGCGACGATGTTCGCCGCCTCCGAGGTGCCGATGGTGGCGAGACTGAGATTCTGCTTCACATAGCCCGCGGAGGTCAGTAAGACGGCGGTTTCAGCGTAGATGCCACGGTTGATGTCGATGTTCTCCGCGAGGTTCTTGACGGTCACACCAGACCGGGAGGACAGGCCGTTGGAACCGGCGAAGAGCTCATCAGACGAGGCATCGGAGGCCACCGCCCGGTCCTGAGTGATGAAGTTGATGTTGATTCCGTCTGCGTCCTGATACGAAAACCGCGAAGACTCCGCCGGAAAGGTCCAAGACCCACTCGAGGAGCCCGAGAGCGTATCGACGTCGTTGTCGCGGCGGGCGAGGAATACTCCGTAGACAGCATTCACGCCCAAACCGGATGCGATGATGTTTGCTGCTTCAGGGGTACCGATCGTGGCGAGGCTGACATTCTGCCCAACAGAGCCCGCGGAGGTCAAACGAACCGTTCCTGTACCGGCGTTGATGCCGCGGCGTAGGTACAGATCCCCGAAGCTATTCTTGAGGGTGACATCGGCGTTCGAAGTTGCCAGACCGTTGGAACCGGCGAAGAGCTCATCAGACGAGGCATCGGAAGCAACCGCCCAGTCCTTCGTCATGAAGTTGACGTTGATCCCGTAGGCATCCTGATACGCGAACCGCACGGTGCCAGCAGAGCCGGAGAGTTCGGTCACGGTATTGTCGCTGCGGCTGAGGTTCACTTCGCCGCCAGCATTCACCGCCAATGCCTGCGCGATGATGTTCGCTTGCTCCACGCTGCCGAAACCCACCTGAGTCAACTGCTGCTTCACATACCCAGCGGACGTCAGGCGAACGATGCCGGCTCCGGCGTCGATCGTGGCGTTGATGTCCAGATCACCCGAGAGGTTCTTGAGCGTCACATTGTCATCGCTGGTCGTCAGGCCGCGAGTCGTGGCGAAGAGCACATCCGGGATTTCGCCCGGCACATTCGCCACGTCATAGGGCACGATGGAAATCACCAGGCTGTCGGCATCCTGATAGGCAAAGCGAACACTGCCAGCCGAGCCCGCGAGGATGTCAACATCGTTGTCCCGACGGCTCAGATTCACTTCGCCCGCGGCATTCACACCCAGGCTGGAGGCGATGATGTTCGCCGCGTTGGGTGTGCCCGCCGTCGACAGATCCAGATCCTGCTTGACATAGCCGGCAGACGTCAATCGCACCGTGCCCAAGCCTGCATTGATGGTGCGGTTGAGGTCGAGATCGCCCGAAAGCGTCTTGATGGTCACGTCGCCGCCGTCCGAAGTCACGCCGATGGTCTGATCAAAGAGTGCTGCGAGGCGAACGTCCGAGGAGGCGTCGACCTGCTCGATGGTCAGCCCATCGACATTCTGGAAGGCGATGCGCCGCGTGTTGTTCGTCGTGACTGCCGCGAAGTAGCTGGCATCGTTGTCCTGACGGGCCAGATCAATGTCGTCAGCGGCACGAACACCGAGGCGATTGGCACGCACGAAGGCGGCGCCAGATTGCCCGATCGTGTTGAGCGACAGATTCTGATGAACGTAGCCGCCCGACGTGATGCGGATGTCGCGCGATCCCGCATCAAGTTTATTGTTGATCTCAAGATTCCCACCAGAATAGATGTAGATGTCGCCATCAAAAGTGACGATGCCGTTGGACCCGTCAAAGAGCGAGTTGGTCTCATCTGCGTCGACGAGCGCGACATCGATTGCAACATCGTTCACATCGCGGTATGCGAACGCACCGGTGCCGGTGGTCTTGCCCGAGAGTGCCGCCACATCATTGTCCGCGCGATCAAGAAGCACTTCCGCGGCGCTGACAGCGAGCGTCTGAGCGGAGATGAAAGCCGCGTCATTGCCAGTGGTGGTCAGATCCTGACGGACATAGCCGCCGGTCGAGGTGATGCGGATGTTGCCGTCCAGCGCCAGGAGCTTGCGGTTGATGTCGATCGAATCTGCGGCCTTGAGCCAGATTTCACCACCGCTCGTGAGCGAAGCAATTCCGATGGTGCCCAGGCCGGAAGTGCCCAGGTAGAGCTGCGGGGAAGCAGACTCGATATCGACGTTGGACACCTCAAGCCCATCGGTATCCTCGAATCGCCACTGACTGGATCCAACCGTGCCACCGAACTCGCCGGCGATGAAGTCGACGTCGTTGCTGGCGGTCGAGAGCAGCACGGAGCCGCCTGCGATGACACCCAGAAGCGGCGTGGTGATACCCGCCGTACTCAGCTGCGAAACATTTCCAGCCGCGATCAGGCGTGCTGACTCGCTGGCGTTGACAGGGACGTTCAGGATCAGGTCGCGACTGTCCGCACGAACCGACAGGCTGCGGGCCGTAGCGTCGGAAATCGCCCCGAAGATGTCGGTCGTGCTGAAGGTGATCTCGTAGGCCCCACCGGCACCATTGGAATCGACGCCGCGGACCGAGCTGGCCGATGCAGCGCTCGTCAGGGTGAGCGATGTGACCGGCGGAATGCCGAAGAAGGGCTGCGAGGTGCCGCGGAAGCGGAACTGCTGGCCGCTGGCGCTGACCGCAATCTCATCGACGACGTTATCAGGATTGGCCAGGAATGCGTCGCCGAGTGAGCGAACGTGCAGTCGAGAGGCGAAGATGGCTCCGCCAGTGAGTTGCTGGGAGATGCCCCCGCCCTGTGCGCTCAGGCGCAGCACTCGGTTGATGCCGAGCACCTGGAGATCGCCGATCAGCGTGATGCCATCGCCAAGGAGATTGAGGTCGTGTCCGGTGCGAGTGACGCCTGAGGCGATGAGATTGCCGGGGTCTGCAAGGTTGCCGAACGTCAGCGATCCGCCGCCGCCGATGCTGATGAGATCCAGTTCGTTCGCGTCGATTCGCAGAACCGAGCCGCCGGTAGTCGCCGAGCCAAGAACGATGTCCCGCCCAGCGGTCAGAGTCTCGAACCAGGCGGTCGAAGTCGCAGAAACCGATGCATTGATCGCCAGCGAGTTGGCGCAGATGAACAGATTCGTTGACGTGATCGGGGCGTTGATGGTCAGGTCATCAGCGCACAGGTACACCTGAGTGCCGGAGAGGCCGCTGATCGAAATCTGGCCGGTGCCGGCGTTGACAACGCTTGGTGCGCCTGCCCGCAGGTCTGCAGGAACACGATCAGCCGTCACGGTTCCCAACGTCACAGGACTCGTCAAGTTGAGGTAAGCCACGGAGCCAGCAAACGAGCCGGAGATCTGGTTGCTGGCTGGCAGGCGGAGCTCGCCCGTGCCTTCAGTCATGAGACCGAGGTTCGCCGTGATGATCGGAGCGTTGACGGCCTGAGAAAGCGTCGTAGCACCGGGCACGCTGGTCGCAGTGTTCCAGAGTACGACCGTGCTGGTCAGTCCGCTTCGAAGGCCGAAGGCTCCGGTCGCATCGATGCGAAGATCGGCGCCCCGAAGGATGACCGATGCGGAGTCAGATCCTGGCTGCATGCCGCGGAAATCGGCATCGGTGATCTGGAGTGTCGACGCACCTGCCGTGCCGGACTGGATGAACACGCCGGTCAGGGGAGCGAGCCTTGCGATCTCGGAATTCGAGAGCACCCAGCCAGCCGCGTCACTGCCACCAACGCGGATGTTCACGCCGGCGTTGGAGCGAAGGTCGATCAGGCCCGCAGAAACGAGGCCATTGGTTCCGTCAATGCTGAGATCGGAGGCGATGATTGACACATCGGCACTGCCTGCATCGAGCGGACGATTGACGCTGACGGTTCCTCCGACGAGCGTGATGGTATTGCCGCTGCTCGAAAGTGATGTCGAACTGCCGACTGACTCCACCGCGATCGGGCTCGAAAGCGAGTTACGAACGGAGATCTCGCCATCGACCGTGCCGGCGATGGTGCCGATCTGGTTGTCGGAACGGTCCAGAATGAAGTCACCGATGCCCAGAAGTTCGACCTGATCGGCAACCAGTGCGCCCGACTGCGTCACGCCACCAGTCGCGGCGGTGAGGGTGAGCGTTGAGGTGCCATTGAGCAGCAGGTCGGAAATCGCGACCGACGCACCCGACAGCGAAAGGTTGTTGAGAACTGACGAACCAGCGAGGTTGACCGCGTTCACCGAAACTGCGCCCGCCGTAGCCGACCCGATGGTGAGCGTCCCAGTGGGAGCCGGTTCGAATCGAGCGAGTTCGCCGGCATTAAGTTGAAGGATTCCCGCGCCTGCGCCCAGCCCGATCGTCGTGGTAGCCGTGGCGTTCACGACATCGATGTCATTACCGGAGACGGCCGCATTCACAGCGAGTGCATCCGTCGTGATCGTGACGTCTCCCGAAGCAGCGTTCACAGCCGCATCGACCTGGACCGAACTCGCACGCAGCGTGATGTTTCCGCCGTTGCTGGCCAGCGTGCTGGAGGAACCAACCGCATCGACCGTAAGGGCAACTCCATTCAGGTTGCGGATGCTGATATCCCCGCTCACGCTACCGGCGATGGTGCCAATCTGGTTGTCGGAACGGTCCAGGATGAAGTTGCCGACCCCGGAAAGTTCGACGCTGGACGCGACGAGGGCACCAGTTTGAGAAACGCCTCCGCTAGCCGCGGCGAGCGAGAGCCTCGCGGATTGATCAACGGTCAAGTTCCCAAGCGAAATGGAAGCACCAGAAATCGCCAGGTTGTAGAGCACCCCGAACGCCTCAAGATTGAGGGTGCCAACGGTTACTGCGCCAGCGGTTGCCGATCCGATCGTCACGCTGCCGAGCAAAGACGGGGAAAGATTCTGCAGTTCCGAAATACCCAGCTGCAGCGTACTCGCGCCAGCACCAAGTCCGACCGTAGTTCCGCCCGAGCGATTGAGGATTGAGATGTTGCCGCCCGTGACGGAGGCATTGACCGAGATCGCATCGGTCGTCATCGTGACATCGCCAAGTGTCGATTCGATCGCAGCATTGATGTCGAGTGTCGCGCTCCCAACCGACAGCGCGGCAGACTGGGCGAGCAACTGATCGCCCAGCGTCACCGTCGCCGTGTGGTTGATGTCGATCCCCGCGGCGGATACGGCGGAAGAAATGCCACCACCATCATTGAACGATGTGAAGTTCACGCCGCTGGAGGTGAATGTGCCACCCGGGAGCGTGATGGGCGCGCTCAGAAGCACTGAGCCTGCGGCGAGATCCGTATCGTCACCACCGAGGTTCGCGCTGTTGGCCTCGAGCGTGACATTGAGCACGGAGCCACCAGTGGCCGAGATCGGAGCATTGATCAGGATGTCGTCTGCTGCTCGCAGCGTCAACGTCGCCGCGGATCCGCTGGACTTGGTGATCGAGTCGGTCACCGTAATGTCGCCGTCTCCCTGAGTGCCGGCGATTGCCGTTGTGATGATGACGTTCGTGCCGCCGTTGAGCGACGATTCGACCGTATCACGGTTCACCGTTGGGCCATCATCGAGGCCCGCGGCGGAAATTTCAACGTCGACGGGGTCGATCAGCCAGGTGCCTGCCGCGCCCGAAGCCGCAGAAGCTGTGATGCCACTGCTGGAAATGTCGACATACCCCTTGCTCGAGGTCTCGATGAAACCACCATCGCCGCCGCTTGAGCCGCCGCGAGCCGAAATGGATCCGTAGACGCTTGACAACTGGTCGGACCAGACAACGGCGGTACCGCCATTGCCGCGAACCGTGGCATCCACCTTGATCGAACTATCGGAGCTGATGTGAGTCGTCTGGGCAGTGTGCAGCGGCCCCTTGCCGAACGCATCACCGCCGACTCGCACATCGCCGCCGCCGTTGCGGCCGGATGCATCGATGGACGAGTTGATCATGCTGACTTGGTCACCGGTCACAATGACCGACCCGCCCGTGTTGCCGGTAGCGACGATCTGAGCGTTCTGAACCGACGTTGAACCGGCATCGACCGCGACCGATCCGCCCTTGCCCGCCGCGTTGGACACATCGATGCTGCCGCCAATGGTCGCGTTGCCCGCGGGCTGTCCGCTGGCACCGGTCGCCTGAGCAGTAACAGCCTTCGCCTTGACCGAACCGGAGTTCCACACCGCAGCGCCCGCAGCATCGGATGCGCCCATCCAGAGGCGCCCGCGAGCAGCACTGATCGTGCCGCTGTTGCCTACAGAGGCCCCCGCATCAGTCGACGCCGCGTCGGACGTCCTGGTCGCCGGGGTGACCTTGGCCATCAGTCCGCCATCACGCTTGCCGACGAACGCATCCTGCCCAGCCACCATGATCACATCATCAGTCGCGGCGACGATGCTGCCGAAGTTGGTGACGGTCTGTCCGAAGAAGCCCACGCCACCGGCGACGATTGAACCTTGGTTGATCACCGGACCGCTCAGATTGGTGAAGCGGTCGCGACCACGGATGAAGTCAGAATCGGCGATGTTGCCCGCCGCGGCGAAGAGGGTTCCGACATTGACGACCGCGGTCTTGGAGAAGAGCACGCCTGAGGGATTGACCAGATAGACGCGGCCGTTGGCCAAGAGCGAACCGTCGATCCGGGTGGGTGACCCGCCATCGATGCGGTTGAGCACGCGGGCGTTGGCGCTGGGCTGGATGAACTGAACGGTCTCGGTGCGACCGATGTTGAACTGCTTGAAGTTGATGATGCTGCGATCGGAGGCGCGAATGACCGTGTTCGGGCCGTTCTGGGTGATCGAGACATCGCCGCGAACGACGCGGGCACCATCGGGTCCGGCGTGCGCATTGGCAGCCATCGCCATGAGAGTGGAAATGGCAATGGCGCGGCCTGCGGAGGCGAGCAGCCAGTTCTTGCGGAGCGAGACGGCCCGCGTCAGGGTGGGGAGAGTCTGGCGGCCGGGGTTGGTCCAGGAGGTGGAGTTCATGGCGTTCATGATCAGTGGGCTCCGAGCAGAATCGGGGCGAGGTTCGCCCGCGGTGTGTGAGTCGTGAGGGTTGAAACGTCTTCCCGCTGCGTGCGCCGCGTAGATTCACGCGCAAGCCGCGGTTTCAGGCTGCTGTGGTTCAGTACGCGACGGTGAAGAGGAAGTGGAATCGATTGTCGCCGACTTCGGCCTGCTTCGTGCCGTTGGCATCGTCCACATCGTGGAGCACAACGCCCCAGTCGACGCGGGCCGAGTAACGCCGCTTGAAGCTGAGTTCAAGGCCCAGGCCCGCGCTGAGCAGTTTCTGATCGGTGAACTCAAAGGCGCGGGTGCCCGCAGCATCGATGTCGTTGGTCATCACATACGCGCCATCGATGAACGTGCGAGCAATCAGATCCCAGTCAGCAAGGCTCGCTGACGTGCGGAAGCTGGATTCTGCGCCCGGAGTGTCGGGGCGAGGAACAGCCGAATCGGCCTCGCTTGAGCCGCCGTTGCCCAGAAGCTGGGCAATGTGCAGGCGATACTCGACGGTGGCTGAGATGGAGCTGTCGCCAGCGGTCAGCGATTCGTCGTAGCCGCGGACGGAGTAGAAACCACCCATGATGGTCTCTTCGGTGGGCACCAGACGGGCATCGTCGAACGCGTACTGGACGCGTCCGGAGAAGCCGATCTCGTGCGCCTTGCTCGTTCCGCCCTTCTCGAACGGCTGGGCGTCGAGATAGCGGCTGTAGTCAGCGGAAGCCTTGAAGACAAGCCAGTGCTCGCTGGGAGCAATGCGGCCGAGCCTCTCGCGAAACTCGTCATCGTCCTGAATGGCATCCCCTTCGAGCTTTGCAGTTGCAAAGAGCGACTGAGCGGAGTTGATCTGATTGAGGGAGAAGCCAAGGGAAGGAATGAGGAACTGCCCGTTGCCGTCGCCGGTGTCGCTCTGGACCTCCTGAGAAGAATACCTGATGCCACCCGACGCATCGAGGAAGGTATCGCCCCACTGTGCGAGGTTGTAGGTGACTTCCGCGCCGTACTCAAAGCCAGCGCCCGAGTAGTTCTGGAACCCAGGAGCGCCGCCCGATCCGCCGACCTCCGACGCGTCATACTCCGACCAGTTGCCGAAGACCTTGCCACGCCACTTGCCCGTGTTGCCCAGCGCCGTGTCGTACGAGCCCAGCACTGCGTTCGACGTATCAAACGCGGCGGTGATGTAGTCCAGCTGCAGAATGTCGTCGTTGCCCGTGAGCTGGTTGTGGACGAAGCCGAATCGCTCACGCCACTCGCTTGTTTCGGGCGTGCCGGTGTTTGATGCCTGTGCGTAGATGGTCCAGGGCTTGCCCTCGTTGAGCATGTAGTTGAGCTGAACGGGATTGGCCCCGGCGACCGCGTCAGGCTTCTTCTCGTCGCCACGGCGGCCGGGATAATCGGCTACGGCGATCGCAGCGTCCACGCGCCGCCCGGGGTGCCGATTCATGCGATTGACGAAGCGATCGATGGGCTCGCTCTTGACCAGGTCGCCCGGCTGCGCGGGAGAACCGGCCTTGATCCTCGCGGCAACAGCCTGCTGACGCGACTTGGCCCATGCCTGGCTGATGGGCTTGGTCTCCTTCGGATCGGTCATCGGAATGACCTCAACGCCTGCGATGGTGCCGGTCAGGACCTCCATGTGCAGTTCGCTGCGTCCGCCGCGAATGTCGTTGCCGTTGTCATTCACATCGGTCGCGGCGGGGAGCACGGCCACTGCCATGTACCCCTTGTAGTTGAAGGCTGTCACCAGACCCGAAGCAATCTTCTGAAGGCCGGTCGCATCGAACTTGGCAGGCTGCTGCGCGAGATCGCCCAGACGCACGTGGCGAATGACATTCTTGCCTTCGTCGTCAGTCTTCGCCGCACGCAGTGCCCCGGTCTTTTCATCCAGCACGACTTCAATTCTGGTGCCCGCGATATCCGAATCACTCAGGAGGCCCGCGGCTTCACCAGCAGTGATCTTGATCACCGACACGAGAAAGAGACCATCGTCAGCCGCAGCGGGCTTCGCGGCAGCTGCCGGCTGGACCGGTGCAGGAGCTGCGGCGGCCTTCTCCTGGGCCATCGCCGGGAGCGAACACGCGCACAGCGTGCCTGCGACAAGCGCGAGCCATGCCACCGACCCTCTGGCGGCGACGTTCACCAATGGATGCCGAAGTTCACGGAACGTATGCGATTCAGTGGCTGCCTGCATTGTTTTCCTCAGTCGTCAGATGCTGAAACCAAATGGATTGTGATTGAACATCGCCCTCAAACGCGGCTTAGGCCGTCCTGTTCCGATGCGAATAGGTCCCTCTACCGGACACTGGTTCGCCGCCGATGGTATCTATGTCCGAACTGCGGTTCAACCGGTGCCTGCTGCGGTCATGCACAGCCTTCACGCGGTGTTGGATTGTCAGATCGTCACAAAGAATGAATATTGTGCTGATGCAAGAGTGGGTTCGCCGGCAGGGGGGACAATCCAGACCCTGCGGGTGGGATCCTGCTGAATCTGCTGCCAGACGCGTCGTTCCCGCTCTCGCTCGATGATGAAGAAGACCCATTCTCCATCGGTCGGGAGGTCGCCCGGCGGGTCGTCGACCAGACGTAACTGCGCCCCCGAGAAAGGACTGGTTCGGGAGGCATCCGGAACGAGCTTGAAGTTGTGCGGCGCCTCCACGATCTGGCGATAGGTATCGCGGTGCTGCCTGGGATTCTTGATGCCGATGAAGAATTCCTTGCCCTCGGAGAAGACCTTCTGGTCGAGCTGGGCCATGAACTGCTTCTCTCGGGGTTCGAATCGCAACTCGCGGAAATGGGGCGTGATATCACCCACCAGCAGTTTGGGATTGAACTTCCGGAACAGTTCGAACACCCATAGATTCGGGTCGTCGTGGTTGTACGCAGGTGCCGCGGCGGGGTCCTTGGCGGCGTCCTCGGCATAGTCCTCACCGGCACCATAACAATGCAACGCGGCGAGATTGCCCAGCAACGAACGAAGGTAGTGGTAAATCTCGATGGGCGTGACACTTGGAGTCTCAACGACCGTCGAAAGATACCCCATCGCCGCGTTCAGATGGCAGAGCCGAAGCATCGGACGGACCGCTTTGGGGCTGAAGGGCTCTTCGGGGTTGTACGCCCGAAGTTCCTTGAAGAGAACCTGGCGTGATTGTGCGATCGCGGCGATCAACTGCCGGAGCCTGCCCTGGAAAGCGCGTGAGCCGCTGACGAGGAGGATCGGGGGGATGTAATCGGGCTTCTCCCTTGGCATGGCCGGAGACCCGTCGGCCTCGGCTGCCTGCTGGGACACCTTGAGCAGTGGCAGATACTCCATGTTCTGGCGATCATCCTCGCGAGAAGTGAGCCACGCATTGATGCTGTGAACCTCGACCTCCTGCCGGTTTCCGCCGGTTACATAGTCCTCGACCTGCTGGATGCCAGCGCGGAAGATGTGCTTGACTTCAATCGCGTCGACGCGGCTTGTGGACTCGGCGACATTTCGTCCGGAGTTCTGGCGACGGGGGACTGCGAGGAAGACCGTTACATCGCCGCCACGGGCTCGAAGCTCGTTACTGATGTTGAAGGGCAGGATTTTCGCGTTATGCCCGTGAAAGACTTCGACGCCGCTGGGCATGACGGCATGAAGGGCCTTGAATGCGACTTGACCTGCCCGAAGTTCCGTTTCGTCGAGTACAGCCGTGATCACGCCCCTTGGGTGGTGGATCGCCCCGGCCCTTTCGGCGACAAACTGATCGGCGACGAGCCGCTGCATCAGCTGCATGTGATGCTGCTGCAGAAAGAGTCCTTCACGCCAACTCAACTGACCGTCTCTGAACATCTTTTGCTCCCACAATCCATGCCCCATGGGCATCCACGATCCCACGCAGAGGCGTGGGAGGTTTCATCAAGTCTTTCCCATCGCCGTGCGAATGCCCTCACCCGCAAAATCCTGCATCTGTGTCTTCAGATCCGGAAAGTCCCGTGTTCCGGAAAGCCGCTGTTCAAGCACCTTGGAAAATGCCGTCTCGACGCTCATGGCCTTTCCGAGAAGCCCGACGCTCTTGTCGTGCTTGGTTTTCTCCTCGGCGGCCTTTTCGAGGATGGACCTGGGCGCGAACCGTTCGCGAAGATGGGCTTCGGTCAGGCCGACCATCTGGGCTGCGCAACTCAACTGCAGCTTGAGCTGCGTGGTCTTGGGCTGCAGGTACGAGCGACCGATGATGCGACGGCGGTTCTCGGAGATCTGCTCGTACGTAGTTACTGCGGGTTGCTCGAAGAACTGCCGCGTCGCACGCTGAAATTCATCGAATGGGGTGTAGCGAAGCGAACTGGATTCGATGTTCAGGGTGGCCAGTGAGGCGAGCGCATCGAGATCCCAAGCCTGGATCTGCTTGATCAACTGCGTGGCCAACGCGATCAGGCGGGGATAGTCGACCTTGGGTGGCGTCTTGGCAGCGGGTCCGAACGCGGCGGCCGCGAACTCAGTCAACAGGGATGGGTCCACCGTACCGGGTGACACGGCGGCGGGTGGGATAGAGCTGGCGGAATCACTGGCGGCCGGGACGGTGGGAGGCGTGGGACCGGTGGTCGCTCCAGAGGCTGGTACCGGGACGGGTGCCCGGCGCTGCAGCATTTCGATGATCTGTCTGCGGTGATCAGTCGACTGCTTCGCCCAAAGATCCGCAAGGCGGGTCGCGAGTTTGAAGGGGTCTGAAAGCTCGGCCTCAAGCCGTTCAGCAGTGGCGCGAAGCGTGGCGGCATCCGGGGCCGGGGCGGGACTGGGAGTTGCAACCTGAACGGACTCAACGACGATCGGGAACCGCTCTTCGACCAGTTCGAGAAACCGCTGACGTTCCTCGAAGTTTCCTTGACGAGCAAGGTGGCTGTCGATGACATCGGCGATGATGCCCGCACGCCGCTGAGGCGGTGCGTCGACAAGTTCAGCCTGCGCGAGACGAATCTCGTTGCAGACCGCAACAACCTGAGCCATGAGCGTGCTGGTCAATGTAGTACACCCAACCTCGATCGAGAGAGATCGCCCGGGTACGTCCTCCCGAGCGAGCGGCTAGTGTATCTCCCGTGGAGTTACCGGATCCACACAAAATGCAATCGGCCCAGTTCGCACGCCGCGGCGGCCAGGAACTGGCCTCGTTTGAAAATCTTCAGCACAGTCTGCGGGTCACCCACTCCGGTTTCGCTGATGGTGGGTGAAGGGGCCCAAGTCTCTGGCGTGGCTGGCGACGACGGCCGCAACTGTTACAGAAGGACCGAAACAATGCCGTACGATGCTCAAGCAGCCGCGAACCATGCCAGCACTCATGCCGTCAACTCTGGGGCCGCAACCGGTCACTGCGCCCGAGCAGTCAGGGAAGCGTTAGCAGCGGGAGGGATCGATGTTCGAGCCCCGCATGCCCGGAACCTTGGAACTCCGCTTGCCGCGAACGGGTTTGAGCGGGTGCCGGCGTCGGGGTACTCACCTCGGGTCGGTGATGTGGTTGTGATTCAACCGTACTCGGGCGGCAGCCCATCAGGACACGCCGCGATCTACAACGGCCAGAACTGGGTCTCGGAGTTCGTGCAGCGCGATTTCTGGGGCGGGCCGGGCTATCGAACCAATACACCGGCTCATGAGTTCTATCGGGCGCGAAGCAGGTGATTCGTGGGTGTATGTTCAGCAGGGGCGCGGGGAGGGACCGGACACGTGTGAGTGCTCTGCTGGAATGCACGACGACCGAGGCTAGAGTTTGCCGGCGGTGGAGTCGGGACGATGCGAGGGACGTGGCACGCACGAACACAATCAGCATGGAAAGTGATTCCAGACAAACCGTCGAACGAATGTTGTTCGCCAACAAGCACTGCGCCGTGTACGCAGTTCTGGACGGGGCGTCTGCGGACCCTTTGCTTGATCTTCTCCACGATTTTGAACCCGAGCACGAATGCCTTTACAGCGGCGAGCTGGAACCGGACATGCTCGAGACCGCGCCGTATCTGGTCAAGCTCGAGCCGGGGAGTCCGATGCTGACCCAGATCCTGGAGCAGGGATGGGGGCATCACTGGGGCATCTTCATCCGCGCGGAGCATGAAGTTTCCATGAGGGATGTCCGCAAGCATCTGCGCTCGCTCTTTCTCGTGCGAGATCCGGATGACCAGGTGCTCTATTTCCGCTATTACGACCCGCGCGTGATGCGTGTTTTTCTTCCCACGTGCAGTTCGGAGGAACTCAAGGCGATGTTCGGACCACTGATGACGATCCTGTTCGAAGGGCAGAATCCCCAGATGCTGGTCGTCAACGGGCTTGATGAGAGTGGCTCGCTGGTGCGCCGCGAGCACGATCTTGGCGAACGTGAGTGATTCCCGAAGGAGTCGGTCCGGACAGGGCGGGCTGTGCAAGCCCGACCGAAAGGCAGCGGCATGACGGTGGAGTGAAAGGCAACGGATGTTCAAGCTTCGACAGCAACAGCTTGAGTTGATGCGTGCCCACTCGCGGCAGATGTTCATCCATGACCTTGCCGCAAAGGTGGCGGCCAATGACCCTGAGGCTGCCGCGGCGATCGGGATGGAAGGTCTCCAAGCGTGGGTGGAGAATCTGGTGACACTCTCGGAGTCGCTTGGGATTGAGGGTGCATCGGAGGTCACACGGCTGGCACTGGTCGCGGCGGAGGCTGGTCCGTTGCATGTTCCGTTGGAACTGCCGGACTGGCTGATGGCGGTCATCAGTGCGCAGAATGCGATGCCGGGAGACAGAGTCACCGATGCCGAAGCCGAACTGGAGTTCCGGGGAGCGCACGGGGCATGACGAAAAAGGCGTACAGGAGCAAGCTCGATCCTGAACTGGTCCGCCAGGCCGATGACCAGTTCTACGCAGCGCATCCTGAGCGGGTGCGGGATGGAAACCGCGTCCCGATCGCCATGGATTCCAGTGAAGAAGATCTGGCCGACGAATGGAAGGAGATCTATCGGTCGCTGCGCAAGGCAAAGGAGAAATCCGAGCCGACATCGACGATCAAGGCGGGCGACGCCGTGGCGGACTGTCCGCAGTGCATCTGCCAGCTCAAATCGATGACGGTCAAGTGCGGGCACAGCAAGGGAACCCCCGAAACAGCACCACGAAAGGCCAAGCTCTCGCTCCCTGCGGAGCCACGAACTGATGGGAAGCGCAGTAATGTCCTTCAGGTGATCGCGGGCCCCGAGAAGAAGCCCGACACCATTTGCCTCGAATTGAAGGAATCCAAGTCGCAGTGCGGCCAACACCGACCGGTGAAAATTCAATGGAGCGGAGGACCGAACGCAGAGCAGGGAACCCTCGACAGCCTCACGCCTGAACTCAAGGTCCACTGTGAGCCCTGGGACCCTCTTCACGATCCCTTCAAGTACCTCTTCCTCGACGAAGAGAAGACACCCAGAGCCACGTATGAACTGGTTCCTCATTACTGCTCGATTGAACCGGGCACCGCTGGACCATGGGGACCAGCGACTGTCGAAGTGTTCCCTGATGTCGCGTGGGAATGGAGCCTGGGGCTTCAGTACATGGCCATTGCTCAGGCGACCGAGTGGGGCGAGCGGGACGTGGATGTCTACAAGCCAGGATCGGTGTCGGCGGACGGTGAAATCACGGAGGGTCGGTTCGAACGGGAATCTTCGGGAATCGGATACAGCAAGCAAGAGCAGAGTCTGTCCACTTCGCGATGGGCCGTTTCGGGCAGTGCCAAGCTCACCTATGACGGCACACCATACGAGTTCAAATCACAGATCGAGAACAAGCTCAAGGATGTCCTGAAGTTCGTGGAATACAGCCGCGACCTCTATGATGCGGTGATCCCCGATCTCAAGCAACACGCCACCAAGAGCATCACGATTGATGCGCTGAAGTTCAAGGTGGGCTACAAGGCATCTTTCACCGAACACGCGACTGAGCCCTGGGTGCATGCGACCAAGGAGCTGTCGTTTGGGGCTGAACCACTGCTCAAGATGACGGGCAAGTGTGACATTCTTGAGACCCTCATTGGAGCACTCGGGAAGGCCGGCCCGGCTGCCTACATGATCTCCAAAGTACTGCTCGCGGCGAAGCAGGCATGCAAAGAGGGAGTGAAGGCCGGAAAGAGCACCCAGGTTTCGGGAGACATTGCGATGGAGCTTTCGGCAAGCGGCGAGTGCAGCTTGCTCGCCAAGTGTTCCTGGACTGGTCAGGAGCCGGCTGAATGTTCCGGAGAGGCACGCGGCGAGGTCGCGATTTCCCTGGAGGGGAAGGCGGAAGCCAGTGCCTCCGTCTTGTGCGTCAAGTTCAAGAAAGGCTACAAACTTGGGGCAAAGTCCGGAATTGTCTTGACGGGCACCATCGGGGCGGATGACGACGGGACGTTTCTCACGGGAAAGTTCCAGTTCAACGGGCTTCAGATTTACTACGCGTCGTATCGATCCGCTGGCGCGGAGTTGAAGGCAACCAGCAAAGCGGATGGCAGCGCGGGTGAGCCTGGCGATACCGAGTCTACGAAGACCAGGTTGGCGGAGCCGGAGTTGTCGGTTGAACCGACGAATGACCCGATCTGGATCTTCAAACCCTACCCCGCCCCGGAAGACCCGAAGGAGCCCGGTTCGGGTCCTGATCCGGGGAAGCTTTACCTTTTCAAGAGCAGCGACTGATTTCAGCACCGGACCAAAGCTCCCATGTTCACCCGCCCTGACCAACTTCAACGCCCGACCTTCACGGCCAATGTGCAGTCCGCTGGCTGCGCCTTCAAGATAACCCTCAACGGCGTGGAGATTCACTCCGAAACCGACGATGGCGAACTGAAGGTTGCGATCCCCGTCAACCAGTGGGTGGTCGCCGGCCCCAACACGCTGACCTTGCACGCGGCCTCGCCCGGCACTGGCCGCGACCCCATCGACGAACTCGCGCAGATTCAGGTGGTGTTGGCTGTTCGCGAACATGGCACGCCGCGTGAGTTGGACATTCCGGTCACGGGCCTGGCTTTCGACGGATCGCTGGCACGGAGCAATCGAGGTTTCGAACCATCCCGGGCCTACCCGGGCCTGGAAGTCGTCACCACACCCCGGACTCCCACGACTGTCGGATACACCGCCACCCGGGCCGCGGAGTGCGTCCATGGCTTTCCCGACTGGGCCTGGTGGACGGCACCCGCCTTCGCCAACGATCCCGCCACGCGTCAACGGTTGATCGAAGCGTACTCGCGGCTGCACGCGGCGCTGAGCCGCTTTGATGTTCTGACCGTGCGCGACATCGTCTCACTCAAGGCCCGCGAACTCTCCCAAGCCTATTACGAAGACAGCGTCGAGACAGGATACGAACTGACCGATTACTTCTCGATGCTGAAGAACTCCGAGCTCAAGCTCGCGGCCCTCGACGTTGACCGTGCGAAGGTGCATCTGAACGGCAACGGCAAGCTGGCTCGCCTCGAGGATTCCAGCGGAGACAGCATCCTCCGTTTCGAGTTCAAGGATGCGCCACTGGCGTGGTACATGAAGGCAGTTTATTGCCAGGATGCTACCGGATCCCTGCTGCATGTGCGATAACCCGTCCAACCTTCCAGTTCGATTGCGCCCCGCGGCACCGAACGGCTTGGAACCCGTCGATGCGATGCCTTCAGCAATTCCTGCAGGTCCCAGTAGATGCATCATCGCCAATCAACTCGCACCGGAGGATCCAGCGATCGCTCTGGTGCGAAACTCCCTGAGAGATCGTCTGCTGCCCGAACACGCTGATTCGTACTGATTGTTCGGGTATGGGTTCCGGGGGCCAGACGATCCGGGGTGACGGCAAGGAGGAATCAGCATGCTGACGGTTCGCAACGCACAACTTCGCCTGTTGGAGGAACTTTCGCGGTCGGTCGCCATGGAAACCTGGCGCGAAGCGCTGCCGGGCGCTTCTGATCAGACGATCGGCCTGTGTCTGCAGTTGCTCAGCGCGGTCGGCGTAACGGATGAACGTGAAGCAATCGCCCTGTTGCCACAGTTTGCCCGAATCGCCGCGGCGAATCCTGATGCAACCACGATCGAGTCGATCCGCACCATCGTTACAAACCCCGATCTTTCCCGAACAGAACGGATCGGCCAGCTCAGCGCGATCACCCTTCCGGCTTGCCCGCCCGATCATGACCACTCACAAGGTCAGCGCCCGCCGGAAGATAAGTAGGATCTCCCGCACCTTGCCCTTGCCCCTCGCTCTCCCCCGCATGCCGTGCCACGAACCCATCAGAAGTGTCATATGCTCTGCCGGTGGAGGCGAGTGTCACTCTCCCCTCGCTTTCCTGATCGGAACTCTGCCATGCCCCCAGCTGCTCGTCTGACCGACATGCATGTGTGCCCGATGGTGACGCCTGGCGTGCCGCCTATTCCGCACGTGGGTGGCCCGATTGTCGGTCCGTGTGTGCCCACGGTCCTGATCGGCTTTCTTCCCGCGGCGGTGGTGACCGACCAGTGCATCTGCGTCGGCCCTCCGGATGTCATTATTCGTGGTTCGGCAACCGTCATGATCGGCTACAAGCCCGCGGCACGCATGGGTGACAACACCGTGCACGGCGGGGTGATCGTCGGTGGGTGCCCCACCGTCATCGTCGGCGGATGAGCCCAGTTGCCCCCCAAGCCACAGCGGCTGCGTCCACGCGGCGAACAAACCGAGGCTCCGGCAGCATCCGCAATCGAATGAGACGCGAGTGAGGCCACCGGTGTCCGCGCCGCGCCGGTGTGCTTCTTCGGAAAATGTTCGGATCGGCGGTCGACACGCGCTGCGCTTGTGAGCGAACGCATGTTCAGCTGATCGTGAGAATCGCTTGTGTGCTGGTCGGCGCGGGTCGCCGCGTGCTATCCTCGTTGGCGTTTCTTGGGGCAACGCGGCGGGGAAGAGTCTGTGACGACTCGCGCGTGCGATGCTTGGGATGCGAACAGCCGACCGAAATCTCGTTGAAACACGAAATCTCCTGCAAGTCTCTGCGGGTCACGCGGCGAGAACACGCTAACCCCTGAGCCACCCATCTTCACTTTGGCGTCACCTGCGCTTTGCGCGGTGGTGTCGTGTCGGATTCTGGAACACTCACCATGTCAATGCTGGAAGCGTGCGAGCCGGTGTTCGTATTCGTGTGTCAAATGAACCGCATGCGGCACATGCGTGCCAAGTTTGATGTGTCTCGGCTTCAGCGGGATGCGATGGCGGCACTGGAACAGGCCAAGGCCAACGCGGAAGCAATGGGCCTTGGCGATGAGTTCAATGTCGCCGAGCCTGGCAACAACGACATTGAGCTGTCGACCATCGGCGTGCATCGGACACTCTGCCATCTGATCGATGACACCGCGTGGCGGTTCGATGGACAGCTGCGTCAGGCGTGGAAGCAGATCTCGGCTGGCGCGCCCTATCACGACCAGGGCTGGGCCGACCTGTTCTTCAAGCACCTTGAGTACCTCCTCGACAATCCCGCGGATCAGACGCGGGGCCGCCGCGAAGTGATGCTGCGGGCGCTTGAACTTGGGTTCAATGGCGACCGGAATCGCGAACCGCAGACGCTCAATGACTACATGGGGCGTCTGCGTGATTCACTGGGCATCGATGACTCGGCGCGGTCGCTCCCGGCGCTGATCACCGGAAAGCCCTTCATCGAAGAGAAGGCGGTGGAACCGCCGCCGAGCGTCCGCATCAAGCAGTCGGGTGTCACCCTGGTGGCAATCATCGGGTTCGTGATCATCGCGTACTTTGGTGCTTTCTACTTCGCCACCCTGACGGTAAAGCAAACTACCAAGGCGATCCAGGACGTCTATAGGGTTCGACTGGGAAACGACAAGCAATCGGCGGAACCTGTCACCAAGAAGTCGGAGCCAAAACCGGATTCAGACCAGGGGACTGGTTCGGCGAAATGATCCGTTGAGCGGCCTGGTGCGCGCACCTTGGCGTTTTCGCGTTGCACCGATGTGCATTGAGTATCTGAAGCATTGATCCAGAATCAGGAAGAGCTATACATGATGGGTCTCAAGCAACTGTGGGGTCGGATTCCGGTGGTGGCAAAGATCACGTCGCTGCTGCTCATGGCGCTCGCGGCAGGCGGCGTGGGGCTGCAGTTGCCGGGCGTCTACAAGATCGCGGGCATCATCGGCTTCTGCGGCTGTGCCGCGCTGGCCGTCTGGATGCTGGTGGGAACGCTGGTGGCTCCCAAGGATGATGCGATCTTCGACCGGGTGAAAGCCGAGATGAGCCGGTCATCGGATAAGCCGCTGACGGATGAAGACCACGAGCGGCTTCAGACGCTTCAGGAGAAGCTGATCAAGGGGCTGACCTACTACCGCGACAAGATCCGCCGCGATTCGAGCGGCGGGCAGAAGGTCACGCTCTACTCCCAGCCCTGGTTCCTTCTGGCGGGCCCCACGGGCAGCGGCAAGACGACCATGCTCGAGAAGAGCCAGCTTGAGTTCTTCGATGCCGACAGCCAGGAGTTCCTCAGCGGCGACAAGCTCAATGTTCCTGGCGTGGGCGGCACGCACATGATGGACTGGTGGTTCGGTCGCAACGCGGTGATGCTCGACACAGCGGGCGGCATTCTGACTCAGGACACGAAGGCGTGGGAAGCATTCCTCAAGACGCTCAAGGAAGTGCGACCGGCCTACCCGATCAACGGGCTGATGCTGTGCCTGGATGGTGAGACGATCCGCACGCAGACGGCAAAGCAGTTTGATGACGATGTCATCGCGCCGGTCCGCCGCGGCATTGACATGATCCGCAACATTCTCAAGGTGCGGTTCCCGGTCTACATCATTCTGACCAAGTGTGATCGCATCCCGGGCTTTGACGATGTCTTTGCCGAGCCAGGCGATGTGGACAACTGGTCGCACCAGGTGGTGGGCTGGTCGGACCCGATGAAGGCGGGCAAGGCGGACAAAGCGCGTGCCGGCCGGGCGTCGACACCGAAACTGGTGGACAATCTTCGCGGCCTGCTGCGGAACATGAAGGAACGCCGCGATGCATTCCTGGCGACCCAGACCAAGCGTGATGGAATCGAGCGTGCTGACGCGATCGATGAAGCCGTGCTGCTGCCCAACGCGTTCGAGCAGAAGATCATTCCCCGCCTGCAGAAGTTCATCGAGAAGGTCATTCCCGCGGAGGTCGGTGATCAGACGTTCCCGGTCTTCTTCCGCGGCGTCTATTTCACCAGTTCGCTCTCGCAGGGAATCGCCATCGATGACGACCTGCTGGCGAGCTTCGGCAACAATCGCGATGAACTGATGAGCCGCCTCGAGCAGATGGGCGCCGGTGCGGTAAAGCGCGACACTGGCCTGTTCATCCACGATCTGATCGCCAACAAGGTGACCAAGGAAGCGGGTCTGGTCGCCACAACCGGGAACATCGCACAGGAGGACTGGCGTCGGAGCATGATCGCCATCGTGAGCACGGCGGTCGCCGCCGTGTTGGGGTTGCTGATCACTTCGTACGGCGTATGGTCACTTCACCGTCAGATCGGAGGCCACAGTGACAGTCTCAACACGCTGGCAACAGCGCTGAGCACGGACAATCGCGAAGACTTCCTGGACAAGGACAAGAGCGCGATCATCGACAAGAACTCCAGCGTGCTTCCAAGCGAAGCCATGAAACTGATCGCGATTCTGCGCGCGAGCCAGGCGGATTTCTCGTCCCCGATCTACCCGGTCGAACGCAACCTCGCGGAGGAAGCTCGTGAAGACGCGGCAAAGCTCGCGGTTGAAGTAATGCTGCTCAAGCCGCTGGCGCAGGCAACGTACAAGAAGCTTGAAAGTTCGCTTCCTTCGGAAGAAAACTCCGAAGGCCATCCTTGGGATCAGGCTGCGGTCGATGCGGCTTCGGAACTCTTCAAGCTCGCCGCACTCATTGCACCGCCAGGCCCGAAGGCCAAGCCCGCCGCCATCAAGCCCGAACAGTTCCCGTCGATTGAAACCTTGCTGCTCTACGCTTCAAGGAGTTCGAAGAACGCCAGCCTTGGGCCAAAGGAACTGAAGAAACTGATCGCCGACCAAGTCGGCGGCAGTGACGATGCGGCGCTGCTTTTTGGGTGCCTGAGCGTCTTCAATAACGAGGCCGGAGCACCCACCGACAAGAATGGGGAACTGGCTCTGCGGACCCAGACGAAGCTGGCCGAAGTTGATGCGCTCAAGTCGGATCGGCTTAAGGAGCTGTGCGAGCTTTATGCACAGTCGCTCCCGGTTGAGAACCGGCAGAAACTCAAGGACATCACCGATCGCAGCAACCGCGTGGAACTCGTGTACCGGGCAGTTTCGCTGAGCAATCAGATCGCGAAGGACAAGGAGATGCTCGAGACGACCGCCAAAGCTCTCGAAGCCAAGACCAATCAAGAGGTGACGAATGCAACCCCAGGGTTCACGAGCACCTGGAACCAACTTGATGGTCGCCTGAAAGAGCTCGAGAAGACGCTTGCTTGCACGTTCAAGCCGACTCATGTGACGGGGGCTGAGAACGACACGGATCTTGCATCCTTCAGCGCACTGTGCGACATTGCCGCCGCCGACCTTGAAGAGTGCGTCTCGCGTGTGACGCAACTGAGCGCGTTGCAGGACTCCCTGGCGGGAACACTGCGCACTCTGCAGGACTTCAAGAAAAACCTCGCCGATGCAAGGACGAAATACTCGACAATGTCCGCTGGATTGATCAAGCGAGACGGGAGCAAGTGGAAGACGGACTTCAAGAATCGGACCGAGTACTCTGATGTGCTCGCGAGGTTGTCTAAGTCTGAGGAGAAGGCCACAATCGAGCCACAATCGGAGTTTGCTGGAGCGATCAACGAAAAGGTGCTCAAGCCAAGAAAT
This sequence comes from Phycisphaerales bacterium, assembly GCA_044371005.1. Classification (GTDB taxonomy): domain Bacteria; phylum Planctomycetota; class Phycisphaerae; order Phycisphaerales; family UBA1924; genus UBA2402. The sequence goes on along the minus strand of JBILUL010000007.1, from coordinate 37,631 downwards.
GAATGGCTGGATGCTCGCGAGCAGATCAGAGAGGTCCAGACAGCGCTTGGAAACGTCAGGCGTACGGAATGGGTGGATGGAGTCGATTCCACTCTGTGGGGTGATCTGCGCAACTGGACAGAGCTCGAAGGGAAGCGCAATGCGGCAAGCTTGAAACAGCTTGACCAGACGCTCAAAGCCGTCGGTACGACCCTCAAGTTTGAGAAGGAGTCCATCGAGACACAGCGGAGATCTGCAGCCGACAGCATCGCTCGGTCCAGGAAAGATCTCGTCAATGCCATCACGCTTGTTCCAGCTCGCCTTATTGAGAGGATCAAGGTGGCCGACTGGAATACGACGCGGTTCCTGCTTGGCAATGCGACCAAGGTGTCGATGATGTTCGTAACACTCAGCAATGAGCTGACGGCATGTGGCGAGCTTGGTCCATTCGCTGGTTTTGAAGAATGGAACGCCAATGCGATGGCGACGCTGGCCGACAAGGCAACCGACTCCGAGGCAGCCAAGATTCTCTACGAATTGGTCAGTCAGAATCTGCTGACGTGTCGCGATCGCCCGACGCGGGGCTTATGGGCGCAGGAGTTGTTCGACCGAACAGTAAGCCTGCTCAAGACCGAATCGAGGAACCTCGCCGCGGCAAAGGTCGCTGCCAGCTTCGATCTCGTCAAGAAAGCACCGGCCTGCGTTGGTGTTGGAGTTCCAGTGATTTCTGCAGATCAGAAGATAGCAGATCAGCAGATCGATGACGCAATTCTGGCGACCGAGTACCTCATCGAAGCGGCCAAGGTCGCAGCCAAGGCCGGGTCGGCATCAGGCGAATGCCCCGATTTGATGGAATGTCGACTGCCATCATGGTCGTCGGATTCGGCAAACAAGGCAAGACAGGCACTAGAGCTGCTGCTCAACAACTACTTGTCACTCAAGCAGCGCAGCAACTGGACCTTCAAGGTCGAGAGTTTCAACCGCTACCAGTTTAACACGTACGCCATTGACGAAGCCCTGACCACCCCGGAGATTGGCAAGCCTGTTCCCCTGACGGCAGTGACGCGGCTTTCGTTCTACCGAACTGTGAACGACGGTGGCAAGATGGTCGGACTCATCTGCGATGGCGAGATCGCGGTCTGGGCATGTCTTGTTCAGAAGTGGCTTGACAGCGCCACTAACTCCGTGACCGTTAGCACGGTCGGCCCCGAGGGCGATGGGAAAGGGAAAACGACACTGACCTTCACCCTTGAAGTTGCCAAAGGCCGCTCGTTCATCAAGGTCAACGCTTCCGACCTCGTCGCCCCCTGAAACACCACGCCATGAATCCCTCCCCCACTCCCAACCCGGCGGCCGGCGGTCAGAGGCTGGCGATGTTTGGCAAGCATCGGCTCTGGGCCGAGTACATCGACCACGCAACTTCCGATGATGGCGAGGCCCAGTCGCGTCTGGGGATCACCGGGGTGAGTTCGCCGCTCAAGGTGGTGAAGTCACGGATGTTCGACTGGTCGATCAAGCTCTCGGGTCATGCGTCGGAGATGGAGGCACCGGGCGAATCGACGGCGAAATCGGTCGTGCTTCCCACGACCCATCTCTTCCTGGCCAGAATCGTCGACTCGAAGGGTGAGCATTGCATCGCGGGGCAACTGACGCCCACACGCGACGGCACGACCGAAGGGCGGCGCACGGTGAGTTTTGCCGCGTGGGATTGCGGGCATTGCCCGCCCGAAGCCGTTGCCCCACCCTTGTTTGATTTGCTCTCGCAGTATGCACAACCGCTGGTCGCCGCGGCAACCAGAGAAGATCTCTTTGCCTCGCTCGATGCCTTCGCATCAGCTGCTCGCGCCATCCCGCCGGCATCCGGCCTCCTCCCGGCTGAGCGGCTCGCACTTGCGGATACCCCGCAGCTGGGCCCGGATCGCGCCGGGCTCATCCGAACCATTCATGAGCTTCTGGTTGAGTTGAAACTGGCACGCGACCCTGTGAAGGGAGCCTGGCACAGCAACGCTTCGATGCCACATGTGCGGGTTCCCGTGATCGGCGGGATGCCGGAATCCGCTGGCGCATCATTGATTGCTCATGCATCACTGCTTCGGAAGATCTGCGGCCCCGATGCGGATTCACTGCTGGTGGTGCCGCTCAAGGGTGACTGGATCGACCTTTTCGTTGGCCCGTGCAAGGCCTCTGACATCGCAGCCATCGGCATCGGGCGCGGCGGCAAGGGCGCCATGACTGCCGAGCGTGGGCGAACGCCACCAACCGATGAGACTGCCCAGATCCGTGGCATGCTTGATGCGTGGCTCAAGGAGTCACCACTTCCCACAGTGCATGAACCGGCAAGCAAGCCCGGCTCGATGTCAGCCCTTGAAGGAAAGGTCGCCGCGGCCGTCAAGGCGGTTCCGCGGCCAACTGTCGCCCCGAAACCTACACCGTCACCCGCAGTCGAAGCCCCTCGACCCGCGGCGGCTGATGAGCCACGACGTGGCCCTTCCGCGGTCGTCTTGGCTGGACTTGGTGCGACGCTGGTCGCAGCGACTGCTGTCGGATGGTGGGCGCTGCAGAACAAGGGGAAGGGCTCGGATAACGATGGAAACGGGCAGAAGCACGTCGATACCACAATCAAGCCCGGGACTGACAAGCCCGTGACGGATACTCCGCCCAAGCCGCGGGACGAAGGCAAGGTGGAGCTTTCAGCCAGCAGCCGCGAATCGCTCGTTGAGTTTGGTCAGTTTCTCAACGATCTCGATGCGATCAAGTTCCCCGACGGCAGCGAGCAATCGCAGAGGTCGTTCAAGTCCAAGCTGAAGGAATCCCACGACTACGTCAAGGTACGCCTCCACGAGAACCTGGAAGTGAATTTCGACGCAACGGGGATCGAATCCGGTCGCATGGACGTACTCCAATCTCTCGCGTCCGCGATCAATCGGTTAGTGCCAGCGGCCGACATGGATGACTTGCCGAAGGACTTTGCCGACCAACTCAAGGGCCAACTCCCCGCCAGAGTCGATGCGGATGCATGGAAGTCACTCATCAGCGGCAAGGAAGTGCAGGACAAGGTCAAAGAACAGTTCGCGGCGATCGACCGATGGAAGGTGCTTCGACAGTGTGCCGCGCATGCGGAAAAAGTGGCCAAGGATCCCTCGATGAAGACCGCGGCGACCGCAGCCTTCAAAGCAGCGATCGAGGGAGCGGACCCGCTGGTTTTTGATGCGTGGAAGAGCGAAACCGACAAGGCTGTCTCCCAAGTCCGGGCAATGCTTGATGCTGAGCAGGCAGCCGCAGACCTTGCGACCAAGATCGAAACGGCATTTCGAACGGGTCCGCAGCCGCTCAAGGTCAACGAACCCGCGTTTAACGACCTCGCCAAACTTCCCGCGACGGACTACCCGAAGATCTTGCAGCTTGTCAAGGAGTTCAAGGACGCCCTGAACGACCCCGCCAAGGCTCGAACGCTCTGGGAAAAGGATGTTCCCGCTGCGGTCGAGCCGCCGGCTACATCGAAGGATGATGCGCTGGTCGAGGCGATCATGCCGCGGCTTCGGGGCACGCTGTTTCTTGAACTGCTGAAGACCCTGCCAGCCGCAGATGTGACACAGCCCCTCGTGGCTAAGTCCGTCGATGGAATGCTCAAGTCGCCCAACTGGGCAGACGCGATCACGACGCGCGTGTCGGAGCGGCTTGGTGCCGCGGTCGCCAGCAACGACGCGGGAGCCACTGCTGTGTGGGTGCATCTGCTCAGCCAGGCGCCTGACACGATCCGTAGCGGCTATCCGAACTGGGTTCGTGCCAACCTGCTCATCAATGCACTGCGAGCACGCCCCAATGGGGCCCCGGGAGCCGATCAGGATCCCCTTGCCCGGGAACTGGAACCGCTGCTGACCGAGTTGGAAGCGAAGAGCCCGGGGGGCGGGGTGAAAGCGCAGCTTGAACTGCTCCAGCAGTATCTGAAGCCGCCGGAAGCGGAACCGAACGTGGGCGAAGCGATTTCTGCGGCCATTGGATCCAACGGGGTTTGCAGGCTTGAGGTGAACCCCGCTGGCCCCGACGCCGTGGCAGTCGTGAAGATCAACGGCGTTGCGGTGACATTCATTCCGGCAAGGTCGGGCCAGAGCATCCGTTACGTGGCTGCGACCGAGACAACCGTGGAGTTGGCGCGAGCGCTGATGATGGCGTTGCCTGCAGATCGTCGCACGGCGTTGCAGGCCAGGATGAATGATGACGGCGGCAAGACTCGCCCGCTGCAGACCTATGAGATGCTTGACGAGGGGGGAAAGGATGACGCCGGGCAGCCCTACGGCAAGCTGCCTGGGCTCAGAAAGGGCACACTCGGCCCAACCATCTCCGGCGACCTGCCCCAGGAGATTGCAGAAGGTCCACTGGGGTTGAAGGCCGGGTCGGAATTGCAGTACCCCTTCAACTATGTCTCCTTTGAGGACGCGCAGGTGCTCGCTGCGGTCTGCGGAATGGAGCTTCCGGAGGTGAGTTGGTATAGTGCAGCCTCGCCTTCGGAGATTTCCAACCTGCGCGATAAGACGTTCCACGAAGAGTACTACACCAAGGTCCAGGAACTGGCCAAGAAGCCCCCTGTTGTATTTCGCAGACAGCCGTACGCCCCGAGCAATCTCCGTTCGCACGCGTCGGATTCAGTGCTCTTCAGCGGTCAGTCAAAGGTCAAGGTGACGGACGATGCGGGGTTCGCGGTGCACAGCGATGTGCCCGATGAAATCGCGTTCTTCGCACCCGCCGGGCCGCTAAGTGAAGCGATACCTGCCTTCCGTCGCGGAAACGTTGCCGAGTTCGCCATCTCGCCGGATCGAACCACGTGGATCGCTGGCAGTTCGGCTCTGTCCGACCCGACGGGAACGGATCCCATCGAGCTTGGCGAGAACCGCCGCGGCAAGGGCTTCAGCGATGTGGGATTCCGACTGAGCTTCAAGGTGGAACTCAAGCCGCAGGCAGCGCCCAGGCCCGATCTGAGCCAGCTGAACTATGTGAGCGAACCGGGGAAGACGAGCGGGCCGGGGAAGTGAGAGGTCCGCGGTGATCACGCAGGGAGGCGGCCAGAGGCCGCGTGACCTCCGCTGGGGTCCGGTCAAGACTACGCCGGCGGCTTTGCCGGCGGCTTGTCTAGGAAGATCGTGTAGGTGGTTTTTACAGGTTCCGGAGGAGCGGCGGGGGCGGCGAGCCGCATGCCGACGTTGCAGTACGCCTTGCTGATGTCCTTTATGCCATCACTCGCTTCTGTAAAGGCCGAGCCACCAAATGCACGCCCGTCTTGCAACCACTCCGCAACATTTGCCGTCACGTTGCTCCAGCCGGCCTCTTCGTTGACCTTCTTCAGGTTTTCGGCAAATGCAGCTACCTGCCGTTTCCCGATTGCCGAAGTCAGGTCGATCGCAATCTGGTTGTCCATCGGAAAGAACGCCGGGTTTCTTCTTTGCTTACTTCTTTGCGTGCCTGGCTTCCCATCGTCCTCGTCATCAGGAATTGGAACTCGATTTCCTTCACCCTTGCTCAGCTCTGCGATACTCTGCATCGAGGTCGAATCGGGGAGCACGCACCCAAGGGCAGTTGCTAGCCCAACCGCTTCATCAAAAGTCATGCCCTGTACCGGATACATGTCATCCCCAGTGAACTCGAGCTTTGCCATGTGATTGAACCAAATGCTGTCCTTGTCTCTCGTGAATGTCCGAAGCAACAGCCGCTGCCCCGTGGTGGTCCGGCCGATATCTCCATACACCGTTGCGCCCGCTTGCATGGCTGCACGCCACGAGAGTTCGTCGGCCGAAACGTACTGTTTCATGCTGCGGTGCTTACCGAAGACAATGCCCGTATCGCCGAGGGTTACACGCACCCACTGCGTTTCATCGGTCGCTGCCGGCAAAAGCGTCTGAGTCACATTCTTCAACGCACCATCGCCAAACTCGATGTACCTTGAAGTGCCCCTTTCTTCTGCAGATCGATGGGATAGCAGCACTCGGGTTTGCTCCGAGTCTCTTTTCAATTCCTGCTTCAGGCTAGCCATCAATCCGTCCCACTGTTCTTGGCTTAGGGTTACCTGGTTCCCTTCGAGGTTAATGCGAGTGTTCATCAACCACCTTAAGCAAATAGCATGGACATGTCGCCAATAGACAAATCGCACGTCCTTGGGCAGAGTTTCCGAACCCTCAATGAACACTGTCGCGAGACTCGATGGCGGCGATCCGCTCCCGAGCTTCGCCAGACGGCTCTTCCACTGCTCCATGAACGGTGCCAACTCGCGGGCAATGTCTTCGTCAGACCGGCTGCCTTCCGGGCTACTGAGGATATCCAAGACGGCGTTCTCGTAACTGACGAATTGCTCCCAGTTCTTGTCGGCAATCTGGGAGAGTTTATTTCTAAGCCGGAGCAGTATGGAGTCGACCAGGCCCTGCTTCCATTTCGAAACAGCTGAATCCCCGAGCAGCTTCTTGCGTTCCTCGATCAACTCTTGAGGTTCACTCTTCAGATTCTTGATGTACGCGACCACTTCACGTGCAGGTTCAGGCAGATTCTTCCACTGATCCTCCTGCAGCTCCGCGATTGCTACCTGTTCCCTGAGCTTGTCGGCCGTTTGGGCCAACTCGGAGAGGGAGCCGGCTTTCCACTCAACCAGCTTTTTGCACGAGTCTAGAAGATCTGACTCGAGCCGCTTCAGTCGCTCCGCTTCTTCTGTCAGCTTCTTCCTCGTGTCCGGCGGACACTCCTTCGAATCGTCACTCTTGACGTGCCTATTGTCGAGCAGGGCTCTAACAAACGGGTTCTTTTCGGCCAGCTCGTTCTTCACCTCCTCGACTGACTTTGCTTTCGGTGGCTCCGGTGTGACAGTCGCAGCAGCCTCGCCGCCGTTCTGGTCCGCACCTTTCTGATCAGGGCCCCGCGAACTCATTTCGCGAAGCAGTGCATCGAGGTCTTCGTGTTGGGGTCCGCTTTGTGGCTTGCTCTTAAAGAGCTTAGCAACAAGATCCTCGATCTTGGCTCGCTGATCTGGACTAATCCCGGCCCCCAGTTTCTCTGCGATCTTTTCAACCACTGCACGCGGAACCTGATCATAAGACAGTTTTGGATCAGCACCCGACCACGTGCGAGCTTCGCTGTAGAGCGGAGCGGTTGGATGTTGCGTCGCATCCCGCTGTCTCTTTGCTAACGAGCCCCCAAAGCTCTCCAGCGAAACTGGCTGATTGTCTAAGGTCTTGATCTCCCACTCCGCTTTCTTTCCTTCATCTGAGAGAACTTCGTCATTCAGCTTCTGCTTGATCGCTGTCCACGTTTGGATACTCTGTTTCCAACTGTCGATTGCTTTTTCTTCGGGCCAACTCTGATGCTTTGTCCAGGTATCAGCCTTCGCGTTCCACAATCTGTTCGCCTCATCCAAGACGGCCTTGGTGCCGTTGGAAAGTGCGTCAGGGGCAGTCTCTGCCCGAAACTCGAGCCCCTTGAGCAGCTTGCCAACACTGGCAATAGCCTCCTTTTCGTCCTTCGGATCGCCCAGGTCCTGTGCGTTGAGCGTTAACTCTCTGGCGACCTCACGTGCCCGATCCGGGTTGTATGGGCGATTCATCCACACCACCACCGCCACCACCGCAATGCACACCGCTGCGCCAACTCCTGCGATCGGCAGCCATCGCTTCGACGATCCGCCTTGCGTTCCGGATGAGCCTGAAGCAGGAGACGTGCGGCTTGGATCGGTCTTCGAAGGGCGTTGAGGCCGCGTTGAGGACTCCTCGACCGGAACGACGAGTTGGCTGTCGAGCCGATCGGCCGCTGCGGAGACTGACCCGGAATCTTCATCTGCCTCAGCTTCAAAAGCGCTCGCCGCGGCTGCCCGTTCGCGTGCTTCCTTCGCTTTGGCCGCCTGCTCCTTCGCGAGTCGGTCGCGTTCTTCCCTGGCTTTGGCAGCCAACTCTTCCGCCGCACGCTCGCGTTCTTCCTTGGCCTTTGCTGCCAATTCCTTCGCCGCACGTTCGCGTTCTTCCTTGGCCTTTGCTGCCCGCTCACGTTCTTCCTGGGCCTTCGCCGCCTGCTCCTGCACCGCACGTTCGCGCTCTTCCTTGGCCTTCGCTGCCAGTGCCTCTGCCGCCTGCTCGCGTTCTTCGCTGACCTTGGCAGCCTCTGCCGCCCGCTCGCGTTCTTCCTTGGCCTTGGCAGCCTGTGCCTGCGCTGCTCGCTCGCGCTCGTCCCTAGCCTTCGCCGCCTGTGCCTCTGCCGCTCGCTCGCGTTCTTCCCTGGCCTTCGTCGACTGTGCCTCCGCCGCACGCTCGCGCTCTTCCCTGACCTTGGCAGCCTGTGCCTCTGCCGCTCGCTCTCGCTCTTCCCTGGCCTTCGCCGCCTGCTCGGCTTGTGAGGGGGCAACTGGCGCAGCCGCGGCGGGAGGCCTCGTATTGGCACGTCTGGGCTGACCCAACAGCTTGGTGATCTCATTCAGCGCGAATGTTGCCGAAGCACTTCCCGGGGGGTTACGTCCCGCGGCGGTGCGGAGCATCTTGTAGATCGCGTGCCAGTCCTTCCCCGACTTCGGGCGAGCCTGGGTCCATGCGTCCACGTCGTCGGCCAGCGCAAAACGCCGGACTTTGGGAAGTGCCGCGGCATTGAGGATGGCCTGTGCCAGCAGATCGGCGACATCCTTGAGATCATCGACGTCTCCGCCGTGACGAATCTTGGCACTAAGGGCTTCTTCCCGCTCCTTTGAGAGCGGGTCCTTGAAATTCGGCCGAGCGAGCACGAGTTGCACGCCCTGGGGTGTCTGACTGAATGCGATCGCATCGTCCTCGCCGAGACGTCCGTGCCAGCGACCCGTGCCGTTGACCAGCTCGACCAGTGCGGCGAGAACGCCGCAGATGATGTCTCGCACGAGTTCATCGTCCGGCTGCTTGCCCTGTCGGAGGACCGGACGCAGCAACTGTCCCGCTTGCGGCGTGATGGCCCAGATCCGAAAGTCGTCGTCGCCGCCTGACTGTCCTGAGGCGAGCACCCGGAGCATGGCACCGGGCGCGGCCTGTGCCATCGCCACCTGGTCGCTGGTGCTCCCCTTGAACTCGTCCTTGCCAAGCAGGTCCGTATCGACATCAACGCCCAGCTTTCTCGAGCGTTCAAAGACCCAGACGGGCTGGCTCTGACCACCGACCGTAACGGTGCCGGGCGTGACCTTCGACGACTCGACCAATCCGGCAGCCTGCACGACCAGCGGCGTTTTCGAGAGCGCAACGGAACTGATGTCGATGTTCTGCGACATGCCAGATCAATGAACCGGGAGGGGTTTCAGGCCGACCTCGCGGAAACGAGGTGTTCTGGGCCGCGGACTCGGGCTCAGCGGGACTCACTGATCCGGACGCCGTCGGGAGACACCACGATGGAGAGGTTGCCACTCGAGAGTTTCACGCCCCCCAGAGATTTGACGGCAAGGCGAGGATCGCGACCGGGAACTGAGGTGAATCCCTGAAGGTCTGCAATGGCGATGATGGTGATCGAATCGAGCTTTTCGGTCTTGAAGGCTGCCTTGAGTTCCTGATCGGTGTAGACCAACTCGCCCCGGTGGGTCGAATCGAAGTACTTGACCTCGCCCTTGATCATGCGGGCTTCGTTGGCGAGGAACCGCGGGTCGGTTCTGGAGAACCAGGCGGTCACATCCGAGTTCGAGATGATGCGAATCGTCTCCTGATCCTGGGTGGGGATGCCGACAAGGTCGACCTTGATCAGCGGAACCGGAGCATCCGCAAGCGCGAAGTTGCCGCCAAGTTTCGCTGCCATGACCTTCTTGGGCTCCGGGTTGCTCGTGCAGCAGCCCGTGCCCAGCAGTGCTGAAACCAGGACAGCACCCATGACCATCTGATTGATTCGCATTCCAAACCTCACTTGAGCATTCCGACCGCACACCCCGCGATGAACCATTCGATCGCCTGATACCTGAGAGGGTGTCAGAATTTGATCGAGAGCGTAGGCCCGTGCCATTCTCATGGGGCGCAGCCCGAGCATCGCTCCTCGCAAGAAATCCAAACAAAGACCAATCAAACATCGCCCGTCGCGCATCCGGTTCACGCGATGGGTTTCTTTGCGAGGCTTCTCAATCCAACGCAAGCAGCTACTGTGGCGGTCGCATCCAGAAGGTTGGTACGCTTCGCTGCTGATGCCACGCGCCAGTGCACGGTGTGGGTTGGCGAGCAGGCGACACGTCGCGGGGATCATGGAACCACAACAGCAGCAAGATCGGTACGAACGTCTGTGCGACCTCTACGACCGAGCGTCGGCGATGCCGCCGGAGGCGCGCATGGCGTTTCTGGAGGCCAATGAGCCGGACTCTTCGCTGCGCGCCGAAGTGGCTGCCATGCTCGCCGCGGCGGGCGGTCAGCTGCGGATCGATTCCCCGGTGACGGACGATCCACTTTCCATCATGACCGACGGGGCGAACCGACCCGACACGTTCCCGACAATTCCATCCCGCTACACGCTGATTCGCAAGATCGGTGAGGGAGGCCTGGCGGATGTGTATCTGGCACGCCAGGCCGAACCAGTGGAGCGGCAGTTTGCGATCAAGGTGCTCAAGCCGGGAATGGACTCTCGCGAGTTCGTCCGCCGCTTCAACTCCGAGCGCATTGCGCTCTCGATGATGGGGCACCCCAACATCGCCGGGATCTTCGATTCCGGACGCACGCAGGAGGGCTATCCGTACATCGTGATGGAGTACGTGCCCGGCGTGCCGATCACGACGCACGCGGATGCGCAGCGATTGTCGGTCAAGTCGCGACTGCTGCTGTTCCTGCAGGTCTGCGATGCGGTGCATCACGCCCATACCAAACGGATTGTGCATCGGGATCTCAAACCCACCAACATTCTGGTCTCGCGGGTGGATGACACTCAGACAGTCAAGGTGATCGACTTTGGCATTTCAAAGGCGCTCCATAACCGCCCGTGGGATGAATCCCAGGCGGTGACCGTGCACGGCAAGGTGGTCGGAACGCCTCAGTACATGAGCCCGGAGCAGGCGGTCTCGACCACCTCGGCGCTGGATGAACGCACGGATGTTTACAGCCTGGGTCTGGTGCTGTATGAACTCCTGGTGGGCATCGGGCCCTTTGACTGGAGCAACCTCGAATCAATGTCGTTCAGCGAGGGTGTCAGGCACCTTCACCAGCAGGATCCGCCCCGACCCAGCATCCGGTTCCGCCGCTGGCATCGAGGACACGAGTCGCGTCGAGAAGAGCCATCGCCGCGGCGGGCCGGAATCGTCAAACCAACCGACGGATCGGTTCGTGATCCGGTGGCACCATCACCGCAGACCATCGCGTCTCGCCGCAGAACGTCGCCGCGTGGACTGGTGCGTGCAGTGACGGGGGACCTTGACTGGATCGTCCTGCGAGCGCTCGAGCGCGATCCTGCCCACCGTTACAGCTCCGTGCGTGAGCTCATGCAGGACATCCGCAACTCACTCAAGGGTCGACCGATTCTCGCGAGGCCGGCATCCCCGATGAGAACGGCACTGCGGTGGGCCCAACGACACCGCTGGCAATCGGCGGTTGCGGTGCTGATCTTCGGCATTCTGGCGTGGTCGGCCATCCGGATCATCGACAAGGATCGACAGTCACGCCATCGGCTGGCGATGGTCGCGCAGTCCCAGGACATGGGACGGATGTCTGAAGTGGCAAGGCACCTGGATGCCGACGGGACATCGCAGGCGCGCGCAACGATGGCGATGGTTGCCGAGTCAAACCGGACATCCCTCGAGTATCGGCTGCTTGATGCACAGCTCTCTGTGCCCGTGCAGATTGTCGCGACCCCTGGCCCGGGTGCCGAGCAGGGCGTTCACATGGTCAGCGTTGAGGGGAGCAGCGGCGGCATCGCCTGTGCCATGGGTGCTCGCGTCGAGATCTGGCCGGATGAACCGGGATCACCCCGATTCGTGCACACGAACGCCACGCCGGTGATTGCGTTGGCTTCTTCCCGTGGAGCAGTTTCGTGGGTGACGGCCGGTGGCAGCGTGTGGACCTTGCAGACGGGGGAATCTTCGCCGCGTGAAACGTCGCTGGGGCCCGAACCGATCGAGCGTGCCTGGCTGGACGGTGACGTCGCTGGTATTGCCTGTGTGCGGGGTGGACGACTCATGTGGTCGCGAGTTCGTGAACCGCGGATGGTGGAGTTGCCCGAGCAGTCAGGCAAGGTGCTCGCCGCGGCCATCTCGTGGACCGGGGCCTATGTCGCGGCGTTGAGTGAATCGGCCTCCGGCAGGCTCCTGCAGATCTGGAGCACGAGCGAACAGAAAGTGGTGTCTTGGAACGTGGGGACAGAGGTGTCGGAACTGACAAGTGTTGATGGGACGGACCTGTTCGTGACGGCGGGCTCGGCGGGCGTGGCACCGGAGTTGTGGGCAGCCGCGGCGGGCGACATCCGGCAGCAGCTTGGCAGCGTTCAGGATGCCCGTCTTGGCATGAGGTTGACGGTGGATGTGGGGGTGCGCTCCGGGCCGGGGGGCGCCGGGCTGCGGCAAACCGGTCGCATCGCACGTTCGCTGGCTGACGGTTCGCTGGCGATTGAGTCGCTCGAGGTTCGCCAGCCGCTTGACGCGGCGGACACACCTGGATTTGTGGCGACCGTGAGGCAGGCGACGATTCATCTGCAGTCGGCGGTGCCGCGGCTTGCCGCGTTCATCGCGGATGGAGAAAGCCTGATTGCGCTCGACGCGGATGGGACGCTTCGCCAGCATGACGTGGGGCTCGGATCGTGCGTTGCCACGGCGCGATGCCCCGACCTTTCGGGTGCGACCAGTCTTGTGGTGTCGGCGGCGGGCCGCTGCTATGCCCAGCTGGCGGATGGTCGGATCGCGATGGTGCCCATTGGGAATGCGCCTCGATCCACGTACATCGATCCTCGGGGCTGGCGGTGCTGGGACGCCCGGGATGATGTGATGGCTTTTGTGGTGCCGGGCGGTGCGGGGGTGGACTTCCTCGCGGTCGTCGGCACGGGCATGTCCTCGCCCTGGGCACGCATTCCACTGCCCTCGCGGGCGGTTGCTGTTTCAGTGTCGAGTGAGGCCAACGGAAGCCATGCAGCCGTTCTGATGGAGCACGGGCGGATTCTGGTGATTGATCTGGGGGCTTTGACGGTGGTGGCAGAGCACTTCATCGGCGAGGGCGATCCTGCCGGTTGTCAGATTCTCATGCTGGCGCATCGCCGCGAGGTGATTTACAGCACGCCCGGCGGGTCGATCGGCATTCTGTCGATTTCCGACGGGAGCCACCGCGAGGTTTCGCCCGCTTCGGGCACAGGTCGGATCGCGAGCATCAAGGCAGATGCGGCTGGATGTTTGGTGGCGGCACTGTGGGCTGATGGGACGCTCTCGCTGTGGGGCGCGGATCGCAAAGTAAGCCACCAATTGAGGTTCCACCAGCCACACGACCTTCGGGAGGGGAGCCTGGCGATCAGTGATGATGGTTCGAGGGTGGCGGTCGCATCGGTCGATGGGTGGATATCACTTTGGGATGTGGAGGGTGTGCAACCGGGGGCACGGCTGGAGGCCCGGCCCAGTGGGCGTTTCAATGATCTGGCTGGTCTGCTGTCCATCGCCTTCATGCCAGGTTCTGGGCGACTGGCCGGAGCAAGTCGTTCGGGCACGGTCCGGCTGCTGTGTCCTCAACCCGATATGTGGCTCAGCGAAAGCTACTCGCCGATCGTTTCGCTTCTTGCGGGCCCGAGCAGTGATCAGGGCAAGGTCCGCTGTGTGCGACAGGCAGGACGCAGCGCCCTTGTGTATGCGACGAGCGGTCCGCGGGCGGAACTTTGGTGGTGGCCGGATGGCGAAATCAAGGGACCTGCACCGGTCCCATCGGCGGTGCGGCGCGTGCCGGGTGACGTGCCGGTGTGGTCCCCGCAGATCCTGAGTCGCAGCGTGGAGTGTGCGTTCAGGGCACTGACGTGGGCGTCGGAATCGGATGGGCTCCGCCGACCGGAAGAGGCAAACGCGGCCGGAGTGGTCGCGGCGGCGGTGCGGTATCTGGCGGATCCGATCGGAGGAGAGGACGGGATCACTCGGGGGATTGCGGCTGCGCTGCTGGTGCAGGATGATGACTTGTCGGTGCGACCTGAGCAGCGTCTGGATGCGCACCTGTGCGAGATTGCCGTGACATGGACGGGAACGCCTCGGGATCTGGCCGCGGCGAGCCTGCTCTACAGGGCGTGGAGCGCGGCGCGATCACCAACAGGGCGTGCCTCGCTGTCACGGATTGCGTTTGCGTACGCGGCGCTGAGCGTGCAGATGGGGCGGTACGCGGAGGCGGAGGGTGTCTTGAATACGGCGACCGCTTCTGCACGCCCTGAACCGACCGAACTTGGAAGGACGTTCAACAGGGTCTTTCTGGCGATGGCGCAGGCCGGGCTTCACCGACCGGGTGCACGCCAACTGGCCGCTGATGCCAGGATCAGTGCGGAGAGGGTGACCAACCCCCGAACCAGACAGCAACTTGAGGCGTTGCTGGCCCGCTGCGAACGGATGCTTGACAGGTAGCAGCCAACACGGGCGTGCGCATAGAATCGGCCCCCTCGGGATCGCCCCGAGCCGCTGCGCGGTGGCGATGATTGGCGGGTGATTGCCTTCCGTGAGACTGGAAGGGGGCTCATGGACCGGGGTCGGTTCTGACCATCGGGACACTTCTGGAGTGACACGTGCGGGCCGACCTTGCAACATTGCTACACCGGGGATTGCCGTTCCGGTTTCCAGAGTCGATCTTTCGGGCGGTGCCGCTCTTTGCGGCACAGGGGCCACTGCAGATCTGCGTGGCGACGCTGTCGGAAGGCGGGATGGGGATGTCCGCCGCCCGCTCGCCGCTGGTCTCGCTGCGCACGGAGCTTGACGCCAGGGTGTATCTGGGCTGCATCACGGACATCTCGGGCAAGGTGCTCGATTGGCTTGAGATCTGGATCCAGGATCTGAGCCGGCTCAACTGGCAGATACCTCGCTATCTCGAGAATCTGAATAATCCTCTCCTGGACCGGCGCTGGGAACTGATGGTTGAGGCGATGGAGCGATGCTCAGGGGCTCCGGTGATTCGGACCGGCTTTGAGACACACAATCCCGCCCCCACCTATCTTGACCGAAACACCTTCACGCTCAGGCCGGCAGCGGATGCAAAGGGCCGCGCCTGGACCCTGTGTCGTGACGATGAGTTGCTGCATCGAACCGGGCGGATGAAGTATTCGAGTTCAATTGAGCGTCATCTGGTTCTGGGGACGCCGGCCGCAGAGGGCGATCCGGCGTTCTGGCCTGTCTGTCTCGAGCACTCGGATGAACACGTGGTGGAGCAGATCCGCCGCGAAGCACCGCATCTGTCGTTGGGCAGCGACCAGATCCCGCTCAATCCCGGTGCGGGGCGTCTGATGGTCCGCAAGCTTGTGCCACATGGCTACGAGACCATGGTCGATCTGCTGTCCAAGCTCCCCGGGCGGTCGCGTCAGACGCTCGAAACATCGGACGATGCCACGCAGGTCGCCTCGTACCTGGCGGACTTTGACCGGATCGGCTCGCGACGGTGGTTGCTTTCGGCGGATACCTCACGTTTTGGCCAGATCCTTGAGGTGCTGTACCTCAAGCTTCGATTGCTGACCGGTGCGATCGCGGCGGTCCGGGATTTCGTGACGGTGGCGCAGTCACCGATGTTCAATCTGGGGCTTTCGAGCTTCAGCGTGATGACGGGCGGCCATGACCCGGATCTTCCGCCGCTCTGGACTTCCCGAACGATCCTGACCCGTCCGGGGAAGGGGGTTCGGCTTCCGATTCGCGCGACAAGCCAGCCCTTCTTCGCGCCCATCGATGAGCTTGGGGCGGGTGACATGGACATGGATGCCGCGGCATACAGCCCGGACGTCTCGGGTGCCGGCTCGAGAGCTCGGGGAAGGCTCTCTGTGCTCAAGCGTTCGGAGCTGCGTGCGGCTGATGGCGGGGGCGTGGAGCACTCGTTCGAACTGGCGTTGTACCCGGACAACCCGCCACTGGTTCGGATCAATGATCTGGTCAGGATTGACTGCACGGTGCGTCGGCAGCCGGTGGAGCTCTTCGGAAGCGTGATCAGTCCCGCGGATCTGACGCAATCCAGACCGTCGATTGCGGTTCGCACGTTTGCGCAGCGGCTTCATGAGCAGGCACTGCAGGTCATGGTCGGCGTCGGCGAGGAGATCGGAAACGTTTCCTTTGAAACGATTGCGTTCAGGAAGACCCCGTTTGATCTCCACAGCCTCGGAGTTCTGGCGCTGCGGACCTTGCTGTGCGGGACCTCTTCGAATCTGCCGGCGGTCAGGCGGGATTTCTTTGATCTCGTGAACACGCTGGGCAGGCCAGACCCGGCCAAGCCGCTCATTGACTCGCTTGTACAGAGCATCGCCGGGCAGTTCGGTTCGGGCAAGCAGAACTGGGCGACCAAGCTGGGCCCGCAACAGTGCTTTGATCCGGCGGTGGCATCGGAAGGATCGCTGGCAAGTGTGATTCCTGCGGATCTGTGGTACAGGGTTCTGGCCGCCATCGCGAGAATGTTCCCGGATCGCGGCCCGTACAGCGCGTACGCGGACCTTGGCAGCATCGGTGATCAGTCTCTGCACACCGTGTTCGATGAATCGCTTGAGTTGTTCGGTGATGTCATGCGACGGATCCGGGCGATCCTGCTTGCGGAACACTCGCTCAATGCGGAAGTTCGCGGGATTCTGAGTGCCGCGAAGGCTCGCATCTAGTCTGGAGCGTCACGATGGGCGGCACGGCGCCTCGCCGGATCGCTCGCGTACCCGTGAATCAGCGGGACCAGGGTGGTTTCGGGGGAGCAGGCGAGAATACGATCAGTCCCCGGGGCCTGCCCTCGCGGGCGGTCTGGATGTGTTCGCCGCGGCGCATAAGGGATGCGGGCAGCGGGTCTTGATGGAATTGCCGAGGGAAGCAGCCGTGATGAACGAGGATCGTGGATCACCGATGGTGGAGCCGTCCGAAGGCGATTCGTGGCGGTCCGAATACGACGAGCTGTGCCGCGTTGCCCGATTCCTCCTCAAGCGGGAGGCCGCGGGGCACACGCTGCAGGGCACGGCGCTGGTGCATGAGGCATATCTGCGGATTTCGGCCTCGGGTGAGGTCGCGGTGAATCGCGAGCATTTCTTCCGGCGTGCCGCGCAGGTGCTGCGTCATGCGTTGGTGGATCACGCGCGGGCCCGCAAGTCGGGAAAACGCGGCGGGTTGCTCAGCCGCATTCCAATCGAACAGGCGGACGCGGCGATCGGGCGAGATGAGGCGGACTGCGAAGCGATTTCGGCAGCGATGGATGAACTGGCCAAGCTCAATCCGCGGCATGCCGAGGTGGTGGGAATGAAGTTCTTCGCCGGATACACCCACGAACAGATTGCGGCGTGTCTTGGTGTATCGCTGCGAACGGTTGAATCGGACTGGAATCGTGCCAGGGCGTGGCTGGCGGTGCGGCTCAAGGGCGCTGACTCGTGAGCGGCTTGGAATTCGGACGAGCGAATCGCGGCGTGTGATGGCATGCCAGTCTTGTCCAGTCCCATCGTGCTTGGCGGGTGTTTCGGATTTCATCGTGTGGTCCCGGGGATCGGGCTGAATTGAGGAGCGTGAAGATGCAGGGCAAGAACAAGGGCAAGTCGGCGGCAGCGGGTCAGTCGGGCAAATCCTCGGCTCGCAGCGAGACACCCCGGACGACTGCATCCGACGCCGGCGTCTGGACGCAGTCGGACCGGCCCATCGCCATCTCGGTGGGCGGACAGGAAGCTGATGCGCTCCTGCTGCGGAGTTTCACCTGGACCGAAGAGCTGGGCAGGCCCTTTGAGTGTGTCGCGAAGCTCCGCAGCGAGAACCACTCCATCGATCCATTGAAGGTACTTGGGCAGAAGGTGGCGATTCGGCTGAATGCTCCGGACGGGTCCATCCGCTTTTTCTCGGGCTACATCGCCCAGTTCGAGCAGACCAGTGCGATGCGTGGGGGGCTCGCCGGGTACATGGCCGTGATCGTGCCCTGGACCTGGTTCATGACGCGCACGTCGGATTGCCGTATCTTTCAGAATGAATCGGTGCTCTCGATCGTCTCGACGGTGATGAAGGAATCACCCGGGTGCGACATGGTCAGCCGCGTGATGCGCAAGTATCCGCAGCATGAATACAAGGTGCAGTACCGGGAGACGGATTTCAATTTCGTCCAGCGACTGCTGGAGCACGAGGGCATCTACTACTTCTTCAGCCACGCGGCGGAAAATCACACGCTGACGCTTGTGGATGGCAACACCGTCAAGACCGACGCAACCGGCCAGGCCGTGACACTCAAGTATCTTCCCGGGACGGAGGCAAAGTCCGACCCCGCGGCGGTCTTTGAGTGGAGGCTTCGGACGCAGGTGCAGCCGGGCCGCTATCAGGCGACCGACTACGACTTCAAGAACCCCTCCACTTCACTGCTGGCAAAGGCCGAGCGGACTCGCCAGCACGCACAGGCCGATCTTGAGGTCTTTGACTACCCCGGCTCGTACTTCCGCCATGCCGAGGGGGACTCGCTTGTCCGGACGCGGATGGAGGAGATAGCCTCGCAGCACATGCGCATCGAGGGTTCAACGGCCTCGCGACTGCTGCATGCGGGGTCCCGGATGACCCTTGGGGGCCACCCGCGGCAGGACCAGAATCGAGAGCACCTGATCACGCGTGTGAAGATCTCAGCAGATGCGGGCTCGTTCGATGCTGATCACAAGAGCCACAACGAGTTCGTCTTCACGTGCGATTTCGAAGCCTTGCCGGTGGAGGTCCAGGTGCGTCCCAGGCGGGAGGCACAGCAGCCCCAGATTCGCGGACCGCAGACGGCGATGGTGGTTGGTCCTGCGGGGCAGGAAATCTACACCGATGAGTTCGGTCGGGTGAAGCTCCAGTTCCACTGGGATCGTTACGGGAAGAGCGATGAGCATTCATCGTGCTGGGTGCGGGTGAGCCAGCCCTGGGCGGGCAAGGGCTGGGGCGGCATTCAGATTCCTCGCATCGGCCAGGAGATGATCGTTGAGTTCCTGGAGGCTGATCCGGACAGGCCGATCATCACGGGCAGGGTGTACAACGCCGACAGCATGCCGCCGGTTTCGGCTGCAGGGCGTGACAGCGCCAAGGGCGAGGTGAATCCTCGCAATGCGATGGAATCGGCGATGCAGATGACGATGCGGTCGCAGAGTCTGGGAGGCAGCGGCGGGCACAATGAGATCACGATGCACGACTCGGGCGGCTCCGAGAAGCTCTTCATCAGAGCCCAGAAGGATGAAGTGCACCTGGTGCAGAATAACCGCAAGGACACGGTGCTCAACGATGAAAATCGCGAAGTGGTGAACAACCGCGAACGCAAGGTGGGCAACAACGAGAAGGTGGAGGTCGGGTCCAACCAGGATGTGAAGGTCAAGGCCAACCGCTCGATCTCGGTCGATGGCAACGAAACGCACACGGTGATGGGCATGCGTGCCCAGTCGGTGATGATTTCGGAGAACTACCTGACGGGCGTGACCAAGACGATTCAGACGGGCCTTGCGCATGTCGAGACGATCGGTCTGTTTGAGATGTCGATGGTCGGGCTCAAGCGGGTGGGGATCGTGGGCATGAACGACACGCTGATCGTGGGCGTGAATCGGACGGAGAAGGTCGGGAGTGAGCTGAGTGTCGAATCGGGCGCGACGACCAAGTTTGTCGCCAAGAAGGACTTCATTGTCGAAGCAGCGACGAATGCGGGCATGAAGGCCGGCGCCAAGATGGTGCTGGAGTGTCCTGAGATCACGCTCAAATCCGGCGGTAACTTCATCAAGATTCATGCCGGTGGCGTGGACATCGTGGGTGCCAAGGTCAAGTTGAACTGTTCGGGCGCGTCGGCCGGGTCGCTGGGTGATGGTGCTGCCGCGGCTCCTGCCGCGCCGGCCAAATCCTCGGGCGATGGGAAGGGCGGATCAGGTGGAAGTGGCGGCAGTGGCGGTGGCGGCGGGGGCGGAGGAGGGGGCGGCGGAGGCGGAGGCGGAGGCGGAGGCGGAGGAGCAGGGAGCATGCCCGCGGGTCTCAAGGAGATGGGCGAAGCGATCAAGAAGGTCCCGGGCATGGAGAAATTCGGTGGTCTGATTGACATGGCGACGGGTGGCAACCCGGACATCAAGCAGCTGATCAATGCGGTCAAACCATTCCTCCCACCCAAGGCCAAGCAGATTGTCGAGGCGGCGGAGAAGGCCTACGACGCGGGAAACAAGGCGATCCCGGACCCGAAGGATGTCGCGCCCAAGGATGGTGGCGGTTCGGACAACAAGGATGAGAAGGGCAAGAAGGACGAGAAGGGCAAGGCCGACGAGAACGGCAATGGTGGCGACGCGGACAAGAACAACCCCGGCGATGGTACCTCGGGTTCAGGAGGCGGTTCGCCCAAGGAAGGTCCGGATGGGAAGGGCGGCGGCTCGGGTAAGGGTGGTTCCGGAAAGGGCGGCGGTTCGTCTTCAGGGTCGAAGTCTGGGAGCAACTCGGGCAGTGGTTCGGGCAGTGGTTCTGGGAGTGGTTCTGGAAACGACTCTGGAAGCAGTTCTGGCAGCAGCTCCAGTAGCAGTTCGGGCAGCAGCAGTGCAGGCGGCTCGGGCGACGGCTCCGAAAGCGGATCAGGAAACAGCTCGGGGAGCAGTTCAGGCAGCGGTTCCAGCAGCAGTTCGGGAAGCAGTTCCGGGAACGGCTCGGGGAGCGGCCAATCATCGAGCGAACCTGCATCGGGCAGCTCGAGTGGATCGGGCAGCAACAGTTCGAGCGGTTCAGGGAGCGGGAGTGGTTCAAGCGACCGCAACGACTCGGGGAGCAACTCAGGCAGTTCGAGTAGCAGTTCAAGTTCCTCCGGGCGAAGCAACCGCCAATCACGCGGCTTTCCAGGCAGGGATGATCTCCCGGATCGCAGGTGATGCCGCCATATCGCGACAGAGGCGTGAGAAAATGGACCGGCTTGAACCGCTATGCAGGGCGCGATTGTGGCGCTGAGCAGCGCGGGTGACAGGGCGAGAGGATCAAGATGCCTGATCTGGAAGCAGCAAGAGTCAGCGACGATCACAAGTGCCCCTCCTCGGAACCCGGTCCGGTGGCGCACACTGGCGGCCCGATCAAATCAGGATCGGGCAATGTGGATGTTGAGAATCTCGCCGCGGCGAGGGCGAAGGTGGACTTTGCCCAGTGCGTGGTGGGCGGTCCGGACCGGATTGCCCAAGGATCAGAGACGGTGCTGATCAACGACCAGCCCGCGGCGAGGCTGACGAGCAAGACCGAGCACAACGGCGTGATCGTGGGACACGCGGCCAACGTGATCATCGGGGGGCCGACGGTCACGGTGCTGGAGATCAAGCAGCGCGATGGTGGGGCGAAGAAGGCGGAGGGGAACAAAGTCGGCGAGCCAGAACCGAAGCCCAAGCCAAAGCCAAAGCCAGAACCGAAGCCAGAACCAAAGCCCAAGCCCAAGCCAAAGCCGACCCAATGCTCGGTTTCTGACCTGACCGTCTCATGTGATCACAAACGGACGGCTGGGGCGAGCGGCGTGCTTCAAGTTGTCGGAACTGGCAAGGCCGGAGGGTTCTCAGCGAGCACCGAGAGCCCGTCCGATCACCAAGGCGGCGTGGCGGATGGCGGGGTGTCATACACGGTCACTCAGGGTGGAATCGACAAGATCACGGTATTGCTTGCCGGCGGCGAACAATGCGCAGGCCCTCACGCGACCGCCCTGACTGATTCCGGCTCGCCTCCGAGTACTGAGGGCTGGGTTGACGGAAAGGAACATACGTTTGAAGTTCGTTGGGCTGGCGACGAGCCTCTCTGGCAGTCAAACGAACCACAGAAGTTTGTAGCGATGGGTCGGCGATGCGACGGCACGCATGTTGAACGCCACATCGAAATGTACCAGCCGACTCAAGTAGCCCTGAAAGTCAGTGCAACCGGCATCGGTAAGCGAATGAAGGAAAGTGAATGGGCTGACGTCGCGAGCTCGGCCCGACGATTTGCCCAGCCGATAATTGTTGACGGGCCCGAACTCAAGGACGCTCGAGGGGAACTTGGACTCCAGTGGGGCTGGCGTGAAGTTCCTGGCGATTGGCGTGTCCAATGGTGTATCCAGGGCTCCGGCACCGTCAATGTCGGCCTTGAGCTCGGATCAGTAACCATCAACGTGCTCGCTATTGCGGGCACCATGTTCGCCATTCCGCCAAACATCACCAGCTTCCTGACTGAGTATTCGATCCGGCTCGACTTAGTGATTGGCGGCAGCCTCGACGTCTCTCTCGGTTTGGGCGAAATCAGCGTTGTACGCTATACGGACGGTTCGTTCGGTGCAGGCATCGGCGCAGCGTTCGGGGCTGGCATTGAAATTTCAGTAGGGCTTGCTCTTCGAATAGGCTCCGAATGGATCCAGAGCTGTACAGTGGAAGTCGGCGGGAAAGGCGGCGCGGACTTGAACGGCGCTGTCACAGTCAATGATCGCGGCCTGTTTGCCACCTGCGAAGGCAAGCTGAAGCCAGTCACAGCATACGTGAGAATCGTCAAAAAGGGCTTTTTCTCAAACTCCACGGTCGAAGGGTCCACGGAATTGTTCACGTGCGGCGAATCTGTGGGGTTTTCCGATCACCCACTGGCAACCTGGTGAAACATGTATCATCTCTCTGTAACGTCGAATGCCCAATGGTGCGTGGTGATTGTGAACGGAGTCGCCGTAGTCGACGCAAAGGGTCGTCAATCACAATCGCTGGCAATCGCGGAGTGGCTGCAGCCCGGCGACAACACGATCCAAGTGGCGATGTCAAGTCCATCCGCGGTGCCAGCCGGTGCAAGTCCGCCAGCCGTCTCGGTTCGAATCGAGCGAGCCGGATTGCCGAATGGCGATCACCTCCCGCCGCCAGTATTCGCGAAGAAGTTCTCATCAACGGCACCAACACCAGACTCCTTTCAGATCGGGGAGTTCCCAGTCCTCGATCTATGGACAAAATCAGAACCGGTGTGGAGGCCGTCAGCAGCTGATCTGACCGCCATTTGGGCAGTTCTCGACGATTTGAAGGTCGCGATCGCCGCAAGAAATGTCGAGCACGCGCTCTCAGCTACGCGAAACAGAATCAGCGACCTCGCACTCAGCCTTAACTGCGACCAGGCTGTTATGGACCGGGTCTACGCACGGTCGCTGACGCAAGCGGGCAACTTCTCGGTCAACCTCTGCTCCACTTCCGACCTGCTTCTCGTGGCAGAAGCGGAATGTCGGCTGTTTTGGGCGAAGTCACGCGATGGCGGTGGCGCCCTAAGAACGCTCAACGAAGCGGGAACGGGTGAGATTCCTACCGGGCTGATGAACGCGCAGGGCAAATGGATCATAATCAGATGAACAATCCACCAACTCAACAAGCCATTCAATCAGCCACGATCGCTCTCGTTCTATGGACTCAGGCATCTAGGATCTACATCGCCCTCAGCGTACACAATGACACCAGCCAGGCACTCCTTGAGCATTCCATCCGATAGCAATACCGTTCTTCTGCCCCAAGGCCTCCCCGAATCCCACTGCTGTAGTGCCCCCGCTCGAGCCCGAGCCGAGCAACGGGGAAACAGCCGTACGACTTGTCCAGCAAGTTGGGGGGCACTCCATGGCGGCACTACACCTGCGGCAGCAATTCGCCAGCGGAGTCCGAGGCATCGTTAGCCTCATCTCGAGTGGCCGACCAATGTAAAACAGCGGCCTACGTGCGATGATCTGCCTCAATTCAGTCCCGTTAGTACAAACTATGCCAATTCGACACATAGTTCGTATCGGACCAGAGATAGAACAGATCAGGGTTGGGTTCTCCGAATGTGGGAGTGCCCTGCCTGTCAATAAAAACCTCACTGTCCGTCTCTATCAGTTGATAGTGAACACGGAAGCAATCACGAGCCTTCACCTGATTGTCCCGCCAAGATCGTGTCTCTTGATCGACAGAAGTAGCAAATACCTTTGTCTTGAGAAGCCGCTCGATCTTCTGCCGAAACACCAAGTTCTCGGCAAAGTCGGCAATCGAATTGCATAGATTGATGATTTCCTCAAGTACAGCAGTCGCCCCCTCAAGATTGTGCTGCTCCGCCCACTGGTATGCTTTGATCCACGCCTGGAGTTTCCCGTTCGCTCCAAACTTGGAGCCATCATGAGGGAAGCTATCCATGCGAACATGGGAGGGCACTGGGTCTGCGAGGCAGACCTCGACTGATTTCGCATTATTGCTCAGGCTTTGGTCGGCGAGTTTGGCATTGGTGCCGTCTCTCAGTTCGCCGACAAGTTCTCCCCATCCCGAGAATCGAGTTTCTGACATTGGAAAGCACGGGATCTCGAATGTGATAGAGGTCAGTGATCCTTGGCTCAATGGCTCGATTTCCTTTCTATCGAGCACAAGAACCCGGCTTCCCTGACGAAAGAGCAAGTACAGCTGGCACGGCGGCGATTTGGTTCCCTTCTCAAGCCGAACGTCGAACGTAATCCTTGCCTGAAAATTCACTGCCCACCAATTCTCGCGCCGCCACTCATTTCTAAGCGAGTAGAACCATGTCCACTCGCGAGCCGCGACGACTGCCAAATCATAGTCGGCGCGATCGGTGGTTACTTCGACTTCGTCCGCATCGTCTCCCGAGGCGGTCTTGATGTGCAATCGCACGAGAACTCGTCCAGCATCTGCGGTCTGCTCCGTGCGGGCGGAGTCCATCGCAGGATCTACTGCGGCTAACCGGCCATCCTCGTCAAGGCGCTCCACCGGCAATGAGCGTCCAAGTGAATCTGTGGCAGACCAAGTTCGTGCAAGAATCGTTGTCGGCGTTGGCTCCCTGGATGCCGACTGCCGATCATCGTAGGAATCGCAACGAAGCATTCGCTTTGTCGGAGAGGAATCAGCGCTGCGGATCTGCTCCACGGCGCTCGGGAGGAGAGTGATGACCGCCTTCGGAATGATCTGATCGACGGGGCTGAGCTTCACGCTCAACGAAGTCTCCGCAGTGTGACTCTGCTCATCTGCCACCTGGTGAATCACCTGAACGGCGATGGGCTCGGAGGCTGTTGCGTTCGGTGCCTGAGTCGCGGAGCTGCGCGCGCGAACAATCCACCGAGGCATTCGACCTGTATCCGCCGTCTCGCTTGCGATGCCTTCACCTTCCAGTCTCCACGTACGAGAGACGATCCGCTCCGGATTGGGGCTATCCGATGTGCCGCCGGTGTCCGGATCCCATGATGTGCACTCGAACACCAACTCATCACCGACCTTAGGGTTCGGGGGCGATACCAGGCGGAACCGCGCGAAGACGTTTCCATTTTTGGACGCGCCGACGGGGCTCTCCTTGCCAGGCTCTTTGGTCCCGGCTTGCTTGGATTGCTTCCCCGCGTCCGCATCACCCGTCTTGCCTTCGCTCTTCTGGTTCTTGCGGTCCGACTTCTTGGCGGGGCCTTTCTTCTCGATCTTCCTGAACGTCACCGTGGGCCCACCGATCTCCACGTTGCTCGCGTGCCCCGTGATCACGCCCGCGTGCTCAGTCATGTCGCCGACGCGGGTGGCGTGCATGTCGTTGATCAGGACCGTGCCGGATCCCTGAGCGATGAAGTCCGGTTCCCCCGTCTTGCAGAGCGCGAAGTCGCAGGTCTTCTCCTTCGAGCCGCGGGATGCGGGCTGGTCTTCGACATCGACATTGGGCGAGCAGGGAGAACTGATCGGGCCGCCCTCGTGCGGCGTGTTGCCGGTGAAGGACGGGCAGGTGTGAGCGTCGGTCTTGCGCGCGGATTCGGGCATATGGGAGTCAACAGTACGCAGGAGGCTTTCGGGGCAACCTCCGTCAAATCTGGAAGGCGGCGTCTTTCTTGTTCGGAGTCGATTTCAGCCGGAGGCCAGTGTTGACAACCGCAAGAGCTCCGGAGGCGCTGAAGATGAACCGAAACTTTGCATGGGCGTAAGTCGGACCTTGAAAGCGAACGAGGCTGATCGCTGTGGCAACCTCATCCCAGTCTCAGCCGATGTCAGCCGGCGCACCATCGGCCTGACGGGTGCGCTGAGCTCGACCCAGGCGAGCGATCGCATCGATACCTCCATCGCGGCAGGCCGAGGCCCAGCGTTGCACGAAGCCGCAGCTGCGGCCAAGCATCCGCTTAACCTCGAGGGTCTCGATGCCATCGAGCGCCAGAAGAACTGCGCGGAGGCGATCGCGCTGCGCCGGTCGTACACCCGCCACCCCTACCCACGAGACAGTTCCCGCCGCTAACGCGACAGCGTGTTCAATGCACTGACTCTCATTGACGTTGGTAATGAAATCCGGCGCAGATCAGAGCGATTCATCATGTGCATCGCAACACAAGTTTTTCCGCGAATGTGTCAACACTCCAAACTCGGGCGTGTGCATCCGCCGCACCAACTACAATCTGCGTGGCATCTGCCTTGAATGCAGCGCAGCAGTGCATCTTGTACTGTGCCAGCGGTTGCATGTAGCTCATGACTTTTCCTCCGCGCCGCACCCTTGTACGGAGTCGTCCAAATCCGTTGATGGTGCCGAGATGCTGGGCAGTTCTCCCATCCCAGACATGCACGGATGAATCTCGCCAAAGGACCAACACCCGCGCCCCGTTGGGGCTGAAGGCCGCGAACACTACATCGTCGTTGTCCAAGAAGTGCCAGTCTGCCACCCGTGGCGGGTCTTCCAACGGCCCACGCTCGTTAGCGGCCAGCGGTGGCATGCGCAGCACAGCCACCTGCTCCCAGCGGGAGGTGTCCCATAAACGCGCGGTCGAGCCGCCAGCGGTCATGGCGAGACTTCCGGCGGGATTGAATGATGCGGCAACAACGCGGGCGTTGTGCCCTCGAAGCAAGGCATGTTGCTGCCCGCTTGAAGTTCGCCAGATTCGTGAACTGGCGTCATCAGACGCAGTCACAACGAACGAGTTGTCTGGGCTGAATTCCGCGCAGTTCACGCTTGCCTCGTGACCGCGAAGGACCACGATTTCTTGCCCGGTCGACGCATCCCAGATTCGTGCCAAACCATCACCCGTCGCGGTGACCACGCAACGACCGTCGTGGCTGAATGCCGCGGAGTTCACATGATTCCCCGACCCTTCAAGCACGACCACTTCGCCGCCGCCGCCCGAACTCCACAGCCGGGCCGTTTGATCCATCGCCCGTGTCAACAGTCGCGTTCCGTCAGCACTGAACGATGCGCGATCAACTCCACCTTGATGGCCGCGGAGCACCGCAACCTCCCGTCCGCTCGACGCACTCCACACCCGCGCGGTTTGATCTCGCGAAGCCGTTGCAATCATGCTTCCATCGGGGCTGAATGCGACGGCGTACAGCTGATCCTCATGGCCCCGCAAGATTGCCAACTCCTGGCCTGTTGTTGCGTCCCAAATCCGTGCCGTAAAGTCCTGGTTCACCATGACAATCCGATGGCCATCGGGACTGAATTGGAGCGTGCTTTCCATTGCAGTTGCTTTCTCGACCACTTTCGTGATTGGCCGCATGCGTGCTTGCACGCATGCGTAATGGGGAGGATTGGTACATCCCATCGCCGGTAGACCTCTGTGATACATTATTCTCTCGCCAGATGTGAGGCAAACGATGCCTCCAATTCCAACGGCGATCGGTAGTCAAACGTGGTGTGACACCAATCACGGCTCCAACGCGTGCGAGAGATACGGGCAGGCGCACACCGACCTGAGCAACGCTGTTGTCAACACCTGCCAATCCTTGGCTTGCTCATCGAGCATGTGGTTGTAGTCCTTGTACGCTCGGCTGCTCAGGTCGTGACTGCGTAGGTACCCCCACAGGCGCTCCACGGGGTTGAGCTCTGGTGAATACGGAGGCAGATACAGCACCGTGATGTTGTCGGGCGTTACCAGATGCTTGGCCCGATGCCATCCGGCCAGATCCATGATCAGCACCGCGTGTTCATTCTTGCAGAGCTTGCGGCTGAGCATCTTGAGCAACACGTTCATCGTCTCCGTGTTCACCTGAGGTGCCTGAATCGCCATGCTTGCCCCAGACTTTGGTTCGACCGCCGCGTGCATGTACACCAACTCGTACCGAGTATGCTTGACAGCTGTGGGGCGGGAACCTCGGGCAGCCCAGGTCCGGGTCAGTGTCCGTTGCTGGCCGAATCGCGCTTCGTCCATGAAATAGGTGCGGCACCTCCCGCGGCGTGGTTCAATCGTTTCGCGAACGGTGCGGACAAAGGGGGGCTTGCTTCTGTGAGAACTCTTTCTGCGCCTCAAGATTCTGGTGTTCGTGGAGAGGCCGGGGAGCCAGGTACGAACACCCCATGCGATGAAGCAGGTCGTACACCGCCTGGAGCGAGTATTTGACCCCCAGTTCTTCATCGAGGATTCGCTGCACATCCTTACCCCTGAGCGTGCAGACTTTGTCCTTGGCGGCCGGTCCTGCGTCAATGCGGGCCTTGAACTTCTGCAACTGGACGCCATCGATGCGTGCGTGGTTCCCGGGGTACGGCAGGCGAGCGATGGCATCGATGCCTCCATCGCGGTGGCGGAGGCCCAGCATTGCGCGAAGCCGCGGCTGCGGCCCAGCATCCGCTGGATCTCGATGGTCTGGATGCCTTCGTGTGCCAGAAGTACACCGCGGGGGCGATCGCGATGTGCCACGTTTCGTTCGCGTCGAACCTCGCTTCATAGTCTTTGAATGTCGCCGCCAGTGCGTTCTGACCTCAGCATCGTCGGCCTCCATGATGAGCCATCACCATTATCCCCATCTTGAAGGGCGGGCACAATGCCTAAATGCTCGCGAACTTGCCCGGTTTCAGACGGGATCCGTCGCATACCCAATCCAGTTCATCCCGCCATTGCTGCACGCTGTTCGTACGCTCTTTGGCATCCCCGCTTCGAGTCCTCGCCAAGGTGGGTCGCCCAGATCGTCATGCTGAGCACTCGGCCCGCGGCTGCCACAGCAGGTTGTTCAATCAGCACGTGCCGCTGCGAGGATGGCATTTGCCCGCTGCGAGATCCCCGCGGCTAGAGCGTCGGAACCCATCGGCCATGGGCGGAGCGCATCCAAAAGGGCCACAGTTGCCTGCGCGTAACGCACCTTCTTCTGGTTGGACCATCCGTGCATTCCGGAGATATTGTCCAGGCGATCGGCGAGTTTGATCCACTTGGCATGATCGGTCATGTGCTTGGCGTGCTCGCGCAACCTTGCTTGCTTTTCTTCCATCGACTCCGAACTGGTCGCGAAGTTGGTTACCTCGCGGACGAGATTCCCCACGGTGGAGCCGAACTCGCGGTCAATCTGGATGAGGAGCGCCTCGCAGCCCGCGCGGTCCTCCGGGCAGTCTTCAGGGACATCATGCAGCCACGCGGCGGACAGAACGTCCTCGGCCAGTCCCGCGGCGTGCAGCGTCTGGACGATTCTCTCCGGGTGACGCCAGTAGGGTTCGCCATCGGAGCGTTTGTGGCCGCATCCATCGTGCATCGCGATGGCCATCGCCTTGGCACGAGACAGTGCAGATGTTGACTTATCGCTCATGCAGCAGGATATGCTCGGTCAGCTTCGCAAGGGACGTACGATCTCTGTCAAGGGGCAGCGGCTACCGCTAGACGCTGGAGTCGGCCACGCGACCATGCCTGGCAGTGGAACGTCGCGAGGTGCGCGTCCCTTGTGGCTTGGACTGCCGGCGCACAAGGCGCTGCGTCGGACACAACAGTGTCATACCGTCATCACCATGAAAGTGCTCTTTGCCCTTACGGCTACGTGCATATTGGTTTCCGGGTGCGGGCCCGATCTGCCCGATGTCCCGGCCATATCGGCTGCCGAGCGAGGCCTTATCGACCAACAAGTCCGGGTGTCGCTGGGGCTTGATTCGACCGACCCGCTCGGTCCGGCCGAGTACGCTCGCGTGACAGGACTGCGACTCGTAGGTCAGGCACCCCACGCCAGAGAGGCCATTCTCGGCGCACCCGCGGGAACGATGACCGACGCGGGACTGAAGTACCTGGCGAGTGCCGACTCGGACTTTACCGCACTGACCACGCTGAACTTGGGCGGGGCGGCGGTAACCGATGCTGGACTTATGCACATGGCGCGTGCGGACACACGCCTCAAGACCTTGACCGTGCTTGTCCTCAGCAACACACACGTGACGGATGCGGGGCTGGAAAGTCTGGCGCGTTCGGACATGGGCCTCAAGGCACTGACGACTCTCGACATCCATGACACGCCAACAACCGACGCGGGGCTTCGGCAGCTTGCCAGGAAGGACACGGGTCTCAGGGGCCTCACTGAACTCTTGCTCGGGCGCAACCAGATCACCGACGCTGGGCTCATGGACCTGGCTCGCCCGGAATCGGGCCTCAAGGCCCTGACCAGATTGTACCTCACCCAGACGCTCGTGACGGATGTGGGAGTAAGTCATCTGGCCCGCGCCGACACCGCGCTCAGTGCATTGCGCGAACTCTCTCTCTCGGACACCCAGTTGACGGATGCAGGACTCCGTGAGTTGGCGCGATCGGATACAGGCCTCAAGGCCCTTACGGGCTTGGATCTCGGCGGCACCAAGGTAACGCACGCAGGACTCATGGAACTGGCGAGATCAAACACTGGCCTCAAAGGACTGACCTGGTTGAGTGTGTGCGGGGAACGGGTGACGGATGCGGAACTGAAAGCCCTGTCGAGATCAGACACAGGACTCAGGGCATTGAAGATCCTGATTCTGGGCAACACGCACGTGACGGAGCAGGGGCTGAAGGACATATCGCGAGCAGACACTGGGCTCGCATCCCTCACCGAATTGAGTCTCTTTTCGACGATGGTGACCGATGCTGGGTTGGTGCTTCTGGCGCGTGCGGATACGGGCCTCAAGGCACTGAACACTCTGGACCTTGACAGAACTCTGATCACAGACGCAGGTTTGGCTGAGCTGTCGCGAGCGGACACCGGGCTCAAGCTACTCTCGAAACTGAACCTCTACGGCACGCAGATTACGGATGCAGGACTGGTGGCCGCAGCGAGAGCAGACACCGGCCTCAATGCCCTGACTTGGCTGAATCTTGCTTCCACCCAGGTCACGGACTCAGGGCTCAGGGCTCTGTCGAGTTCGGATATGGGCCTTCAGAACTTGACCGAGTTGTATCTCAACAACACGCTGGTGACGGATGCGGGCGTCGCGGCGGTCAAAGCTCGTTGGCCGGCGATCAAGATATACCACTAGATCAACCCGCGAGAGCATGCGGGGGCGAATCCGTCGCTGTGACACAAAGCTCTGCCGCTCAAGTCTGTCGGGTGTTCACATTGGCGAGCTCTCATATCAACTGTCACCCTTTCTTTTAGGCTTCCCATACAGCAGCTGCACTCTCTTCGTCCACAGAGTCGCCGAAGGTGGCAATCGCTTTGCCAGTATGAGTTCTGGCGACATTCGGCGAGCCTCTCCTACTTGGCGAAAGCTAAATGACCGCAGGAGAGCCGGAGAAGGTGCTTCGTCGATACGATCCGCGGGCCAAAGCATCAGAAGCCGCTGGACCAGCATCATTTGCGCAGACAATGGCTCAGGGACCACGCGGCAGCCCATCCAGGCCATCGCATACTTCTCAAAGCAGTCCGCAAACAGCAGTACCGGATGCGAGTCTGGAATTCGAACCAATGTGATGAATCGTATCGCATCGTTTGTGCTACCGGCGTTGAAGCGGTTGAGCAGCCTTATCCAGTGCTTGATATGGACTCGCCCAGTTCGCCAATCGGTTACGGGAACCAGATAGGATCCCCGTCCCAACCAGGGCTTTTTCGTCTTGTGGAGCTTGATCGCGAGCACTTTATTCCTTGCTGACCTTGAGTGTATAGAGCAATTCCATGAGCACAACCCCTTCAAACCGCTGGTCCGGCGGCGCTGCCGTGAGTCTTTGACATCAGAGGCCTCGTTCCTTGCGGCAATCGCTCCGACAATGCACCGACGACTGATTGTGGCCTGTCGTCGCTGCTTTCGAAGATGTGTCTGCCACACCCCGCAGCGAAGCCGGCGAGCGCACGCTGCTTCCGAGGGTGTTCCCCGTTTATCACCGAGCGGAGTAGTTTACAGAATAACAATGCTTCCGGTTCGCCATTCTGTCTCCACCGATCCGTCTGCCGAGTATTGGACGTGTATATGTCGTCGAGGGGGATTAAGCCCGCGGACGAACTGCTCGCACTGCCCCTCTGTTTGCCGCTTGATCAGAAGATCTTCTCGTTCGGCCTTGGAAATCGGCACGTAGTACGAATCGCGGTACTCCCACTCTGAATCGTCCGTATATCCGGCGAATACCACACAGACGAAAAGAAAGGCATGGCCGCAAACGGGGCAGTCAACCAGCCGCATTTCGAGCGACGACTCGTTGATTAGTTCAATGGTGCTTTCAGCTGACCTGATATGTCGCAATGCATCGAGCGGAGTAGTACTCGTACAAATACACGTCATTTCACAGACTCCTGTTCAAAAGCAGATCGAGGTGGCCCAGGAACCACTCGGCAGCCCATCCAGACCATCGCATACTTTTCAAAGCAGTTCGCAAACTGAAGCACCGGGTGCAATTCTGGAACCCGAATCAATGTCATGAATCGTACCGCGGCATCGTTTCTGCTTCCGGCGTCGAATCGGTTGAGCGGTCTTATCCAGTGCTTGACATGGACTCGCTCAGTTAGCCAATCGGTCACTGGAACGAGATACGAGCCACGCCCCAACCACGGCATTTGTGCTTTGTGTATTTTCACGGCCAACATCTGTTTGTCTTTTTCATCGCCCAGCATCGCTCCAAAGCACCTTCGTTCTTCATGCCGCAACGCCAACATGATGCCGCAACCGCTCAGAAGAATCGCTCAGGGATCTCGCGAACCAGTCTAAAAACTGTACCCGGCCTGTCATCACTCTGCTCAAACATGTACACGGTCCGGTCGTGCTCGCTCTCAACCAAGCCGTGCTCCGAACCTTCCGCCTCGATTCTGGCACGTTCCTCCTCGCTCAGGGGCCAATACCACGTCGTTGAACGATCTGGGCCGCTGGAATCCACCCACTCGTCCCAGCGGTACAGCCATGGCTGGCCGCAGGTCCGGCAGCGTCGAAGGGCGCAGGTTCCGTGACGGTCACTGCTCAATGACTTGGTTGTTTCAAGATCCGGACGGTCGCAACATCGCAGTCGGGTTTCGACCGCTGTACCGGCGGGAAGCATCTCCTCGCGGGGTCGCGACCGTCGTACGAGCATGTCGACCAGGACGAACAAGGGCAATCGAGCTGCGGGCTTAGGCAGGATGAAGCCGCCAACCTCGCCTTTCTGACAGATGCACTTGACCCCAGCCGCGTGCAGGCCTCCGACGCCAAAGCGGATTTTCCCCTTATTGTCGGTCAACGGAACGACCAGGCATGGTTCCTCGGACGCACGACCGCCGACAAACGCGATGCTCACGACCTCGCTCCAGGGTAACGCGAAAACAACTTCGCCACTCTTTTTCCCCACTACTTCGAATCCATCTTCCATCACGACAGTGGCGTCAACGGACTTGACGGAGGCGCTGATGTATCGCCAGAGCGCCAAGCCAACTGCCAGGAGGAGCGCGACTCCGGCAACGATTCCGCCACCCCAACGGAAGGGTGGAGCCACCTGCGGAAATGATGCGAAGAGAACTCCCACCAGCACAACTGGGAGTGGCAACATGGGCAGGATGTATGAACTACTTGCAGTGCTGGTGAAGCGTGAAGGGACACTCCAAGGAAAGCGGAAATGAAGTGTGCCACGCTTGGACGCTGGGGATGTGGGTGCATGATCCGACAGTGTGACCAACGATCGCCCAAAGCGATGTCCCACCATCAGCAGATCCGGCCTCGTCGCGTGCTGAAGCCAGAGAGCCAATTCTGCCAACTCGTAACCGGCCACAACGATCTCGCCCGACAATATCTGCGAGCTCGCTCGCAAGTGCCTCGCGTTCAAGTACGCAAGGAGGAGCGGGCTATCGAATGGAATGGTGCCTGTATCGCCGCGGATGAGTCTCTGCAGATCATCGATGACGGCTGCCGCTTCGGAGTACCGAGCCTGATCGACATGCACCTGGGCTTTGGCGTGGAGCCGGGCGCACTGGAGCTTTGCATGGCACGGATGTTCCGATGGAAGAAAGCCGCGAGACGAGACCCACTGGCGCAACTGCGGATCGTCGAGATAGTCAAGCACTTCGAGCAGTATGGCAGTCGCCGAGATCGGGTCGGCACGCTCCGCAGACGATTGTGCAATCAGCGAGGCGACCAAGCACGCAAGCCCGCGATCAATCTCTGCCGAACGCAGCAGGCCTCGCCCCTGTTCGAGCAGGAGGCGGGCACGAACCACCTCATCAGCCTCGCGGCCCTCATCCTCTGCCAGCAGGATTGTCGCCCGTGTCCACAACTCAGTGGGCAGCGCACTTCGGAGAATTTCCGCGAACTGTTCCATAAGGCCTGCGCAGTTCTCTTTCTGCATTCTCGATGATCTGATCGCACCAACACCGTTGAATCCGGCAGAGCATTCTCCTGACCAAGAATCCGTTGACCTCGTTCGACTTGCCGATCCGACACACCTCGAACTGTTCAGGGCTCTGGGAGTCCAGGGCAGCGTGGAGACGCTGACCGCTGGAGAACACCTTGATGTATTCGAAGAAGGCCGCGGGCCTCTCCACTTGTGTCGAACTTCAAATGGTAGACCATCTCGATCTTGAGCACGCTGAGAGGGTGCCATCGGATACTCCGCTGACCAACTCTGAGCCACTTGCCGCAGTCGCCCGGGCATGAGTACCATGCGATCTTAAGCGGGCTCATTCCTCACGAATGGTGCGATGGACGACGACCCACGGGTGCTGCATGACTGAAACACCAACCCTCAGAGCTTCCTTCACCCGCGACGGCACCAACGACATGTTCGTGGCGAAGTACCTGCTCGCGTCGTATCCGGCCATTCGAAGGCTGGGGCGGCGGGAACTGGTCGTGGCCGGGTTCGCTGTTTCGACAGCGATCCTGATCGTGGTCATCGCCAAAGGGGTGGAAGCCGCGCCCCGATTGATCCTCAAACTGTTGTTCTGGTTGTCTATTTGTTCCATCTGGGGTGCCGCAGTCAACACTGGCTGGCTCAGAAGGTATCGCAGGCTCAATCGCAACGCCAAATACGGAACCGCTCGCCCTCCAACGAAGGTGCATCTTGTCGCAACGAGGGATGGCGTCGTTCTGTCCACCGCGACGGGCACGACCCATGTCGCGTGGTCTCAGGTCGACTGGGTCGGCCCGGTCTCGGAGTTGTACATCGGCATCCGCTCGGCGTACGAGATTGATGTAATTCTGATCCCCTTCGCCGCTTTCGGCGACCGTCCGTCGACGGATGCTGCCTTGGCCCAACTTCAGGAGATGCTGCAAAGCTCAGGGATGGATGCCAGCGCACGAGTCCTGCAGCAGACCAGCAACAATCGACAGTCAGCCTCCTGCCAGTGTGGTCGAACGCTTGATCCTTCGACCATGAGCCAGTGCCCTGACTGTGGCGGGGTTGTTTCAGCTCTCTCACTGCAGCTAGCGGACCTGGTTCGTACACCGTGGTGGCGGCTCTGGCATCCCTTCCCGAGGGCAATCCACAGGCCAGACAGCCAGGCGTCATCCACGCACTGTCCTGAGTGTGGCTATTCGCTCCGCGGCGTCACGATTGATCGATGCCCCGAGTGCGGAACGACCCGACCGACCGATTCCGCTCCGCTCTTGAACTCCATGAGTGCCAAGCGTCGACTTGATATCTCGCGGGGACTGATCATTCTTCAGGTTTGGATCGTCCTTCAGTTGATATGGGAAGCACGTTCGATGATCGCGAAGTTTGTCACGGGCACGGACCTGACATTCTCGAAACCAATCGAGCAGGCCCTCACCATCGCCGACTGGGGTGTGGTCTGCGTTGGAAGCTGGCTTGCTACCTCGCCGCCCATGCGGGACCTGGGCTCCGCACGTGGCGACCGGATCATGTTCTGGACCCGAGTCTGTACCCTCGCGACCATGTGCACCACGTTTCTCATCGAGTTGCTCTATGATGAAGTGTCGGACCAACTCCTCGCCCAGGGCGTGATCCTGGCAATCGCTGTTCCCAGCATGCTTGGGCATTTTGCGCTGATCCTCGCACACCAGACTCAGCTGGCGATGTTGGCGGGCGACGCCGCGCTTGCCAAGCATTGTCGCTGGAATCTGCGCCTGGCGGCCGTCTGGCTGGCAGCATTGATTGCTCTTGGAATGAGTTCGCCAAAGCCACTGTGGATCACCCTTACCTGCGCGGCCGTCCTTGCATGGGGCATCTGGCGAGTCTGGGTGGCCTTGTCTCGCCTGCGAAATCACTTGATACCGATCACGGCTCCAACGCGTGCGAGGGGTACCGCAGCAACCCATCGGACTGTCCAATCCGATCCGCATCGCTGATCGGGATGTGCTTTGCGCTCAGCAGACTCTTGATCTCGTTCTTGATGCGAGTGCGAGCCTGGACCTGATGACGCCGGAACGCGATGAAGCTCCGCCATTCTCTCGTGTCCATGCCGGGGATATGGACCGGCTCGAACTCACCCAGGAGATACAGCTTGATGAGCTTGTCGGTGTCGGTTGAATCGGACTTGCAATCCGTGTTCTTCCACTTCCAGCAGGGGCTGTTGTTGGCCGTGACCACCACCTTGGTGCCCATCTGGGCGAACAGGTCGTGCACCCAGTACGTCACGGTGGACATCTCCATGACAGCGACGGTGGGTTGGACATTCTCGGCCAACTGCTTCAGGTCAGCCACTTTGGTCGGCACCACGACGCAGTAGTCCTTGCGGCCATCGGCCACGCGAAGTCTGGCTGCGGTCTTGTTTTTGCCAAGGTCAAGTGCAAGGATTCGGTCCATAACTGGGTCTCCTGGTTCGGCTGCGACTTTGGGAAGGATCACCTGATGATCCGATCCCGCATTCTTGGGACAGCTCGCTCACGCGAGCATGCTCTCGTCAGTCCCGTCCGGCCAGGAGGCCCGGCTTACATAGTGTGTGCCAGATCGGAAGGGCTGCTCCGTACCAGATCGGTTGGGAAGTTCTCTGTGAACGTTGTCAGCCGCGACTTGCCGAATCAGCACCCGTTCTGCCACTGTTCAAAGAAGGGTTGGATGTCCTGGCCGTCAACGCCACCATCCTGATTGACATCGGTGCGAGGATCGCTGTCGGCCCATGCAAGGAAGAAGGATTCAATATCGGCGCCATCCACTCCGCCGTCAGCATTGAAGTCGGCAAAGCACACGGGCCCGCTGAAACGCACGACAAAACCCTGTTCGCAGCCGCTGGGGTTGATGCCCTGACCGACGATGACCTGGCCGTCGGCGGAGACATCGGTGGCGACGAGCAGGCGCCAGCCGCGGAGTTGTTCTTCGAGTCCGAAGGTATCGATGAGTTCATCGCGCAGTTTGACTGAGCCGGTTCCTTCGCGCCAGACGAAGGCGTCGGTGCCCGCAAGGCCGAAGATGAGGTATTCGCCGACGACGACCTTTCCATCGCGTGAAACGGCGCGGGCGTAGTTGGGATCGCTGGGGCCGCGCGGGCCATCGATCTGCTCGAATCCTCCCGCCTCGGACCAGCGGAAGGCGCGGACATCGGAGGGCTGCAGCGCGTAGTACCCCACGGCCACGCTGCCGTCGAAGTTGAGG
>JBILUL010000263.1:0-4603 GCA_044371005.1 Phycisphaerales bacterium | reverse complement strand
GCGCCATGCCGTGGGGCAGATCGATCAGCTTCTGCATCGAGTCGCGATCCGCTTCGCGCATGCCCAGCGTCGACAGGTCGAGTGTGATCGCGTCCTTGTCCAGAATACGCATCACGACGCTCTCGCCATACAGCGTGGGCACCGTGCTGACACGGATGTCGATCTTGCGTCCCTCGAATCGCAACGAGATGTGCCCGTCCTGCGGAGCATAACGCTCGGCGATGTTCATGCCCGCCATGATCTTCACGCGGCTGGTGATCGCCGGCTGCAGCTGCTTCGGCGGCGGCTCCTGCTCCACCAGCACGCCATCGACGCGATACTTGACCGCCAGCTTCTTCTCAAAGGGCTCGACGTGCACATCGCTGGCCCGGGCGCGGATCGCTTCCAGAATGATCAGGTTCACCAGGTTGATCAGCGAGGGCTGCTCGGCCATCCGATGCAGGTCATCAGCCTCAATGGCTTCCAGATTGGAAACCAGATCATCATCGCCCCCGTCGGTGCCGCTCAGCCTCGCCGCCATCTGCGCGGCGGTGATGCCGTACTGCTCTCGCATCAGCTCGGTGAAGACCTCGCGGCTCACGGCCACGGGGCGCACAGGCCGCCCGCCGCAGACCGAGACTTCATCCGCCGCGGCGGTGTCGTTGGGATCCAGCATCGCCACCAGGACGCGCCGGCCCTGTGCGGCATACGGAATACAGCGAAGACGGACCGCCTGCTCGGGCGCAATCATCGAGGCGACCGCCGGATCAACCTGCGGGGTGACGGTGAGCACCCCCGCACCATCGGCCGCACCAGGAGCCTTCTGCGCCCCGCCCGCCGAGTTCACTGTCGCCGCGTCCGTGCTGTGCAGTTTGGATCCGATGTGCATTGGCTGATGACTTTCCCGACGACGCGTCTGACTCGATGCAGGCGGCGGAGCGAACGACCGCTCCGCCGCCCTGGTACCTCGTTGACGGCGATCACTCCTTCGTGTCGCCTTCTGATTCGTCCTCAACCGGCATGAAGTCGGCCATCGGGTTGAACCCTTCGGCCTTCTTTGCCGGAAGCTTGCTCTTCTGTTCGGCCGTCAGGACCGACTCGATGCGTTCCTTGGTCTTGTCGTCCAGCTCCTTGCGAGCCGCGCGGGCGAGCTTGACCGGGTCCTCCGGATCGCCGCCGCCCATGCCCTGGAAACTCTGGATCATGACCATGATCGATCCGCCCGCCTTGGCTTCCTTCTCCTCGGTCGCCTTCGCCCAGCGTTCGTTGACGCCCGAAAGCTCACGCTCGTACGTCTCCTGCGCCGCGACGAGCTGCTCCTTCTGGTCCTTGGTCAGGTCGGCAAAGCCGTTGGCCGCGGC
Organism: Phycisphaerales bacterium; assembly: GCA_044371005.1. Classification (GTDB taxonomy): domain Bacteria; phylum Planctomycetota; class Phycisphaerae; order Phycisphaerales; family UBA1924; genus UBA2402. Next base: position 3,263 of record JBILUL010000263.1, on the reverse strand, counting down.
GAAGAGCTGCTGGGGGTGAGAGGTCTTGTAGATGCGGGGGAAGCTCCGACGCTTGATCTCCGCCGCGAACTTGAGCTTGTCATCCTCGGTCAGCGACGACTCCAGACGGCGGGCGTAGTTGCGATTCACATCACGCACCGACGAAGCCGAGTCATAGAACTTCTTCATCATCTCCTCGACGCGTTTCATGTCAAACATCGCGCCAGCATCGAACATGTCCTTCTGCGCATCCTTGCCCATGCGCTCGAACTCAACGAGCAGCTTGTCCACTTCGAGTTCGTAGGCAAGCAGCGTCTCCTTGGCCTCGCCGGGGCTTGCCGGAGTGATCTTGAGCTTCTCCATGACGGAGACCAGGTCCACCGCCGAGCCGCTCACGAATCCGAACCGCATCGCCTTTTCGCGCCGGTGATAGCGTGTCACCGCATCCCAGTTCGCAAGCTGCGGTTCGGTGCAGACCGACTTGAGGTCCGTGAAGAAGCCTTCCTCCAGCCCCTCGGCCTTGGAAGTGATCTCCTTCATCATCGCGGGCATGTCCTTCTGATAGACGGAGAAATCGCCTGAATCACGCGCCTTCTCGCCCAGAGCCGCCATCTTGTCCTGAATGTCCTTCTGCAGCGCGCGAAAGGCTGCCTGATGACCCTCGTAGAGCGCCTTGGCAGCCTCCTTCTGGTCGGCATCCAGCCCCAGGATCCGCGTGTACGCATCGAAGCCGCGGCGGGTGATCGCCTCGGGCATCGCCTGGGCACCATTCATCATCCCGAACTGGGCATGAGCCCGCGTCGTCGCGCCGGCCCCCACCACCAACGTCAGCGCCAGGACGCCGGCCCCCAGCCCCCGAGTCAAACGCTTCCCGAACATCGCAAGCCCGTTCACCAGGCGCGAGGCCAAAGTGCAGCGTGCAGCCGCGGGCGACGAAAGCCCGGCGGCCTGATTCCCAAACAACCATGTCATGCTGTGTGCCGCCATGATGAAACACTCCCTGTCGTGGCCTTCTACGCGGTACGGTGAGCGAGCGTATCACCGTTCAAGGCATGCCGGCCGTTCCGCCGCGTGATGCGGCGTGCTGGCGGCTTGATTCGTGCCCTTCGTGGTGACGTTCACCGCGTCCTTACCCCGCCGGTACCGGAACCGGTACAAGAACAGCGGGCGTTCTCAGGCCTGTTCGGCCCGGAACGCCCGGTTCTGGCACTGGCACATTCACGGCATGGTCTTCGTGGGCCCAGGCTCCAACGCCCGGACACCCCCGGGTCATTCATCGCGGCGGATCATCATGATCTGGCCGCCTTCAACCATGCCTGTCCCTTCGTCGGACTCGGCAGGCTTGGGGAGCTTGGACCGCTGCTCCTCGTTGAGGATCGACCGGAGCTTCTTCGAGGCCCCTTCATCCAGCTCTCGCCTGGCCTTGCGGGCTTCCTTGAGCGGCTCCGGATCATCGCCGAAGGCCAGGCTGATCTGCCCGCCGCCACCGCCGATGGCCCCACCCTGACCGCTCTTTTCGTTCTCCTCGATGGCCTTGGACCAGGCGCTGTTGGCCGGTTCCAGATCACGCTCGTACGAAGAGCGCAGTTCCTGCAGCTGCTCCTTCTGCGGGCCCGAGAGGTCACTCATCGCCAACGCTGCTTCCAGTTCGCGGCTCACCCGAGGCGTCTTGTAGACGCGAGGGAATGTCCGCTTGCGAACCGCCGAATCAAACGAGGCCCTCTGCCCTTCGGGCAGCAGATCCTGCACCTTGCGTGCCGTGTCACGATTCAGGTCCCGAACCTTGGCGCCCTGCTCGCGCGACTTGGCCATCGCTTCCTGCAGCTTCTCGATGTCGATCGGCTTGCCCGGCTCAAAGCCACCACCATCGTCAGCCTTGGCCGCCTTGGCCACCAGCAGGCGATCCAGTTCCAGTTCGTACGACTCGAGCACCAATGCGACTTCCTTGGCGGCTTCGCCCTCCAGCTTGAGGTCATCGACCAGTTCAATCACATCCATGCTCTCGCCACTCAGCCCGCCGCCAGCCAGGCCCGTCTCGCGCCGACGCATGCGCTCGACGCGCGGCCACGCCTCCTCCTGCTTGCCCGCCGCGAGTGACTTGAGGTCCGTGAAGAAGTCCGCTTCAAGCTTCGCGGTCGATTCCGTCCGCTCCTTCTCAATCTTGGGGAGCCGCTCCATGAAAACCGTGTGATCACCCGAATCCTCGGACGTGCGACGGATCTCATCAAGTGCCTCGCGGAAGGCCTTCTGGCGCGCCTCAACCGCAGCAACATATCCCGAGTGAATCGCCATCGCCTGCTCCTTCTGCTCATCGCTGAAGGCAAGCACGCGTGCGTACTTCTCCACCGACCGCTTCGAAACAGCCGACGAACCGCCCGGACCGCCCAACGAGCGGGTCATTGACACCACGGCCTGGGCATTGGCCGATGAGGTCACGGCCTGACCACCCAGAACGAACGCGGCAGCAATCGCCAGCGTTCCAAGCCGCCTCCCGGCGACAGTCCAGTGAGCAACACATTCACGCTTCATCGAGGTGATCTTCATGGCGGCAGTTTCCTTCGCTAAGCAAGGTTCCATACGAACAAACTAAGGACACGTGCGGCTGAAGAATACAACCGCAACGACCCGTGCACCAAGAAACAACCCGCACCAGTCCCGGCGCGGGTTGTCGTGCTGCATACTGGGATGTCCGAACTGGGTCCTTCCGTCAGAATCTCAACGCTTCAGGCGATTGATCGTCCTCAGGTGGGGCCGCCGCCGCCCCGGTTGCCGCGGCCGCCGCCCGGGCCACCGCCACGACCGCCGCCCATTTCCTCTTCGGTACGCTCAGGCAGCCGCGTCTGCTGCTCGTCGCTGAGGACCTTCTTCACGTCGTCCAGGAGCTTGCGCTCCAGATCACGCCGCTCTTCCCGCAGTTCGGACATCGGGCCATCCTGCCCGCCCCGATTCATCATGTCGGCGATGTTGAAGTTGTCTTCGGTCTCAATCGTCGCCGTGACCATCTTGGTCTGCAGCGGTGCAAAGGCCTCGTCGAATCGCTTGCGGATCGACGTCAACTGCTCCTTCTGCTCCGCGCTCAGATCAGCCATCGCCATCGCCGAATCAGCAACCCGAGTCGAATACGACTTGCGGTAGATGTCGGGATAGCTCTCCTGATTGAAGCCGGATTCAAACGCCGCACGCTTTTCCTGCGGGACGATCTCGACAATCTGACGGAAATACTTGCGGTTCACGTCTCGGACGCGGCGGCCCGCTTCGCGCCCCTTCTCCACGATGTCCTGCAT
>JBILUL010000217.1:0-6945 GCA_044371005.1 Phycisphaerales bacterium | reverse complement strand
CGTGTCCTGCCGGGCACACTCCAGGGAGTCTCGACAGCCAACGCCGTCACGCTCGATATCCCAGGAACTGGGACGCTCTCGGTGTGGGACAACCTCCAGGTTTCCAACAACACCACCCTCGGCGGTTTGCTCGATGTGGCCGGCAAGCTCAGGGTTGGCCAGGGAGTGATCACCAATGGCACGGGTCTTGTCAACACAGCGGACCTTGGGTTGTACTCGCAGACCACCGGCAACTGGATCCGCTTCGTGACCAACAACGCGCCCTTCATGTGGTTCACAGAGCCTGGACCCGATGGCATCGGGGCCACCTCGCGGATGACCCTCACCTCAACCGGGCTCACCGTCAGCGGCTCCCTCGCCAAGGCCGGCGGCTCCTTCAAGATCGACCACCCACTCGATCCCAAGAACAAGATCCTCTACCACTCATTCGTTGAATCGCCCGACATGATGAACATCTACAACGGCGAAGTGACCACCGATGACAACGGCTACGCCGTCATCACGATGCCCGACTACTTCGAGGCTCTCAACCGTGACTTCCGTTATCAGCTCACCGTGATCGATGATGCGGATCAGCCCGAGGTGGTGGTGTGGGCCAAGGTCGTCCGCCGCATCGGTGCCGACGGATCCAACCGATTCAGCATCCGCAGCTCCCGCGGCAACACGATCGTCTCCTGGCAGGTCACCGGCATCCGCCACGATGCGTGGGCAGAGAAGAACCGCATCCCCAACAGCGTCGACAAGGTCGGCGATGAGAAGGGGAAGTACCTCCATCCGGATGCCTTCAATGAACCGGCCGGAGCCGCCGCGCAGCAGAACCCCGCCGCGGCGTCGCACTGACTTGACAGACTGTTTCGGAGTTCACAGCCCCGGTGCCAGTTCGGCACCGGGGCTTTCCTGCGCGGGTTGTGGCTGCTGGTGCGGCAAAAGCGCCCTTGGTGAGGTCAGAACGCCACTGCCCCGGGACTCGCGAGAACTTTCGAGACAGAGTGCGCCCCGAATCAGATTCGCTCGCTTCAAGGGATACCTGGTGAGTCATCAGGGTGGAGTTTCTTCCTCTCTGGAGACGCATCAATGAGCGTTCGAGCATCGATTGGCAGCCTCAAGGCTGTGGCTGGTTCCACTGCGCTTGCCCTAGTTCTGTGCTCTGGCGAGCCCGCGGCGGCGCGCGAGCCTGTCGGCACAGCGTTCACCTATCAAGGAGAGCTCGCCGCGGCTGGTGCGCCGACTACCGGCACCTATGACATCAGATTCAGGCTGTTTGATGCCGCGGGCAGTGGTGCTCAGGTTGGCGGCACGCTCTGTTCGAATGATCTGGTGATCGAGAATGGTCGCTTTGCGGTCGTGCTTGATTTTGGCGCGGCCTTCGCAGGCCAGCAGCGCTTCCTGGAGATTGATGTTCGACAGAATGCGGGGCAGGATTGCTCCGATGCGAGCGGATACGCCACGCTGTCGCCGCGGCAGGAGTTGACGGCGACTCCGCATGCAAGTTACGCGAAGTCTGCCGCGTTGCTGAATGACCAACTCCCCAGCTTCTATCAGAACGCGGCGAACTTGACTGGTTCGCTGCCCTCGAGCCTGCTGAGTGGTTCATACACCGGCCCGCTCTCGCTGACGAATACATCCAATGTCTTCACCGGCAACGGTGCGGCGATCACGAACCTGAACGCAACGAACATCTCGACCGGAATGCTCGACGTGGAACGGATGCCCTTGAACTGGGCAGCGGGTGGTGATCTGACCGGCTTCTACCCGAGCCCGACGATTGGCGCCGGGACCGTGACATTGAGCAAGCTGACGCCAGGTGTGCAGTGCGTGCTTTCCGGCCTGAACCGTTTGACGCCAGCCCGTACGTTTGATGCGATCGCATGGGGCGACAATTTATTCGGACAACTGGATGTTCCGGCATTGCCCGCAGGTGTTCAGTATGCGGCGCTCGCGGCAGGTTTCGGCCACAGTCTTGCGCTGCGGAGCGATGGGTCGGTGGTTGCGTGGGGCAACAACCAGCAAGGGCAGACCAACGTCCCGGCGCTGCCCCAGGGAGTGACGTACACAGCGGTGGCCAGCGGAGTTGATCACGGCCTTGGGCTGCGAAGTGACGGCACGATGGTTGCATGGGGCAGAAACAACTATGGCCAGACAGCGGTCACGCCAGCACCCCCTGGCCTGACCTACACCGCTGTCGCGGCGGGCACCTATTCCTCACTGGCACTGCGCAGCGATGGCACCGTTGATGGATGGGGCGAGAACGGCCAGGGCCAGTTGAACGCGCCTGCGCTCCCTCCTGGATTGACCTACTCCGCCATGGCGGCGGGCTATCTCCACAGTGCGGCGCTGCGCAGTGATGGTGCCATCGTGGCGTGGGGCTATCCAGAGCTTGGATTGACAGCGGTGCCCGCGTTGCCCAACGGTTTGACGTACGTCGCGGTGGCGTGTGGATACCAACACAGCGTGGCGCTGCGGAGTGATGGCACGGTAGTTGCCTGGGGCGAGAACACCTTTGGTTCGACGACGGTCCCCGCGCTGCCTCCCGGTGTGACCTACACATCGGTGGCGGCGAACGGGCTTCAGAGCATCGCGTTGCGGAGCGACGGGACGGTGATTGCGTGGGGCAGTAGTGGCAGCGCACAGCTGAACATCCCGGCATTACCCCTCGGTTCGGTGTATGCGGGTATCGCGAGTGGGAACAATCACTTCCTCGCCTTGCGAACGGCCCAGCGGCCCGCTTCGCTCGGATCATCGGTCGGGCTCAGCATCGGCTCGACGGCCCCGCCGCCGGCAGACGGAGGCATCCATGTTGCTGGCGCCAGTTCGTTCGCTTCGAGTGTCAGTGCAACGTCGTTCTCCGGCTCGGGAGCGGGATTGACGAATCTCAACGCATCGAACATTGTCACCGGGACTCTGGGGACCGCGCAGATCCCCAATCTCGATGCCGCCAAGATCACAAGCGGAAGCCTCAACAACGCGCGGACCAGCGGAGCCTCTCTCAACACTCCGGACACGCTTGTGCTGCGCGACCCCTCCGGGAACTTCTCCGCGGGCATCATCAGCGCGACACTCAACGGCAATGCGGCAACAGCAACCACCGCTGCGAACGCCAGCAACGCGACGACAGCAGCCAATGCTACCCTGCTAAACGGTCAGTCCGGATCGTTCTACACCAATGCCTCCAACCTCACCACCGGTACCCTCGCCGATGGGCTGCTGTCAGGCAATATCCCCCGCTTGAATGTCAACAACACCTTCGCAGGCGACACGCAGACCTTCGCGGGCCGCATCCGCGTGAACAACGGTGCCATCCAAAAGGGTGGAGGGAGCTTTCCTGGAGCTGATCTTGGCTTGTACACCTTTACGGCCGGTGAGTTGATGCGCTTTGCCACGAACAACGGTGCCTTTCAATGGTTCTCCGACAACGGTACCAACCCCGGCGGGTTGAACGCCCGCATGACCCTGAGCTCGACCGGCAACCTTTCGGTCACCGGATCGCTCTCCAAGGGTGGCGGCTCCTTCAAGATCGACCACCCCCTCGACCCCACCAACAAGTACCTCTATCACTCGTTCGTCGAATCGCCCGACATGATGAATGTCTACAACGGAAACATCATCACCGATGGCGGCGGCTACGCAACCATCACCATGCCTCACTACTTCGAGGCGCTCAATCGGGACTTCCGATACCAACTCACGGTCATCAACGAAGCCGACACCGGCGAGCTCCTCTGGGCACAGGTAGTGCGCGAGCTCAAGAACAACCAGTTCACGATCCGTTCAAGTCGCGCCGACGTCAAGGTCTCGTGGCAGATCACCGGCATCCGCCACGATGCTTGGGCGGAGAAGAACCGCATTCCTAACAGCGTCGACAAGGTCGGTGCTGAGAAAGGCAAGCTGCTTCACCCAGAAGCCTTCAATCAAGCCGCCGACAAGGGTGTTCACCTGACACCAGTTGCATCGGAGTACTGATCGACACCACATCAACCTCCATCAGACCGCGGTGCCATCGCGGCACCGGGGCCTTTCTGCGCACGATGTGGCGTGCTGGATCGCGGCAAGCCCATGCCTCGCCGCAGCATCCTGATGGAGCGTCCGCGCTCGGGCGAGGCGGATCCCGGAGCATGGAAGCCGAACAGCAGCCGTGCAAAGGGTGTGAAATCGCAGCCTCCGAGCAGCAATCTTTGGGTATCTGAGAATTCTGTGCGCCTGTGACAGTCCCTCCTCGCTCGGGGAGTGGCCAGCTGACTTTCAGCTCGTGCCTGTCCCGTACCTCTGGAGTCAGTTGATGAGAGCACATGCACGCATATCAAGCCTTCGGGCAGCCGCCGGTACCCTAGCCCTGGCCTCGCTGATGGCCATCGCCTTGCCCGCCGAAGCCAAAGAGCCTGTGAGCACTGCCTTCACCTACCAGGGCGAACTCGCCGCGGCAGGGGCGCCGGCAGCAGGCACCTTCGACATCCGATTCCGGCTGTTCGATGCCGCGAGCGATGGCAATCAGATTGGCAGCACCCTGTGCACCGACGATCTGGTGATCGAAAGAGGCCGCTTCGTGGTCTCATTGGACTTCGGCACGGCCTTCACGGGAGAGAAGCGGTTCATTGAAATCGAAGTCCGTCAGGATGCCGGTCAGGACTGCTCGGATGCGACCGGATATGCCACACTGACGTCGCGGCAAGAGATGACGGCAACCCCCAACGCGAGCTTTGCGCAGTCTGCCGCGAGCCTGAATGGACAGTCACCCAGCTTTTATCAGAATGCGGCGAATCTGACGGGCACCTTGCCCTCAAGTCTCCTGAGCGGCACATACACCGGCCCGCTTTCGCTGACGAACGCGTCGAACGTCTTCACTGGCAACGGCGCGGCGATTACGAACTTGAGTGCAACGAACATCTCCAGCGGCACGCTGGATGCGGCTCGGATGCCGACGAACTGGGCCGCGGGTGGTGATCTGACCGGCGTGTTCCCGAACCCGACGATTCAACCGGGTGCGGTGACGCTGAACAAGCTCGCGCCGAGCGTCCAGGGAGTGCTGTCCAAGCTCAGCAGTCTGACTCCAGCGCCGATTTCGCTCGATCTGGTCACGTGGGGTCAGAACTTTTACTTCAACCAGTCCTCCATCCCAGCGCTCCCGCCCGGAATCACGTACACGGCGGTATCGGCTGGCTTTGGCCACGGCCTGGCCTTGCGCAGTGACGGCACCGCAGTCGGGTGGGGGTACAACCTCGGCGGCCAGATCAACGTCCCCGCGTTGCCCCCGGGCGTGACGTACACCGCGGTGGCGGGTGGCGGCTTTCACAGCCTTGCGCTGCGGAGCGACTCGACGGTCGTTGGGTGGGGCAGCAACGCCTTTGGCCAGTTGAACGTTCCTGCGTTGCCCCCCGGCGTGACATATACCGCTGTGGCCGCGTGCTTCAACTCCAGCCTCGCGTTGCGGAGCGACGGAATGATCGTCGCGTGGGGCCAGAACAACCAAGGTCAGATTGACGTGCCATCATTGCCCCCCGGTCTGACCTACACCGCCGTGGTCTCCAATGGCGAGGCCGACCACAGCCTGGGGCTGCGCAGCGACGGTTCATTGGCAGTCTGGGGGAGAAGTGTCAACGGCCAGTTGAACGTTCCCTCGTTGCCCCCCGGTGTGAGGTTCACCTCCGTGGCGGCTGGCGCTACCCACAACCTGGGCGTGCTCAGCGACGGCGGCGTGGTCGCATGGGGTGGCACGGGCAACAACTACGGCCAGATCAGCGGCCTCGGGGCCCCACCAGCTGGTGTGACCTATACCGCAGTGGCGGCCGGCTACCGGCACAGCATCGCATTGCGAAGCGACGGAGTGATGCTCGCGTGGGGCAATCCGGCGTTCGGCGTAACCAGTGTCCCCGCCCTGCCCGCCGGCGTGATCTACACGGCCGTGGCTGCCGGCAACAACCAGACGATCGCAGCACGGAGCACAGCTATAAGCCCCTCGCTCGGCTCAACGGTCGGCCTGAGCATCGGCTCGAACACCCCGCCGCCGGCCAGCGGCGGTATCAGTGTCGCGGGTGACAGTTCGTTTGCTGCAAGCATCGCGGCCTCGTCGTTCTCCGGCTCCGGCGCTGCACTTACGAATCTCAACGCCTCAAACATCGTCTCGGGAACGATCAACGCCGCTCGTCTTCCCGCCACCGCCGCTCGCACCGACGCGGCTAACGCCTTCGGCAATTTCGCGAACTCGTTTGGCGGGTCGGTCTCAGTGGCCGGCCCCGTCGCGATCGCTGCGTCGGGACCTGATCCGCAGATGCAACTGGATGTGAGACGGTCGTACGCCGGTTCCGCCTTGGATCAGTCAAATGAGGCTTCTTCCACGGGTGGTGGAGGCAATCCCGAGAACTGGCAATCGTTCACATCAGGAGCCTCGGGTTATCTGCTGCAGGTCGATCTTCGGGTCAGTAGTCCACTCTTTCCAAGCGCTTCACCCGGGACCATTTCGATCTACGCGGGTGAAGGAGTATGGGGCCAGTTGCTGGCCACCCAGTCCGTGACGTTCGCGCCAGTCTTCAACGGCTTTCAGAGCTTTACACTGAACTACCCGCCGCCGGTGACCTCGGGTCAGGTGTACACCATCCGCTTTACGGCCCCAACCATGAACGTCGGTTGGGTCAGTTCCACCTCAACCAATCCATACAACCGCGGGCGGAGTGACTTTGGGCCCACGTACGACTATGCCTTTCGAACATTTGTCGCCGGTGCGTCCTCAACCACAGCGCTCGGCGTCTCCCAGGGCGGTAACGTCGGCATCGGCACAAGTACTCCCACTCAGACCCTCGATGTCAACGGGCGCATCAATGTCGCCAATGGTGTGATTCAGCGGGGCGGAGCGGCGATCACCGGCACCTCCGATCTGGGTCTCTATTCTCAGGTCGCGGGCAACTTCATGCGGTTTGTCACCAACGCCGGTGAGTTCCACTGGTCCACCGATGG
>JBILUL010000006.1:0-73937 GCA_044371005.1 Phycisphaerales bacterium | reverse complement strand
TCCGGCATCGGCACTTCCGCAATGTCTGGTTCGGCGCGTTTGGCAGCAGTGTCGGCGCGTGGATGGAGTTTGTTGGCGTCTCCTGGTCGATCAATGTGCTGGCGGGCAAGGAAGATGCCGGCTTCTATCTCAGCATGCACGCCGTCGCGCAGCTGGCGCCCATGATGCTCTTTGGGGTCGCGGGCGGGGTGGTGGCGGACCGGGTCAATCGCAAGAAACTGCTGATTGTGTCGCAGGGGGCGATGATGGTCATCGCGCTGGCACTGACCGTGCTCGCCGCCATGAATCTGCTTTCGATCAACCTGATTCTGTTTCTGAGCGTCTTGATGGGCATCACGATGGCCTTCAATGTGCCTGCGTGGCAAGTGCTGACGCCGCGGCTGGTGCCTCGTGAGGAACTCACCGACGCGATTGTGCTCAACGGGCTGCAGTTCAACATCGCACGTGTCATCGGCCCTGCATTGGGGGGCGCGATGCTTGCAACGACAAGCCCGGCCTGGCTCTTTGCCATCAACACGCTGAGCTTTCTGGGCGTGATGTTCGCCGTCAGCACGACGCCCGACAGCCCGGCTCCGGCTCGGAACATGCACGATTCGGTCTGGAAGGAGACTCGTGACGGCCTTCGCTTCACGCTGGCAGGAACGGGGCCGCGTGCCGCGTTCTTCGCGATGACCGTGTTCGGATTCCTGGCCTCGCCCCTCCAGCGCATGCTGCCTCTCTACATCAGCGTGGTCTACTTCACGCGCGACTGGAGTGAGAAGCAGAAGGAGTACGGGTACGGCGCGCTCCTGGCCTTCATGGGCGTGGGCGCGGTCATCGGCGCGTTCCTCATGCGGGCCATTCCCAAGTGGTACCCCAAGCATCACCTGATTCCGCTGGCCATCCTCGCCACGGGTATTGCCATCGCCGGGTTTGGCTCCGGGGCCAATCCGTGGATCGGCATTCCGTGTCTGGTCGTGGTGGGGGCCGGGTGGCTCATCAGCTTCAACTCCACCTTCGCGGCGATGCAAATGCTCGTACCCGATGCGATGCGAGGCCGCGCCATGGCCGTCTGCAACACCGCCGTCTACGGCGTGATGGCCTTCTCGCCCCTGCTCGTTGACTGGATCCAGGGGAGCATCGCCGAGGTGGCGGGCGACATCGTCGGCATCCGCATCGGTCTGGCCCTGACCGGTGTGATCATGGCCTGCGCTGGAATCGTCATGCTGATCTGGCGCACCCCCGAGGTTGATGGCCTCACCGAAGGCGAGCCGGGCTTCGTGCGCCACCCTGGAATCTGGCGAGGAATCACCGGCGAGATTCACCGGCCGCGGCGGGATTGATGCCCGTTCAGCAAGGCCACCTGGCTCCCGATTCGTGCCGGGGCAAATGCATGATCCAACTCAGGCCGCTTCCATATGAGAGTGGAGCGGCTGAGTTTGAGGCCGGGCAGGCAGAACGAAAGTCACATTTCAGAGTTCAGAGCATCAGGGCGTAGAGATCTGGAACATCATGGGACCGGGTGATCAGTGCTCGATTGGGGTGCATGGCGCACTTGAAACTGAATCCGCCCTCTCACTCATCCCTGGCAGCCGCTCAAAGGTGTACACAGGAGGCGCAGAGCACATGGAGCATGCGTTGTTGCCCTGCATCTTGTCTCATCCTGTCCATCCTGTCTATCCATGTTGACTTCCTCTTTCGGAAATGGAACATGGATTGACAGGATGGTCAGGATGCAAGGCACGAAACCACGTGAACCTGGAGTGGAATGTGATGGGGGAAATACGTGAAGCCTGGCACGATGCGTTTGCCTTGCCATTCTCGCTTGGAGCGCACCATGGAAAAAGAAGAACCCGCACATCAGTGATGTGCGGGTTCTGTGGATGCGATCGGGAGTCACTTCTGATCACCGCGGCGGGTTCGGGCTCCCTGTAGGGAAAGCCGGTCCGGCTTGCCGCGGCGAGCTTAGTGACGCATCGCGATGGGCTTGACCGAGGCCGGCGCGACCGGGCCCACGGGGGCATCGGGCGTGATCTCGATCACGTTCTGGCTGGGGCGGACAGGTGCGGGGCTCACGCTTCCGTAGCTGTTGCGTGCATCCAGATCGAACTTGGCGCGATCCTCGTAGTTGATCGCGTTGGACGACTGGCCGAGCATTTCGAGCTTGGACTCCTGCTTGGCGCGGATGTCCGCGAAGCGAGAGGAGAGCTGCTCGAGGCTGTTGGCGCTGTAGCGGCCCTGTTCATCCAGTGTCCGCTGACGCTTCTCCATCATGCCGATCAGACGCTCGTTGCGGGCGATCGAATCGACCTGACGATCCATCTGCCACATCTGGGCCTGGAACTCCTGGTGCTCGGTATCGAGCTGTTCGGCCAGCTGCGTCAGGCGGGTTTCCTGCTGAGCCAGGTAGCCAAGATCGCGATCGATCTCGGTCATCCGGGTGCTGTAGGCTCCGCGGATCTGCTGGATCTTGTTGGCTTTCGAGAAAGCCTGCTTGAGATCAAGCGATTCGCCGTTGAAGACGACGCGGATCACGTGGGGCTGACGCTCGCCCGTGTCGCTGGCCAGGCTGATGGTCTCCTGGGTCGACTGGGCCTTGGCGAGCAGGTTCTGCATCTGCTCGAAGTCGGAACTGGCGAGCGAGACGACTCGCTCCGAGACTGCCTGTTCACGCTTGAGCTGCGAGATCTGCTCGCGAAGCTCGGCAAGGTCGCCTCGGACCTCGCTGATGCGCTGGGGGTATTCACCCTCCAGCTGCTTCATCTGCACCCGCAGTGCGATGGGGTCATCGATGTTTCGGTCGATGACCGAGTTGATCGAGTTGCGGGTCTGGGTGAACAGAGCGCCCAGTCGCTCGGGGCCGGCGACCAGCGCCGCGGTGCCACCCACAAGACCGGCGATCACGCCGTAACGAACGAGGTGCTTGGCGAAGCACATGGTGGGAACCTCCATCAAACCGGTCGGCCTTCTCGCTCGTCCTGGCAGGTGACGCACCTTCCTGGTCGGCTTTGAGGCATGTGCGACGATTCGGTGACAGGTCATTGGGAAACCGCTTCTGCCAGTTTCACATCTGATCGCCCGAATATCTTCCGCCGCATGAAGGACCACTTCGGACCTCCCCAGCAGGCTCAGGGAGCGATAGACTTTGAGCATGATCACCCCGATGACCACAGGCTTCGTGAAGCGCCTGCGCTGCAATGACCAGGCCGCGTGGTTCGAGCTTTGGGAAGTGTTCGGGCCCGTCGTCCGGGCCCAGCTCACCAAATGGGGCAAGGGCCGGATCGGCGTTGAAACCGTCCGAGATCTTTCCCAGGAGACCCTCGCCGCCCTTTCTGAATCAATTGACAGGTATGACCCCACCCGCGGGGCCCGGTTCTCCACATGGCTGCTTGCCATCGCAAAGCACGTGCTGGGCGATGAACTCGACCGCCGCGGTGCCCAGAAGCGGGGAGGCTCCCGCCGCGCCATGGAGCTGGATGACAGCTGGATGGGTGCTGCACCTGGAATCAGTGTCGATGCCCACTATGAGCAGCAGGTCTTTGCCGCGAAGGTCGAAGCCGCGCTCAAGGCCGCCGAGAAGGAAAGCGACTTTACCGACTTTGCGATTTACTCCATGCGGGTGCTGGAGAACAAGCCCGGCAAGGAAGTCGCCGCGGCACTGGGCATCAGCGAGCCCACCGTCAGCCGCCGAGCAGCAAAGGTCCGCGAACTGCTCCGGGGAAAACTCGCGACCGTCATCCAGACCTACTCCTTCACCCGTGAGGAACTTGAAGAAGCAGCGCGAAACGGGATCGACCTGACTCCCAAACAGGAGACAGCCGCTTCTGACGATCTGCTCTTTGACGAGGCCATCGCGGAGATTCATCACCGCCAGGCCGAACTCCGGCGGGCAGATCAGGCATCGCGGCTCGTGTAAGGGATTTCTCTTGCTCCTTCCAGCCAGGAAGCGCCGCCCATGACCGTACTCGGCCCCATCCTCATCGGCATTCTCGCACTGCTCGCCATCGTTGCGCTGGCAGTGCTCTTTGCATTCATCCTCGTGCCCGTGTTCAAGGGCATCGGAGCCTTCATCGCACACATCGCCCGGTTCATCTGGGGCATGGTCTCCGATCTGCTCCGCCTGGTCGGTGCCATTCTTCTCAGTGCCTTCTACGTCCCCGTCATCCTCGGCAACATCATCATCGGGCGCTGGTCCGCGTCACGCCACTTCGGCAACGCCCTCACCAGCGAACTGGGCACCGCCGGAGTCTGCCTCTACCGCCTGTGCATCGGCCACCTCGCTCGCCTCTTCCTCCTCCAGAGCCTCACCGAAGGCTTCGAACGCCGCCTGCCCGCCGTCATGGCTGCCGCACCCACAGCCGACCTCCCACGTGGCGGCACCGACAGCCCCGGCGGCAAACGCGGCCAGTTCGAAGGCTACACCATCGTCGGCAGCCTCGCCTCCGGCGGTAGCGGCGCCAAGCTCTACGTCGCCGAGCCCGATGCCGTCAAAGCCGCCGCGATGCAGCGCATGGGCCTTGCACCCGGCCAGGTCGTCATCAAGAGCTTCTCCCTCGCCGAAGGCAGCAGCCTCCCACAGATCGTCCGCGAAAGCCGCTCGCTCGATGCCGCCAAGCGCATGGGGCTCATCCTCGATCACGAACTCACGCCCGAACGCTTCTACTACGTGATGCGCTATGTGCCCGGCGAGAGCCTCGCCATCGTCACACGCCAACTCCATGCCTCCAGCCCCGCTGGTGGCCTCGGCGACGCACAGCTTGCTTCCGCCATCGGCTACGCCATCGACCTGGTCTCCACGCTCTCAGCCTACCACCGCGGCGGGTTGTGGCACAAGGACGTCAAGCCCGACAACATCATCGTCGCCAGTCGCACCGATCGCAAGGCACACCTGGTCGACTTCGGCCTGGTGTCCAGCCTCCGCAGCGCGATGACCCTGACCACGCATGGCACCGAGTACTTCCGCGATCCGGAGCTCGTCCGTCGCGCACTGCAGGGCGTGAAGGTCCACGAGGTCGATGGCACGAAGTTCGATGTCTTCGCCGCGGGCGCTGTGCTCTACTCCATGGTCGAGGATTCCTTCCCCGCTCATGGCGTGCTCAGCCAGATCTCTCGCCGTTGCCCCGAATCCATCAAGTGGGTCATCCGCCGCGCGATGACCGAGTACGACAAGCGCTATGTCTCCGCCGATGCCATGCTCGCCGACTTGCAGTATGTCGCCATGGCCAAGGATCCGTTTGCTGTGAAGCCCTTCGAGCTTCCCAGCATGCGAGGCGGCTTCGCCGCGGCGAACGATGACGTGGATCACGGTGCAGACGCGGCCGTTCGCGCCGCCGCGGCTGCTGTCGCCGCAGCGGGTGCTGCGGTGGTCGGTGGTGCTGCAGCCAGCCCGACATTCGCTGCCGCGGGCTCGCCCGTGGTCCCGTCGCCGATTCCCGCGGCAGGCCGTCGCGTCCCTCGCATCAAGGTAACGAACTGGTGGAATGGCCAGGTTGAAGTGGAAGGGCACGAAAACGTCGCCGGGTACGCCGCGGCGGCTGCACCGCGGGCTGTTTCGCCCAACGTCGAAACCGCGCCGGTTCCCTTTGGTGCGGTTCCGCCGCCGATTCCCGTGAATCACGCCGCGGGCCGAGCAATGCCTCGCCCGTTGATGGACCCTTCACTGCGTCAATCGGCCACCGCCCAGTTGGACGCCGCCCGAAATCGCGTCGATGCCGCCCGTGCCCGCGTCAAGGCGAGGTTTGATGGACGTCGTGCGACTCAGCACTTCCAGACCAACCCGACCAAGGGCGGCGTGGCACTGGCCCTTTGCGTCTTCGTTGGAGCCATCATCGGCGTAGGCGTCCTGGTGAGCAGCGAACAGAACGAAGCCCTCGAGGAGAACTCAGTGGTGGAGGCGCAGTCTCTCCTGAGTTCAAACACCGGCCCGGCGTGGGACGAAGGTGCGGTCTTTGAGGACGTGGCGGCGCCCGTGCCGCCCGCGGCTCCGGCTGCACCCAGCGTCATCGCAAGCACCTCGCAGATCTCGCCCGTCGAAGCAGGGGCTCCTGCTGCACAGGCAGAGTTGGTCATCATCAACGATCTCAAGCAGCCTTGGAGCGAGGCCAACCGCGCGCAGCTCGAGCAACTGGCGGGCAGACTCGCCAAGTCAGGCATCACGCTTCTGGGCGAATCGCCCCTGCGTGGCGCGGAGGCATCCGATCGCGACGTGACGATCGCCGCGACGCTTCGAATGGCCCTGGGACAGTCGCCGCACGACTCCTCAGAAGCCAAGGACCGGGCGATCAAGTGGCTGGAGGCCAATGGCGGGCTTGGGGGCGTGCTGTGGGTGACTCCTTCGCCCTCGGATGCAGCGGGGGAGCCAACCCTGACGCTGATCAGGGGCCAGATCGAGGACCGGCCTTGGAAGGTGGTCCGCAGGGCTCTGGAAGCTGGCAAGGCTCAGTAAGCGACTTCTGCCGGGCGGGAAACCGCCCGGCTTGTCTTTTTGGAATGCCCGATCGGGCCCGGTTGGGGCTCTGGGTTTCGCGGAGAGGCCTTGTCCCAGCGATCGGGCACGAAATGTCGGCGGCGTGTGCGGAAGGTTAAGGAACCCTTGCGTACACTCACCCATGCCCGCCCAGCCCGGTCAGCCCGACGGTCAACATCAGCCAATCAGTAACCCCTCCGCCCGACCCGCTCGATCAGTCAATGCGACTGGTCCCGGGCAGTCCGCCGCGTGGGGTGATCCGGAACAGGATGCAAGCCCTCGTCGAGCCTCGCTGGCCGACCTGGCTACCTCGTCGGCTGACTCTGAGTTCTACAGCCCGATCCCCGAGGGATATCAGAAGGGCTTCCACAAGTATGTGATCGTGCTGGGCACCGTGATGTCGGGTCTTGGCAAGGGCATTTTTGCCAGCAGCCTGGCGAAGATGCTCAAGGACAAGGGCCTGGTGGTCGCTCCCATCAAGATGGAAGGCTACCTGAACATCGATTCAGGAACGCTCAACCCCTATCGCCACGGCGAAGTCTTCGTGCTCGAAGACGGCACCGAGTGCGACATGGATCTTGGCACCTACGAGCGACTGCTCGATCAGAATCTCAGCCGCCGCAACTTCACGACTTCGGGTCAGATCTTCAGCGAGATCCTCGAGCGTGAGCGGCGTGGCGCGTATCTTGGCCGCGATGTGCAGATGATTCCGCACGTGACGGGCGAAGTGAAGCGCAAGCTGCGCGAACTGGCCGTCCGGGGCGATGGCACGCGCAAGGCCGATGTGGTCTTCATCGAAGTCGGCGGCACGGTGGGCGACTACGAGAACGGCTTCTACATCGAAGCGCTGCGCGAACTGGCCTTCGAAGAAGGGCCCGGTTCCTGCTGCTTCGTGGCGCTGACGTACATCATCGAGCCCAAGGCACTGGGCGAGCAAAAGAGCAAGGCGGCGCAGCTGGGCATCAAGCGGCTCATGGAAGCTGGCGTGCAGCCGCACGTGATTGCGTGCCGCGCCAGCAGCGTCGTCTCCGACACGGTGTCGCAGAAGATCGCGATGTTCAGCAACGTCTCGATGCGACGCGTCTTCTCGCTGCATGATCGCGAGAGCATCTACACGATTCCCGATGAGATGCGCCAGGAAGGACTCGATCGCGAGATTCTCTCCATCCTGAGTCTGCACGATCGCACGAACATCGCGCTCGAAGATCGTTCGCGTGAACGCTGGACAACCTTCGTGCGCCGTCTCACCGCCCCCAAGCCCCGCACGGTGCGCGTGGCGCTGGCCGGCAAGTACGCCAATCTTCGCGATGCGTACGCATCGATCGACAAGGCCGTGGAGCACTGCTCGACGCACCTTGGCACGCGTGTGGATCTCGACTGGATCGACACGACCGAGATCAACGATCAGAACGTGCATGAGCACCTGGGTGATCATGATGCGGTGATCGTTCCTGGCGGCTTCGGAACGCGAGGCGTTGAGGGCAAGATCTCGTGCGTGAAGTTCTGCCGCGAAAAGGGACTTCCCTACCTTGGCATCTGCCTTGGCTTCCAGGTCGCCGTCATTGAGTTCGCCCGCAATGTGCTGGGGCTCACCGATGCGACCTCGACGGAGTTCAACCCGCGCACGACCAACCCGGTGATCAGCGAACTGCCCGAGCAGAAGCGGATCGAGGGTCTTGGAGGCACGATGCGGCTTGGTGCGCAGGATCTGGTCATCACGCCGGGCACGCTGGCCTCGTACCTGTACTCCAAGGCCCCGATGATCCGCGAGCGCTTCCGCCACCGCTACGAAGTGGAACCCGAGTTCATCAAGCGCCTCGAAGATGCCGGCATGGTCTTCTCGGGTCGTCACCCCACGCGGCCCATCATGCAGGTCATGGAGCTGCGCCGCCCCGGTCCCGATGTGCCCGCAGGCATCCCCACGCATCCGTTCTTCATCGGTGGCCAGTTCCACCCGGAACTGACGAGCCGGCCGCTGCGTCCGCAGCCAATGTTCATGGGACTCATCGCCGCGGCGATCCAGCACCGCTTCGGCGATGCCATCGACCCACGCGACCCGTGGGCCGAAGAACTCCGCCGCTGGATGACGCCCCCAACGGGCAACGGCAAGAACGCCACCGTGACTGCCGGCTGATCTGATTCGAATCGAACCAACCCAACCCCACGCACCAAGCGTGGGGTTGTTCGTTTACGCTCGCACTGGATGCTGCCTGAGCCAGTTGGCAGCATCGGCCAGGATGAGTGCACTGAACAGGTCGGGAACGCCACCGTTGCTGACCGCGTTGAGCAGCAGCGTCTCGGCGTACATCCCGGCGTACCGATCCCCGGTTGTGCTCTCCACGTGGGCGAACCAGTGGATGCCCCATGGATGGTTGGTTCCGTTGTCGGGTTGGAGTTCTGCCATCACGAATGCCGCGGCTTCGTGAAGCCGCGGCCGATAGCCATCTCCCAACCACGACAACGCATGCAGACTCGCCAGCTCAGTTTCGGTCCAGATCTCAATGCCCATCTCGCGGCACGACATCGCCAGCGACGGCGCATGCGAATCAAGCAGCGGCTGAATCACGCCCGCATCCGGCACGCCAGACGCCAGTTGTTCCCACAGGACCACATCGCTCGTGGCCATTGGGTGCTTGCTCGTCAGCGGCACGCCGCACAGGTGCGAGAGAAAGGCCGGGTCTACGGGGCGACGGTGTCCGACATCGTCGCGGAAGCCTTCGATCCAGGCGGGGGCGTGCGATGGCGGCACGGGCCATTGGGCCCGCTTGAGCCGGCTCGCTGCGGCGGCATCGAGTCGTTGAAGCCAGATCTCGTGAAGCGAAGGAGCCATGGTCCTGCAAGAGTAAGGTCGCCGCGGCGGATGCGTTTCTGGGACGTTGAACTGTGCCGTTGGTGCGAGCCAACGGGCTGAATGTGCGCGAAAGAAGCAGGGCTATCCCCAACCGGGGTGAATGCGGGTGGGAAATGGTCGATGGTGAGCGGGAGACGTTCCATTCACGATGCCCATTTTCCGCCACCAACCCTCGCCCGGTAGCTTCGCGAACCCCGCGGCATTGCCGCCAGCGAGTCCAGCTGAACCCATCGAGGCCGTGCCCATCGCCGCGATCAAGGGCCATCCCTTCGCCGCGGTCATCACGATGGCGGAGCTCGATGCCACGGAACGCATCGGTGTTCCCTGGCAGGTCAAGGGCGTGAAGCTCAGCCGCTCGCATGTCGTGATCCAATCGCGCCGGATGTGCCACCTTGGGCGCAAGGTGGTGCTCGCGGTTCACATGATCGATGCTGTGCCCACCGCGCTGTTGGGCAAGGTGGTCGGGTGTGAGTACACCACGCAGGGCCGGCATGCGATTGGAATCGAACTGGTGGTGATGGAAGAGAACCCTGAGATCAACGAGTGGGTGACCTCGTTGAATCCTGCAAGGGCGAATCATCGAATCAAGCCGCCCGCCGCGTTGTGAGTGGTGGCTCTACCCTGTGGACCGTGAAGATCGTCCACGACCGTGTTCAACTTGCCCGTGAAGTCGCCGCGACCGGCGGTGTTGTTGCATTTGTGCCCACGATGGGCGCGCTGCACGATGGCCATGGCCAACTCATCCGCCGCGCTGCGCAAGAGCCCGGGACCATGGTCGTAGTGAGCATCTTCGTCAATCCGACGCAGTTCGATGATCCGAAGGATTTTGCTCGCTACCCCAAGACCCTGGACAGTGATGCGGTCATCTGCGAAGCCGCGGGTGCTTCGATTGTGTACGCGCCCAGCGTCGAGGATGTCTATCCGCCCGGCGAGGTGCTGAGCCCGGCTCCGATTCCGCCGCAGGCAACCACGCCGCGGCTTGAAGACGGCCAGCGCCGCGGCCACTTCGAAGGCGTCTGCACCGTCGTCAAACGTCTCTTCGAACTGGTCCGCCCCTCGGTCGCCTACTTCGGCGAGAAGGACTGGCAGCAGCTCCAGGTCATCGCGGCGATGACCAAACTGGCCGGACTTGGTGTGACGATCGCTCCTGTTGAAACGGTGCGAGATCCTGATGGGCTTGCGATGAGCAGCCGCAATCGCTTCCTCTCGCCCGAGGATCGCGTTCGAGGACTGAGCCTCTCGCGGGCGCTTCGGGCCTGTCAGCGTGCTTCGACGCCCACGGAAGCGGAAGCGATCATGCGGGCGGAGCTTGAAGCGTCGCAGGTGGTCGCGGACTACGCGGTAGTGCGTGACGCGGCGACGTTGATGCCGGTGGCGGAGAGCTCGCGCGGGCCCTGGCGGGCCCTGATCGCGGCACGCGTCGGCTCGGTCCGACTCATCGACAACGCGGCGTGGCATTGAGACCCGTTCGGGCCAGGAGCGTCAGCACATTCGGCCCATTTCGATGCATTGGCGAGCCCTCCCCGCACCTTCGTTTTTCGCTCTTTTCGACTTCGCGGCTCCTACGCTTGAGGTTCCCGGCCGCCGCAGCAGTTTGCGGCTCCGATGCCCGGTGGTACAGCCCGCACCAACACGCCTGAAGGATCTCCCGTGCTCAAGACTCCGCTCAACTCGTTCCATCACGAACACAAGGGTCACATGGTGGAGTTCGCCGGCTGGGAAATGGCGATGTACTACGCGGGCCTGACGCAGGAGCACCACCAGGTTCGCAACAGCGGCGGCATCTTCGATGTCTCGCACATGGGCCGCGTGAAGATGGCCGGTCGCCATGCCCGCAAGCTGCTTGAGCGAATCTGCACCCGTCGCATCAGCGACATGGAGATTGGCCAGTGCCGCTACTCACTGGTCTGCAACGAACAGGGCGGCGTGAAGGACGATGTGATCGTGTACCGCGTTGATGATGACGAGTTCATGGTCGTCGTGAATGCCAGCAATCGCGAGAAGCTGCTCAAGCACTTCGAAGACGTGCGTCGTGCTGGCGACCTCACGCTCAAGACGATGGAAGATCGCACGAAGGACACGGCGATGGTGGCGCTGCAGGGTCCCAAGGTGATGGATCTGATCGGCAAGGTGAGCCGCGAGGTGCCGACGCTCAAGAAGTATCGCTTCACGGTGAAGAACCTGCTCATCACCAAGATCATCGTGAGCCGCACCGGCTACACCGGCGAAGATGGCGTGGAAGTGATTCTGCCCGCTGGCATGGCCGTGGACATGGCGATGAAGTACCTGCTCCAGGGCGTCGACATGTCGGCACCTGATGCACTGCTCAAGCCCGCCGGACTCGGTGCTCGCGACACGCTGCGGATGGAGGCTGGCATGCCTCTCTACGGCCACGAACTGGGCGAAGAGATCTGTGCGCTTTCCTGCGGCGTTGACTTTGCCATCTCGCTCGACAAGGACCAGGGCGACAAGGGCGAGAAGTTCATCGGCATGGAAGCCCTCAAGAAGGTCGCTGCTGAAGGCGGGCCCGCTCGCAAGCTGGCCGGTCTGGTGATCGAGGGCAAGCGCTCGGCTCGTCAGGGCATGGTCATCCGCAAGGATGGCAAGGAAGTTGGCATCGTGACGAGCGGCTGCCCGAGCCCCACGCTTGGCAAGTGCATTGCCATGGCGTTTGTCGATCGCGATTTGCTCGCCATTGGTACCGCACTGGAAGTCGATACCGGCCGCGGCGGACTTCCCGCTGTGGTCGCTCCCCTGCCCTTCTACAAGGCCGCCAAGAAGGCCTGAGTCCGTTGATCGTCATTCTGGCATCATCGCTCGGCCAGCAGTGATCGGGCGAAGATCGTTGCGGGTGAGACCTCTCCATGGGCGGCCGTGTCTATGCGGATCATGCGGCGACGAGCTTTCCCAAGGCCCCCGGGGTTGCGGAGGCGATCGCGCGCGCTGCCACACAGCTGTATTCGCCCGGGCGCGGGGGCTACCGCGAGTCCATTGAGGCGGGTGCGCACATCGCCGCATGTCGTCGTCGTCTTGCCCGACTGGTAGGTGCGGCCAGAGATGAGGAGATCGTGCTGACGGCGGGCACGACCGACTCGCTGAATCTGGTCATCAAAGGGGTCTGCCGCGAGGCCTTGCGACGCGGCAAGCGACCGCACATCGTCGCGGCGACGATCGATCACAACTCGGTCCTGCGTCCCTTGGTCTCGATGGAGGCTGAGGGTGTGACGCACACCCTGGTGGAGCCGCGTGAGTGGTGTCTTGATCCCACCGACATCGCCAGGGCAATCAGACCAGAGACGTGCCTGGTCGTGCTGAATCACGTGAGCAATGTCACGGGCGCCATCCAGCCCGCGGCGGAGATCGGCGCCATCTGCCGCGAGCGGGGAGTGTTCTTCCTCCTCGATGCCGCGCAATCCGTCGGGCACCTGCCTCTGTCAGTCTCTGCTCTGAGCGTCGACGCCCTGGCCATGCCTGGGCACAAGGGCCTGCTGGGGCCCCAGGGGATCGGGGCACTCTACGTCAGAGAGGGCCGGGAGGGGTTGATTGGTGCGTGGCGAGATGGAGGCACGGGGAGTCGCAGCGAAGACCCGCGGCAGCCTCAGGACATGCCAATGCGATTCGAATCAGGCACGATGAACCTGCTGGGTGCCGTCGGCCTTGAGGCGGGGTTGGCGTACGTGCAGGATGTGGCGGGCGGCGTCGAGGCCATGGAGCGGCACGAACAGAGCCTGACGGAGCGTTTTCTGGCCAGCGGCGTGCTTGATGCCTTTGAGGTGTGGGGGCCGAGAAGTCTGCAGGGAAGGACGGCCGTGTTTTCGCTTCGACACGGAGCTATGGAGCCTGCCGAACTCGCAGCGGTGCTTGAGTCGGAGTTCGGAGTGCTTTCGCGGGCAGGGCTTGCCTGTGCGCCAGGAGCGTGGGGGCCGGCAGGGGCGAAGCAGGGGGCGGTGCGTGTGTCGTTTGGGGCCACGAGCACGGTGGAGGAGGTCGATCAGGTCGCTGCAGCGTTGCGGGTAATTGGTGGCCTTTGCTGATTTCTGAAAGTGAAGGGTCCCGGGAAAGCGCGGGGTGCCTGTTGCCGCGGGGCCGGATTGCGCCACCCTTCTGGCAGCTGCGGATGGCTGGGTCCGAGTTCCCGGAGCGGGTGGCTGATTCGTGATTGGTCCGCAACTTTTTACTTTACGACGGGAAGAACGTCGATTATGCTCTTGGTAGGTAAGGAGGCCCGTTCCGGGTGACGTTGGAGTCGCTCGGGTCGTGTTGTGCCTCTCAATGGCCGCCGCCGCGGTTCTCGTGGCGGGAGAGTTGTGGAGACATCGCAGATGCAAGCACGTCCTCAAGTGACCATGCGCGCCGCCTTCACGCTCATCGAGCTGCTGGTGGTGATCGCCGTGATCGCGGTATTGATCGGCATCCTGCTCCCCGCACTGGGCAAGGCCCGCGAGACGGCTCGCACACTCAAGTGCAGTTCCAACGTCAAGCAGATCGGCATGGCGGCCAACGCCTACGCGGTTGACTACAAGGATGTGATCTGGCCGATCGCACCTCGGACGAGCTGGCCGTTCGGCCCGCGGGCATGGAATCCGACCAGTGACCCGACGATCCTGCCTGATGACCGAGATGTAGCGATGTGGGCGCAGATCGTGCCAGGCCCGCGTTGGCTCCCCGGCCATCCTGAACCCGGGCGGCGCCTTCCAGGATTTCTCTTTCAATACGTGAGCAACGCACACGAGATCGCGGAGTGCCCGACGAACAAGCGCCGCTCGGTCGATGGCAATGATCGTGCGAGCATGTGGGCGAATCGTCAGGGTGTTCAGTTTGACTACACCATGCTCGACGAGGTCGAAGGTGCCAAGCTGGGGAGCCAGACCATGGTCGCGTACGGTCCGCCGAACCGGGGGCCCTATTCAGCCTACCCGGCAGCCTCGACCTCTGAGCTGACCATCCTGCAGTCGATTCCTCTGTACTTTGAGGAAAGCTCGACGGTATGGAACAGCACCTACCGCGACGGAATGTTTGGCAACGACGATCAGTTGACGGTCCGGCATGCTCGCGCCGGTCATGTCGCGTTCATCGACGGCTCGGTCAAGCTGCTCAAGGTTCCAACCTCCGGCATCGAAACGACCGCAGTTGCCGGCAACTACAACGACAAGAACTTCACCTGCAACGATCTGTACGCCAACGGCAAGGCCCTGAACAACTCGTGGTACGCCATTTCAGATCGAGACTGGCGTTTCAGCAGCGTCCAGGCCTACGGCTGGATCAATGCTCCCAAGCCATGAGCGAGTCGCCCGTGTGATTCGAATCTGAAAAGCCCCGAGCCCCGATGTTCACCATCGGGGATCGCTTTCTTTTCGCACGCGGGCACCGACGTCAGCATGGTTCGCACGCTCATCCGATCCAACCACATTGAGGTGCATAGTGCCCAACGCGGCATGTTTACGCCATTCTGGTGCTGGCCAAGCTCGTGTCGCGATCGAAATCGCTCGCACCCATCCGGCTGTGAGTCACTCCCGTCCAAGACGCTTCTGCGAGCGGCGTTCAATCTCACTATTGGTGGCGGTTTCTCAGTCGATCAATGGCGGAGCATCGCCAGGTGCAACGCCGCACTCGCCGCGGCACTACCGTTTCCAACGCGGGATTACTCTTCAATCGATCAGGTGTTCATGGAGCCCTCGACCAGAGTTGCGAACATCTTGATCCACGATTCGTGAGGCTTGATTGGCGACTTCAATCACCAGCAAGGCGAAGAAGAAGGTTCGATTGGGCAAGCCAATGGTCGAGGAGGTGCCGGGGCACGCCGTGGTCCTGTGGACCATTCAGCCGCTGGAGGTGTGGGAGAGCCTGCAGGCACGCGGCACGCTCCACGTTGATCCGGTTCGCGTATCAGGCCGCGAAGGAGTGATCCTTCCCGCCTATCAATGGCTGGCGACGCAACTTCGCGGGCGACTGAACGGCTCAGGCTGGCAACTGCCCTGGTGGGCGTATTGCAAACGGCCTGATCTGCGATCGATGCGCCACGGGCAACGCGGCCCACAGACACTGATCGAGCTTTCACCGCCAGCCGGTTCCTTCGTCTCCTTCCCCTGCTGGGCCTGGGCCCAGGTCTTCTTCGGCGAGTACCTCGCGGTCTCGAAATCGCAGCAGCGAGCGTGGGAAAGGCGTGTCCGCGGCGAGTGCGGTCGTCGGTGGCGGGACATCAGGGATCGCCTGCCAGCCCCGCTGCAGCAAGAGCTGGAAACGAGCTGGGAGCGGCTCTTTTCGCCGCGTCTTCCATCGGCTTCGTGGAAGCCAGGGGGCATCGGGGCTGACCGTGAAGCCGTGCTTGCCCAACTGCGTCGAGAATGGGTGCGAAGCGTCACCCACTTTCAGGGGTGCCGCTCCTGGTAGCCGTTCTGTGGTCGTTCTTCCGCCGCCACGGCAACGGCGAACCGAATGGCCCTGTGTACCAGCTGCGGCGGGGGCGGACCGAACCTGCGTGGATCGTCGGCCTCCCAAGTTCAGGCGTGATGTGTGGTACCGGTGCAATCATCCGTCATGGGTTCAGGCAATCGGCTGGGAGAGGCCACCCCAAGAGTCCGATAGGTGCGATGTGAACTTCTGCTTGGGTGGAACTGTCTGCCGGGGGTGGTCCGTATCATGCCTGAGTCCTTCACAGTGGGGTTGACGGTCTTCTTGACCTCCAACCCGCGTGTTGCGGTTCGTCTTTCTCACCACCATCGCTAATCCGGCACTGAGCGTTCTGTTCAGCGTCCGGGGCACTAGAACGGGGTCAAGCACATGAGGCACGGGCACTGGATGGCAGTTGTGGCTTGCAGCACCGCGGCGTACGGGCAGACCTTCACGCTCCTGGACCAGGCACCCCCTGCGGTGTCCGTTGCCGGACCGCGTCCGACCGCTGGCCAGCTCGTGGGCGTCGACGTCGCGGCTCTTCGGGCGTTGCTCGCCGCGGCTCCGGTGGAGCGACTCGATGCACCCTTGCCCGAATATGGCCTGCTGGTCACGCTCCCCGCACCGGATGGCCAGTTCGTGGATTGTTTCGTCGCCTCGTCGGCGGTGATGGCCCCCGAACTCGCCGCGAGATTCCCGCAGATGGCCACCTACATCGTGCAGACGCTCGACCGGACAGCCAGCGGCCGCATCGAGTTGACGCAGCGCGGGTTGACCGGCATGATCCGTGGCAGCCGCGGCACATGGATGATGGATGCATGGCAAGCGGGGGACGATGAGCACGTGATCTCCTACTGGCTGAGCGACTTGCCCGGCGGTGGGGACTGGACATGCCACACGCAGGGTGATGTGCTGCCGCCGCCGCTGGAGGAGCCGGTCTACTCGCCGCGTGTTCTGCAGTCGCTTCGGACCTACCGGATGGCGATGGCGTGCACGGGCGAGTTCGGGGCGCATCACAGTGCGCTGCAGGGGAACCCGCCCAACACGGCCGACCCCCTCGCGGCGATTGTCACGATTGTGTCGCGTTCGAATGTCGTCTACGAGGCGGATCTTGCGGTTCGATTCGTGCTGGTGGCCAACAACGAGTTGTTGATGTACACCGACGGGACGACGGATCCGTACCCCAGCACCTGCGGGGGATCAGGGGGAACGGACTGCTCGGGGAGCATTCTCAACGCCAACGTGCCGAATCTCTCCAGCGTGATCGGCAACTCGAACTTCGATGTCGGCCACTGCGTGACGCGCATCTTCGGAGGTGTGGCGTATCTCAGGTCCGTCTGCACCAGCAACAAGGCTGGTGGCGTTTCGGGTATTCCACGCGGCGGCGACCTCGACCCGCTCAGTGCACTGGTTGTGATCCATGAACTTGGCCACCAGTTCGGCGCGAACCACACATTCAGCGGCACGCGCGGCCGCTGTCTTGGCAATGTGTCCGTGAACACCGCATGGGAAGCCGGTTCGGGCTCCTCGCCGATGGCCTATGCCGGTGGATGTCCGGTGGGAGATGCGCCCCCGACCGACAACATCACACAGTTTGCCGATCCATTCTTCCATCATGGAAGCTGGGGCGAGATGCAGGCGTTCCTTGCAGGCAGCGGCAGCAACTGTGCGGCTATCGCGCCGACCGCCAATTCCATTCCGGTTGTCACTTCGATCACGACGAGTGTCGCCATCCCGCCGGGCACACCATTCGTGCTTTCAGCATCCGCATCCGATGCCGACAACGACGCGATTGCGTACTCGTGGGAACAGTTTGACAATGGAGTCGCAAGGCCGCTCTCCGGGGATGGAGCCGTTGACGATGGCCGCGGCGCACTCTTCCGCATCTTCCCGCCGGTCGCGGCTTCGCAGCGTGTCTTCCCGAAGATGAGCGATGTGCTCTCCGGCATTCCGACACCAGGGGAACGCCTGCCGACCGTGACGGGCGTCATTCGAAAGTTCCGGGTCTTTATCAGGGACTTTGCGCCCGGTGCTGGCGGCGCCGCAATTTCGGAGTTGGTGAATCTGACCATTGCGCCCGGAACGACGCCCTTCACGGTGACGGTGCCCGCCGCGGGCTCGGTGTATGAACCCGGCCCTCTCACCGTGCAGTGGACCGTCGGCGGGACCAACCTGCCGCCCGTGTCAGTCGCTGCCGTGTCGATCGACCTCTCGCTCGACAACGGTCTCACCTTCTCGCAGCCCCTGGGCGTGGCCTCCAATGGCGGTTCAGCAACGGTGCAGCTGCCGCCCCTCGAAGCCGGGCTTGCTCGGATTCGCGTCAGTGCCGTTGGGTCACCCTTCTTTGCCGTGTCCCGCCCCTTTGCGGTCCTGTTCCCCTGTGTCTCCGATGTGAATGGCGATGGCGGCGTGGATGGAAGCGACATCCAGACATTCTTTGAACTCTGGGAGGCGGGCGCACCCGCCGCGGATTTCAACCAGGATGGTGGCATCGATGGTGGCGATGTGGATGCGTTCTTCGTTCACTGGGAGTCGGGTTGCTGATCCTGGCTCCGTGAGTTTGGCCTCAAAGGTGGCACAGTGCTCGAGGCTGTGAAATCCGACTGAAAGAGAAAGGGACGCACCAGTGGTGCGTCCCTTTCTTGTGTTTGCGTTGTGATGGAATCACTGACCGACAACCGTATCAGAGCGCGTCTTCTTCCTGCTCCTGGCCCTTGCGGGGCATGACACGCACATCAGCGGTGGGGGGGGCCTCATCGTTCGAGTCGAAGGGGGCTTCTTCCTCAAACAGGGATGACTTGGCAGGTGTGGCGGGTGCACCACCCGGACCCGGGCCATCTTCGCGCTGCAGGGTGATGCCCTGAGCCTTGGCCTGCTCTTCCATCATCTTCTGCATGGCCTGCCACTCTTCGAGCGTGATCAGGACATCGCGTGCTACCGAGCCCTTGTGATCGGAGATGATGCCAGCGATACCCATGAGGTCGATGAGGCGGCTGGAACGGGTGTAGCCGATGGCCAGACGCCGCTGCAGCAGCGAGACGCTGCCTCGCTTGGTTTCAAGGACGATCTCCACTGCACGGTGGAACATCGGGTCTTCCTTGGCAGCTTCGAGGCTCGCCGAGGAGTTGTTCTGGCTGTCGGCAATGCGCTGCTCGTCGGTGCCATTGGCACGGATCTGCATGAGGCTGCGCTCGAAGCTGGGCGAGGCCACTTCCTTCATGAACTTCACCACGCGGCGGATCTCGCGGTCATCCACCAGCGTGCCCTGGGCACGCATGATCGAGTTGGAGCTTGGGGTGAGGAAGAGCATGTCGCCCTGACCCAGGAGCAGTTCGCCGCCCTTGTGGTCAAGAACGATGCGGCTGTCCATGCCGCTGGAGACCTTGAAGGTCATGCGGGCGGGCATGTTGGCCTTGATGAGGCCGGTGACGACTTCGCGCTGCGGACGCTGCGTGGCCAGAATGAGATGGATACCAACGGCGCGTGCCTTCTGGGCGATGCGGATGATCGACCCTTCGACTTCGCGATGGGTCATCATGAGGTCGGCCAGCTCGTCGATGACGATCACGATGTAGGGGAGCTTGCGGGGAATCGCCGCTTCATCTTCCGGCGTCTGAGGCTCAAGGCGTTCCTTGAGCTCTTCCCACGTCAGTTCGTTGTAGCTGGCAATGTCGCGGCAGCCTGCTTCCTGGAGCGTGGCGTACCGCTCTTCCATCTTGTTGCAGGCCCAGTCGAGAATCGCGGCTGCCTTGGGCATTTCCGTCACAACCGGGCACATGAGGTGCGGAATGTCCTTGAACTGGGACATTTCGACCATCTTGGGATCGACCAGCACCAGCTTGAGTTCGCTGGGGCGCTTGGTGTACAGGAAGCCCATGATGATCGTGTTCATGCACACGCTCTTGCCCGAGCCGGTGGTACCGGCGATGAGCATGTGGGGCATCTTGGCAAGGTCCTGGATGAGCGGCGTGCCGCCGGCATCCTTGCCCAGGAACATGGGCAACTTCATCTTCGTGAAGACATCCGCATGGCTCATGAGCTCCTTGAGGCGGACCTTCTCACGCGTCACATTGGGCACTTCAACACCGATGGTGTCGCGGCCAGCCATGTTGGGAACGATGCGGATGTTGACCGCCTTGATCGCACGGGCGATATCGCTCTGCACTGCTGACAACGCGGAGACCTTGGTGCCCGGAGCCAGCTTGATGTTGTACATCGTGACTGCCGGACCGCTCTCGGCATCCACGACGCGTCCTTCGATCCGGTACTCCTGCAGCGCGGCCATGAGGGCGGCGCCTTGGGTGGCGACATGTTCCTTGAGCGTGTCGGAGAAGTTCTCTTCGGGAATCTCGAGAAGATCCAGACCTGGGAACTTGTAGGGCTTGTTGGGGTCTTCGACCAGGTGATCGCCGGCCTGCATCGCCGCGAGATCCTTGTCGGTAGCGATCTTCTTGTTCTCGTTGCCGAAGATGATGGGCAGCTTCGACATCTTGGCCTTGAGTGCCTCCGGATCAAAGACCTGGGGAGCACCCGCCGCAGCTTCTTCGGCTTCTTCTTCGCCTTCAGATTCCTCGTCGCCTTCATCCTCAGCGTCGTCCGAAGCCTCCTCATCGGTGGCCTCGACGAGCTCATCCTCGTCGGTTTCCTCTTCGACTTCTTCTTCAACAGCCTCGGGCTTGGCGGCCTTGGGCTTGCGGCCCTTCTTGGGTTCGGCTTCGGCCTGGTCGGGGTCGACGATGTCCTTGAGCGGGTCGCCAGCAGCCGCGGCGGCCTTGGCAGCCTTCTCCTGAGCCCGCCGCTTGGTAGCAGTGGGGGAGAGGGTGTCATCATCCACATCCGTCTCGCGGGGGGTGACGTTCCGCTTGCGCTTCTTGGGGAAGAGGCGAGACCACATGGAACCCACGCCATCGGAGATGGCTTCGCCACCAGCCTTGGCAACAGCGCCGCCAGCGGTCATCGCGGCAGAACCCGCGGCGACAGACATGTTGGTTGCAGCAGGGACGCCGTGATCGACGGTCAGGCGGTACGCCCAGCCAAAGAAGGCAATCACCCATTCGTCCATGGCGACGATCGCCCCGACCACGGCGAGCACCGCCAGAACGATGCCGGTGCCCAGGGGGCCGAATCGCATGGCCAGCTCGGCCACGCCGACGACGCCCACCGTGCCTCCGGAGAGGTCAGGCATGGGGCCCCAGGCGGGAGCGAGGAGGTTCATGAGCCCTGCGAAGGCCGCGGTCATCATGACGGCACCGATCAGCCGCACCAGGGCGTGCTGAACGCTCTTGCCGATGGCTGATGAGAGCAAGCCAAGCGTGATGCAGATCGCAAGGATCCACGCGGCATGGCCCAGTAGTTTGAAGGCGTTGTACGCGACGTACGCGCCTACAGGGCCACACCAGTTCATCACTGGAGTGTTGTGAGGGGTGACCAGATGGGACGGGGGGTCTGCTCGGTCGAAACCGATCAGACTTGCGACGACGAACGCCCACAGAGCAATGAGGGCGATGAGCCCTGCTGCCCCGAGAAACGTGCCAGTGCGCCCATCCTGGGCTGAACGTGCATTCCGTTGCGATGCCATAAGCGGTGAGTATATCGACCGGACAGGGGAGAAGGGTTCAAACTTCCTGAACTGACCCGGTCGGTTCATCCTGGCGACCCATTCCACCAAAGAAAAGACCTCGCCTGTTTGGCGAGGTCTTCGGGGGTTCTCAACGCTTCTGGAGCCTGACTCAGTTGGAGTTGGCGGTCTCGGCCAGCTTGGCCTCGATCGCGGCTTCCTGGGCCTCGAGGGCTTCCTTGTTGCCAAGGAAATGCGCTTCGAGCTGGAGCTTGATCTTCTCCATCGCCTTGTTCTGGATCTGACGGACGCGTTCCTTGGTGACGCCGATGATCTGGCCAACCTGCTCCAGGGTCATGGGCTTCTCAAGTTCGCCGCTTTCGAGACCGAAACGGTGCTCAATCACGGTGCGCTCGACATCCGACAGGTCACAGCGGTTCTCAAGGACGATCCGCTTCACTTCCTCCGCGGCGTCCTTCTCAAAGCTCTCTCGCTTCACTTCCAGGAAGTTCGAACGCTCGAGCTTGGGATCAAAGTCCGTGGGGAAGCGCTGGCGGTACTTGCTCAGCTTCATGCCCTGACGCGAGAAGGCCTTGAGGATCGCGCGGCAGGCGTACGTGCTGAACTTGTAGCCGCGGCCGGCATCGAACTTGTCGACCGCACGCAGGAGGGCCATGTTGCCTTCGCTGACCAGGTCGGCAAAGTCCACTTCGCTCATGCGGGTGCGCTTGGCCATGGCCAGCACCAGCGCGAGGTTGGTCTCGGCGATCTGCTCGCGAACGCGGTCGGCGATCCGGAACCAGCGCAGAATCTCGTCGCCCTGCTCGGGGCTGGGCTGGCGGCTGGGAGAGGTCCATACCTCCTGCTGCACCTTCCAGATCCGGTAGCGGGCATAGTTGAACTGGTGGAAAAGGACCTTCTCCTCGGCGCCGGTAAGGATCACCTGCTGGGCGCTCTTGACGGTCCGGTTACGGGCCGTGGAGAGATCGTCCATCACGGGGTGATACCACGTCGTGTCGGGCTTCTGGATGTCCGGAGCCTCGTCGTAGATCTTCTTCGAGGACTCGTCCTCGTAGAACGCCGGACTGTCGATGAAGTCCTGCTCGCTGCTCATCACCTGATTGAGCAACCGCTCATCCTCGACGCTGAGGCGCCGACGGACGGAGGACTTGGTCTTCAGTGAGCCGCTGGCGTTTGCGGTCTCGGAGCTCGAATCAACTCCACCGACCGCCCGGCTGCGACGCCGAACCTGTTCGATGGGGCTGATGGCTCTCTTGCTGGTAATCTGTCGCATGTCTTGTTCCTTGCCAACCCTGGCATGATGTGATTCGATGGGTCCCTGCCGCACTTTGCAGTATTTGACCAAACACCGACTCACGTTCGTTCTTGTTCTCTTTCGTGCAAACCCGTTTCTGCCAAACCCGAACCACTGCCTCCCTTCTTCTCGCAACCGGCGGTCACCAAAGCGTTCAACCTCAACCGCTTGTCAATCTGCAATCTATCACACCTCAACCCCCCTCGAACACCGCACATGCACCGTACCTTCGCGCATGCAGAGCCCGTGGGGGTTGTTGTTCGCAATCAAAGCACGCTCAGTTGCCATTCTTGTCCTAGATGGCCGTAAATGACATCAGAAAGCCAAAATCGCGCCCGCTATTTCCTACAAGTTGCCCATCCTGTCACACCACCAATCACCGTTTCCGGTGACCAGCACTCGATTCCCTTCCACTCCGCTCGGCACATGTCCGATACCCATCTCACCAACCGAATCCTAACATGCACATTCGCAATCTCAGTGCCACTCGAAGGTCGTCCGGACTGCCGAAGCGGTTGAACTATGTACGGAACCTGTTCAGGCGTAGTCCAAGGCCGACACCTGATGCCGGCGGCTTTCAATCCACATCCGATGTCCCGTGCGTCCGCAACCCTCCACATCGCCGAGCGTTTCGCCACCGGCGTTGTTCACGCAAAGTGGTACGTTCACTGGCTGGTTATGTTCCGAAATCCAAGTGCTGAGCAGTCGCACTTGCCTGCAAACGGCTTCCGAACATCCCGAGTCATCGTGGACCTGGTGGAACGTCGGGACCCTGCCAATTCTGCGGGCGGAAGGGAAGTCATCCCCCATCTGCCCACTTCATTCACATCCTGTTCATTCACATTCCTACGCTTGGTTCGATCCGCATGCAACCCCGCGGTGCTGACCGAAGCCAATCCGAGGCCTAGACCAATAAAAGAGAGCCGCAAGCTCAACCAACGCGCGAGCCGTGGCGAAACGCATTGCCGCGAAATCACCATCAGAGTCTAACCTGTCCTGAAAAAACCGCAAACAGATAATCTCTATTTCGACACATTATCCACAGGGTTTGCACCCTGCGCCTCACGTCAGACCCCCTAACCAGAGGACATTTCATGCCCCTTTCTCTCCCCGCCCTCCCCTACGCACCCGAAGCACTCGAGCCGCACATCGACTCGGCGACGATGAACATCCACCACGGCAAGCACCACGCCGCGTACGTGAATAACGCCAACAAGGCCCTCGAAGGCACCCCCTTCGCCGACAAGACCGCCGACCAGCTCGTCCGCGACCTCGCCTCACTCCCCGACGACAAGCGTGGCGTGCTGCGCAACAACGCCGGCGGCCATCTCAATCACTCCATGTTCTGGGAGCTCATGGCTCCCGCCGGCAACGGCGGCGGCGGCGCACCTTCGGGCGATCTTGCCGCGGCGATCAACGCTGCGTTCGGCTCGTTCGATGCGTTCAAGGAAAAGTTCGCCGCGGCAGCCGCGGGCCGCTTCGGCTCTGGCTGGGCGTGGCTCGTCGTCAACGGCGGCAAACTCGAGATCTGCTCGACGGCCAACCAGGACAACCCGATCATGGGCAAGGCCATCGCCGGCTGCGAAGGCACGCCGATCCTGGGCCTTGATGTCTGGGAGCACGCCTATTACCTCAAGTACCAGAATCGTCGCCCCGACTATGTCGGCGCGTGGTGGAACGTGGTGAACTGGTCGAAGGTCACCGAGCTCTACGCCAAGGCCCGCTGAACCGCAGCGTACGCCCGGATTCGTGGGAGTGCTGAATCGCCGTCGATTCAGCCCCTTTTCGAGAGTGTTCAGTTGATTGCCCGAGTTGGAGTTCGTGATGCTTGCTGCGATAGCACCGGAGAGTTTGATGAAGCGCCAGCATGTCGCGTTGACCGCGTATGTTCTCTCGCCGATCGTCGTCACCGTGATGATCTGTTACGCCATTGCGGTTTCCATCAAGGAGCCGCGGCGGATGGATGTTCCACCCATCGGCGCTGGCGCCGGCACCACCGGTGGCGCCAACGCCATCGGCGAACGCCTCGCGCATGGCTCGGCCACGAACGCGCCTCAGAAGTACTCAGGTAAGGGCCTCCCCGCCGGGTACGAAGCGCAGCCTGCCGGTCAGGTTGAACCCGAAACCCTGCCGCAGGGATTCGTGCTGGTGGTGGAGGACAAGTCAGGGCGTGCGAGCCCCTCATCACCCATTTACCT
Source organism: Phycisphaerales bacterium (assembly GCA_044371005.1). Classification (GTDB taxonomy): domain Bacteria; phylum Planctomycetota; class Phycisphaerae; order Phycisphaerales; family UBA1924; genus UBA2402. Next base: position 49,181 of record JBILUL010000006.1, on the reverse strand, counting down.
TGCCAGCAACTGGGGCAACTGGAACCCGGGCGACGCAAGCTTCAAGCTCGAGCCCCAGTCAGACATGCGCTGGCGCATCATCGTGAAGCGCCCGGCAGGTCGCACCGATCGCCTGGAGTTCAAGTTCACCCGTGGTGACTGGGCCCTCGAAGAGCTCAATCAGGACATGTCGGCACCAGGCAATCGCTCGCTGCCCATGGTTGATGCATCGACCATCAAGGAAGGTGAACAGCCCAAGTTCGAGTTCACCGTGCCGCACTGGGGTGATGAAAAGCCTGAAAACGCAGCGAAGGCCGCGTTCGATCCCTATCGCGCCCTCAAGGTGACGGGCGACGTCCGCCGCCTGCAGGTTTCCGGTGGCGCAACGACTGCTGCAGGCACCACGCGCGAACTTCTGGTCTGGTTGCCCCCTGGCTACTCCGAACCGGCCAATGCCCGCGCGAAGTATCCGGTCATCTACCTGCATGACGGGCAGCATGTCTTCGAGACCACGCCCGGCGCCGCGGCGGAATGGAAGGCCGATGAAGTCGCAACCTCCCTGATCACACGCCACATGATGGCACCGGCGATCATCGTCGCCGTTCCCAACGCCGGTCAGGGCCGCAACAGTGAGTACATGCCGGTCTCGGGCATCAACGACATTCCCGCAGCGGGCCAAGTCCACACTTCGTGGCTGCTCAATGAAGTCAAGCCTCGCGTTGAAGCCGCATTCCGTGTCAAGACCGGTCCCGAGAACACGGGCATCGGCGGCGCATCGCTCGGCGCGGCCATCAGCCTCTACGCGGCGACCACCCACCCGGAAACCTTCGGCCTGCTGCTGGCCGAGAGCCTGCCGCTTCGCACGGGCGAAGCCAAGGTGTGGGACTCCTTTGTCGCTGGCGTGAAGACCTGGCCCAAGCGCGTCTACCTGGGCATGGGTGGAGCTGAACTGGGAACCGAGGCCAAGAACGCCGACCGCAACAAGGCGTATGTCGATGCGGTCCGTTCGCTCGACTCGGTGCTCGACAAGGCTGGCCTTGGTCCGGATCGTCGCCTGCTGGTGGTCGATGCCGCGGGACAGCACAATGAAGAGGCCTGGTCCAAGCGGCTGCCGCAGGCCCTGAGCTTCCTCTTCCCGCCCCCGATGGACGGCACGAAGTAAGCCGCGCCCGACCCATTGGTCCTACGAGATCTGATCGGTTCCGGGGTGGCGTTGCCACGCCGTGAATATCTCTGTTCCCGTGCCACTCGGCGTTGCCGATGGCACTTTCGCACCCGTACCCTCACTCCTCATGTCATCACTTCGTCCTGTCGTCAGTTCGGTCCGCAGTGGCGTCCAGCATCGCTGGTCGCAGTCGCTGATTCCCACCACCCGTGAAGCGCCAAACGATGCTGAAGTGCCCAGCCACGTGCTGCTGCACCGCGCCGGCTTCATCCGTCAGGTCGGTGCCGGCATCTATGACTACCTGCCGCTGGCGCACCGAGTGATCAACAAGGTCAGCTCGATCATCCGCGAGGAACTGGACGCGGTCGGCGCGACTGAAATGCTCATGCCCGCGCTCGAACCCTTCGAGCTCTTCGAGGGAACCAAGCGCGATGAGACCTACGGCGACAATCTCTTCCGCGTGAAGGACCGCAAGGGCCGCATGAATGCGCTCGCGCCCACGCACGAGGAAGTGATCACGCAGCTCATGATTGGTGCGCTGACTAGCTACAAGCAGCTGCCGCTGAACATCTATCAGATTCAGACCAAGTTCCGCGACGAGGCGCGTCCTCGCGCTGGCCTGCTGCGCTGCCGCGAGTTCCTGATGAAGGATGCTTACTCCTTCCACCTCGCCATCGAAGGCCCCGGCGGTCTGAACGAGACCTACGACGCGATGTACCGCGCGTACACCAACATCTTCACTCGCTGCGGCCTGGACTTCTCCGCCGTTGAAGCTGAATCCGGCCCCATCGGCGGCTCGGCCAGTCACGAGTTCATGGTGAACTGCGCCAGCGGCGAAGACACTGTGCTCAAGTGTCTCACCTCCGGATACGCGGCGAACGTCGAGAAGTGCGAAATCGGCGAGCGCCCCTTCTCCTTCGCCGGCGGCGAAGCCATCGGCGCACTCACCAAGCACCACACACCCGGCATGCCCGGCATCGATGCGGTTGCGGGTGCGCTCAAGGTGAGCCCCGCGGGAATGCTCAAGACCATCGTCTTCCAGACCATGGGCAAGGACCAGGCGTACAAGTGGATCCTCGCCACCGTCCGCGGCGATCACGATGTCAACGAGGGCAAGGTCAAGGCACTCAGCGGCTGCACCGTGCAGATGGCCGATGAAAAGGCCGCGCGTGCCGCGGGCTTCGCCATCGGTTACGTCAGCCCGTTGATGGTCGCGAAGATCCCCGGCACGTTGCTGCTGATCGATTGCGACGCCGCCGTAGGCGCCGCAGCGTGGGCCACTGGCGCAGATGAAGCCGACCACCACGTCACGCAGTTCTCCTGGACACGCGATCTGGGCGCGGCTCTGCAGGACGGTTCGAAGGTGCGCGTTGGCGATCTTCGCAATGCACTCGCGGGCGACCCCAGCCCCCAGTCCAAGGGCGAGAAGCTCGTCACTGGCCGCGGCATCGAAGTGGGTCACATCTTCAAGCTCGGCACCAAGTACTCACAGGCCATGGGCCTAGCTGTGCTCACGCCCCAGCAGAAGAAGGAAACGGTCATCATGGGTTGCTACGGCATCGGCGTCAGCCGCACGATGGCCGCGTGCGTTGAGATGAGTCACGACGAAGGTGGCATCATCTGGCCCGTGGCACTCGCGCCGTATCACGTGCTCGTAGTGCTCATGAAGCCCGAGGATGCGCGTCACCGCGAGGTTGCGACCAAGCTGGTGGCCGACCTCACCGCAGCGGGTGTTGATGTGCTGATCGACGACCGCGACGAGCGGCCCGGCGTGAAGTTCAAGGATGCCGACCTGATCGGTGTGCCTCTGCGCATCACCATCGGCGACAAGGCTTTGGAGCAGGGCGGCGTTGAGTACAAGGCCCGCCGCGATGCAGGCAAGGGCGACGTGGTCGCGCTCGATGCGATCGTGGAAAAGTGCGTCGGCGTGATCAACGCACGGTGAAACACGCCGAGCGGTTGGTCGACGTACGCTTGAGTCAAGCCCATTTGACCGGCAAGGTCTGCCGGATGCAGGAAGAACCAGAACAGGGAGTTTGTCAGCCATGAGCAAGAAAGCCGCAAAGAAAGTGGCCAAGAAGGCCGTGAAGAAGCCCGCAAGCAAGCCCGCCAAGAAGCCGGTGGCCAAGGCCAAGCCAGCCAAGAGTGTGGCCAAGAGCGTGGCGAAGAAGGCTGCTTCGAGCAAGCCCGCAGCCAAGGCTGCAGCGAAGGCCGCTGCTCCCTCGACCCTGATGCGCGATCGCGCCGTCGCCCACGCCAAGTTCACCTATGGCCTCATTCAGAAGTTCGCGGCTGGGTTCCCGGATGACCAGGTGCTCGCCCAGCCCACCGGCTGCCCGAACCACCTGCTCTGGACGTTCGGTCACCTGGCCAGCACGGCCAGCTGGATGAACGGCCTGCTCACCGGCGGCGCACCGATCGTTCCTGAGTCCTACAACGCGCTCTTTGGCATGGGCAGCAAGCCCAGCAGCGATGCGTCGCAGTATCCCAGCTTCGATGAAGTGAAGAAGGCGTACGAGGACTCGTTCAACGCGGTCATCGCCGCGGCGAGCGCTTCGAACGATGCAGAGCTGCTCAAGCCCACCGAGCAGGATGGCGGCGGCTTCGTCAATGACAAGCTCGATGCGCTGACCAAGATCGCGTTCCACGATGGCTGGCACATCGGCCAGCTCGCAGATCTCCGCCGCGGCCTGGGCCTGCCTTCGGTCTTCTGAACCGAGCCTTCTCAGCCCGCCTTGGGGCTGGTCGCACGATTAAGACGATCCAGGACGGCGACCCACAACGGGTCGCCGTCTTTCATTGGCGGACGCTCAACGACGATCAGATCACACCCGGCGGCATCGGCCCGCATCAACGCCGCGTAGAGGTTCCTCGCATAGGTTGGTGCATCGGAACCCATCCGGATGACCTCGTGAGCACTCGCGGCGGCAGGCGGCGTGGACAATGCGAGAATCGCAAGCCGCGGCGACGCTTTGGCGGCCATCTGAGCGATTTCCGCTCCAGTGGCCATCATCGCGGGGGTGACCGGGGCGTAATGCACAGGGAGCATTCCAGGCCCGGCCAGCGGGCGGCTTCCATCGCGAGGGGCGGCCAGTTCCGTCGCCACAGGCACCTTGAGAACCTCTTCGAGCTGGGCCGCGGCGATGACGCCCGGCCGCAGCACGACCGGCTTGAGCGGATCCACGATCGACACCACGGTTGATTCAATACCCGCGCGGCACGCTCCGCCTTCAAGGACCATGACCTGCTGGGGGGCGAAATAGGCCTGCACATGAGCCGCGGCGGTGGGGGAGATCCGCCCTGAGGGGTTCGCGCTTGGCCCAACCAGCGGCTTGCCAAACGTACGGAGCAACTCGAGGGCAACCGGATGATCCGGGCAGCGAACGGCGACATTCGGACTGCCCGCAGTCACGTTGCCGGGAATGGACGCGGCTTTAGGAAGAACGATCGTGAGGGGGCCCGGCCAGAAGTGGTGGGCCAGCACCTCCGCCGTCTCAGACCAGAACGAGGTCAAGCTCCGTGCCATCGCCACATCCGAGGCGTGGACGATCAGCGGATTGCGGGAGGGGCGTCCCTTGAGCGAAAAGACCGAGGCGACCGCTTCGGGGTTGAGGGCATCAGCACCCAGGCCGTAGACGGTTTCGGTGGGGAAGGCGACGAGGAGGCCAGACGCGAGGCGCTGAGCCGCGGCTTTGATCTGAGAGGTTCCTGCAGGGTTCATGGCAGCTTTCGTTTCAGATTCCGGATCACGTTCTGCATCAGTCAGTTCAGTTTCCAGGTGCGACCGTTGTGGCGGGGCATCCTGGCCCCGTCCGCCGCGGCATCACTTGCCGCTCGCATCCCACTGAACATCACTCGACGAGGGCACCACCATCTCGATGCGGTTGCGTTCGAGCAGCGTGCCCATCGCGGCGAACAGGTCCGCCAGATTCGAGTTGTACTCGACATACGACTGCACTTCCTCGCGCTCCGCATTGGCGAGTGATTCCTGACGATTGAGTTCAAGATCAAGCCGCTCGACGCTGATGCCCTGATCGAACTGCTTTTCGAGCAACAGGACGCGGAGCACTTCCGACGCGGCGAGTCGCGCATCGGCGGTCTGTGAGATTCGCTTATAGCTGTCGAGCGTCTGGTCGAGCGCGGACTTGGTCTCGGTGATGGCCGTCTGCACGGAGTTCTTGTACGCGAGCACCGTCTGCATGCGCTCGAGGCGACGGCGACGATACTCGGCCTCGGCCTTGCGGTTGCCGATGGGGATCTCCAGCGAGCCACCGATGAGATAGTCGACGAACTTGCCGTTGAACTCCGAGCCGATGGCCTGCCCGAGGTTGTCATCGAGGCTGGCGAACTTGGTCTGCAGGCGCATGTTCAGGTCGGGCAGACGCTGGTTGCGGGCCACGACCTGGCGGATCGAGGCATCATCGATGGCGATGATCGATTGCTGGACTTCAGGGCGATTCTGAATGGCCTGACGCAGCGAGTCCAGCAGACTGAACTTGATCGGGGCGTCGACCGGACGATCGGCGGGAATGAGGTAGATCTCAGAGCCCACGGGGATCGAAGGATCGTTGGCCAGTGCCTTGAGACGATCGCTCAGAACACGCACGCGCGTCTGCGCCCGCATGACTTCAACCTTGCGGCGTTCGACGCGCGAGACGGCATCGGCGATCTGGGCCTGGTTGGCATCAAGGCGTGCACGCGTCTTGAGCTGGTCGCGAGTCTTCTCGCCGCGTTCCTGAAGACGCTGAAGAATCAGCACATCGGAGTAGGCCTGCACCAGCTCCCAGTAGGTCTTCTCGACATCACCCGCGACGCGGATGAGATCGCGACGAAGCGTCTGCACCGAAGTACGCTCGGCGTTCCGCTGAATGCGAACTTCAGCCTGCGTGACGTCCGTGCCCGCGCCCTTGAGGAGCGGCTGATCCCACTGCGCCGTGAACGAGGCCTGCTCTGCAGGATTGGGGTTGTTGCGCTGACCCGGAGTGCTGTTGTCCGTGTAGCTCAGGTCCTGCTGGATCGTCATCCGGCCGCCACCCACCATCACGCGGCGAAGGCCCGTTGAGTTGGAGAGCGACTGAAAACGATCAAACCCCGGCGAAAACGTCGAACTGCCGAAGGCCGTTCCAACACGAGGTGCATCCTGATTCGTCCAGTTGGCGTTGCTGAAGACCGTCCAGTCGAACGCGGCTTCCGCGGCTACCACCTGCGCTTCGGAGATGGCCGGTCCAAGGCGAGCGAACTGCACCGCGACATTGTTCTCAATGGCGCTGCGCATCAACTGCTCAAGACCCACGCGCACGCTGCGAGCCGGGCGGCCATAGATGTCCTTGCCCAGATCGACCATCACCTTGTCATACGAACGGATGCCCGCCATCTCTTCGAGTTCAGGCATGACCTCTGGCTTGATGACCAGCTCATTGCCCACTTCACCCCGGTGCGAGACCACGGGCTTGGGGAAACGCTGGGCGTCTTCGAGCTCGCGGCGTGTGCTGTCAATGACGGCGCGGCGAATCTCCCGCTCCGATTCCTGGGCGAATGGGGACGCATTGCGGGCGCATCCGGCGGTGAGCCAGAGGATCAACGGGAGCGACGCCGCGGCGATGGTGCAGTTGAAACCGGCCTTCATGTGAGGTTGAAGGTAGGCATCGAAACTCCACTTGGGACGTCTCCACGCCCCGCCAAGCCCGCATCGACGACCAAAGACTGCCAAGGTGGCAGTGGGGAGGGATGAAGACCCGGAAGTTGGTCAAACCGCCAGATGGCACATCGGACCCGTGGGTGCAGAAAAGGGGTGAAGACGACCCACCAATTGGGGTTGACCGCGAATAGGATTGGGGGTTGGCAATCGTGGCATCCGGTGTGCAGCCAGAGCCAGAGAATCGATTGTCGATCTTCGCCAGATTTCAGAACAGGAGCCGCCCGGCCATGGTCGGAAGTTACTCAGCCCTTCGTATCTCTTTGCCCGTCATCGCGCTGGTCGCGGGTTCGTGCATTTCGGATGCTTTCGGCCAGATGAAGCGCGTGGATGGGTATTACGCGGTTGTCACGGCCAAGGGCAACCTTCGCTGCGGCGACGGCGACCTCTTCTACAAGGTCGGTGAAGTTGCTCCCGGCACCATGCTCTTCGTCGATGGCGAATCACCCAGCTACCTGCAGGTGTCGTACCCCGCCAACATGTCGGTATTCGTCAAGGCCGACGAAGTCGAAGTGCAGGGCGGCACCGTCAAGCTCACCAAGGCCAGCAAGCTCAAGGCCTTCAATCAGGCCACTGGATGGAGCGGCAGCTGGAAGGGCGTCGTCAGCACCGACTTGCCCATCGGCACCAACCTCAAGCTCGTTGAGGCCGTGAAGGATGGCGAGACTGGCCCCATCGTCGGGTATCGCGTCAGCGCGCCCGAACAGGGCCGCGCGTTTGTCGAGCCTCGCGTGACCCGTCGCGCCACCGATGTTGAAGTCGCCGCATTCAAGGGCACGCCCCTCCCGGCCAAGCCGGCTGTGGTTGAGCCTGCCAAGACGGAAGCTCCCAAGCCCCAGACGCCGACAGCGACCGATCCCGCCAAGCCCGCCCCGGCGGCCACTGACGGTACCAAGCCCGCGATCGACCTGACCACGCCCGTGGCGACTCCCGCTGGAACGCCAACAGCAGCGCCAGCCGGTACGCCCGCCGCAACCGACGGTGCCAAGCCCGCGGAGGTGCCCGGTGCGCCAGCAACCGACGGTCAGCCCACCACGGTCACGCAGGTCACCACTCCCGATCCCGCGGCGACACCCGAGGCCCCCAAGGTCGAGGCTCCCAAGATCGTTCCAATCGAAGTGCCTCCGACGCCCGGCTACGACCTCGAACCCACCTTCGCTCGGGTCTGGAAGGAACCGATCATGAGCGCGGAGATGGATGAACTCGTCAACGCCTACGACAAGGCCATCGAGCAGCTCGACGGTGATTCTGAGCGATTGGCCTCACAGCTCAAGGCCCGTCGTGCAGCGCTTGCGATGCGCATCGAACTTCGCGACAAGATGCGCAAGCAGGCCGAAGCTCGCGCCGCCATCGAAGCCGGCCGCGGCAAGGTCGCCGAGCAGCTCAAGATCGCCGAGGATGGCCGCGTCTACACGATGATCGGCCAGCTCCAGGCCAGCACCGTCTACGACGGGCAGAAGCTCCCGCTGATGTACCGCGTAGTCAGCGTCGGCGGCGTTTCGCCCCGCACGCTGGGCTATCTCAAGGACTCGCAGGAGTTCGCACTCCTGGGCAAGGTCGGCGCGGTCATCGGCGTCATCGGCGAGGCTCAACTCGATCGGTCGCTGATGCTCAACGTCATCTCCCCGGTCCGCGTCGATGTTCTCAAGCCCAAGAGCGAAGCAGATCAGATCACTCCTTCGCAACCCGCGGCACCGGCTCAGCCGACTGCCGCGCCCGGCGGCAACTGAGTTCGTTCCGCGGCAATTCGTGATTGGGGGGGAGGGACCGTTTCGTGACCAGTTCGGTGGATCGTCAGACCCGCATCAGAATGTCGGCTGGGCTTTCGGGCGCAGCCGACACCATGTCCGCTGCCTATCAGGCCAGTGAGCAGTGTCTGAGCACGCTTGGCGAGCACGGTGTCGCCACGCCGGACTTGGCGATGGTCTTCTTCTCGCCGCACCACCTCACGAGCGTGAGCCAGCTCGGCCTTGCCATCAGGCGGCGCCTTCAGTGCACGCACATGATCGCGATTTCGTGCGAGGGCGTGCTGGGCGGAAGCCAGTCGCTCGAGCGTGCGCCGGGAGTGAGCATTCTCGCCGCGTCGTTGCCGGGAGTGAGCATCAAGACCTGGTCGACCGATCAGTTTCCCGTGAGCGATGGCTCGGCGGAATCTCTCTTTGCGCTGCGCGATGTGATCGGTGTTGCCGAGGACCTGCGATTTTCGCTGCTGCTTGCCGACCCATTCAGCACATCGTTGATCAAACTCCTGCCGGACATGAACAACGCACGCATCGGCGATGCGGGCGTGATCTTCGGCGGTCTTGCTTCGGCCTCGATGACGGCGGGCGGCAATGCGTTGCTGATCGATGATCGCATGTACAAGTATGGGGGCATCGGTGTCTCGCTCGCGGGGAACCTCCGCGTCGACACGGTGGTCTCACAAGGCTGCAAGCCCTTCGGGCCCACGATGGTCATCACCAAGGCCCGCAACAACCTCGTGCTCGAACTGGGCGGCAAGCCCGCGATTGAGGCCATCGGCGATGTACTCAATCAGCAGGGCGAAGTGCGGCAGAAACTCCTGGCGACAGGCATGTACATCGGCATCGCGGTTGATGAGCAGAAAGAACGCTTCGGACGCGATGACTTCCTCATCCGCAAGATCATGGGCGTGCGGCCTGAGCAGGGTGCGGTGGCCGTTGCTGAACTGGTGAAAGTCGGACAGACAGTGCGATTGCACACGCGTGATGCTGCGACGGCACGGGAGGATCTTGCGATGGTCCTCGATGCTCAGAAGCTCCACGAGCAGCCCGCTGCCGCGTTGGTCGCGAGCAGTGCCGGTCGGGGCCGGCGACTCTTCAAGGACGCCCCCGGCGATGTGCAGGCGATTCATCGGGCCTTTGCGGGTGCGAGAGCGGGTGAGGAGCTCAGTAAGCCAGGTGTTGGCTACTACACCACGCCTACTTCGCCGCCTCTGCCTCTGGCTGGGTTCATGTCCGCCTCGGAGATCGCCCCTGTGGGCGGACGAAGCGTGGCACACCAGCAGACGGCTGCGGTGGCGCTTTTCCGGACCGCTTGAGCCGGTAACCCATGGCGCGTGGATCGTCGCCGCGGGATTGCGGTTCGGTGGCCGAATTGGCGTTGGTAACCTTGCAATGCGCTGGTACACTGGCAGTCGGAGACGCCTCGTGGGCGGGCCCAGACGTGGTTGCCTGGCCATCGGGCACCGCCGGCATCACATGGCCCCGCATTCCATGGGCATGGACACACCTTGGTCAACGCCGAGTGCCCGTTCGTCCGATAGACATCAACCCGATGACCAGCGATCGCAGCCAGCATGTGACCCTGTTGCTCGACCGGATCAAGGCCGGCGATGATTCGGCTACAGGCGAACTGCTCAACGCGGCGTACGCCGACCTTCGCCGCCTCGCCGCGGAGATGTTCAAGGAAGAAAACGCCGGTCACACGCTCCAGCCCACCGCATTGGTGAATGAGGTGTGCATCAGAATGCTCGATGCGCCCCCCCGCACATGGGAGGATCGGACGCACTTCTTCCGTTCCGCAGCAAAGGCGATGCGCCACCTGCTCACCGATAGTGCCCGAGCCCGCAACGCCGCGTGCCGCGGCGGCGGTGTGCCGGACCTTCAGTCGCGCAAACGTGTCTCCCTTGAATCCCTGCAAGTGGCCTCCGAGTCATCGCGCGTGGATCTGCTGGCGCTGGAAGAATCGATCAGTCGCCTCGCCGCGATGGATGAACGACTTGGAATCGTCTTCGAGTTGCGATTCCTCGCAGGGTTGAACGTCGAGCAGACGGCACTTGTTGCAGGCATTGCGCCCAGGACGGTCGAACAGGACAGCCGCTTCATTCGCGCGTGGCTGCATCGGGAACTGGCTCCATGAATGATCACGACTCGGGACCAGACGCATTATCCGCGGCACAGTTCGCACGAGTGCGGTCACTCTTTGCTCGAGTAATGGACCTGCCCGCCGCTGAACGCGGTGCGTTCATCGATGCGCAGGCTTGCGATGACGCCGCCGTGCATCGGGCGATTCGTGAGCTCCTGGTTGCGGAAGATGCCGAGGAAAGCCCATTTGATCCCGAGGGTGGTGCGTTTGCACGAGAGGCGCTGAGTCTCGATGCGGTGTCGGTCCCCGCCGCGTCGGGCATGATCGGGCCATTCAAGATCGAGCGGCTGATCGGTGAAGGCGGGATGGGGCAGGTTTTCCTGGCCAGTCAGACGAATCCAGAGCGTCAGGTGGCGCTCAAGCTGCTGAGGGGGTCGTCGCGGAGCCGGACGCTGCTCAATCGCTTCCGCCGCGAGGTGCGTGTGCTGGGGCGGCTCGAACATCCGGGCATCGCGAGAATCTACGAGGCCGGGACGAGCGATGGACCCGAGGACGCGATCTCGTACTTTGCGATGGAGTACGTTCAAGGCCCAAGGCTCACGCAGCATGCAGCAGCGGTGAAACTTGATACGCCCGGCATCCTGCGTCTCATGATCCGCATCGCTGATGCGGTGCAGCACGCTCATTCCAAGGGCGTGATTCACCGCGACCTCAAGCCAGCCAACATCCTTGTTGATGAATCAGGGCAGAACAGCACGGCAACGCACTCGACGGATCCGATGCTTCGCGGGGCGCAGCCCAAGATTCTGGACTTTGGTGTGGCTCGTCTGCTTGAGGCTGACACGCAGGTGACTGCGCTGACGGAGCAAGGGCTGCTGGTGGGCACGGTGGCGTACATGAGCCCCGAGCAGCTGGCGGGTGATGCGGATGGGCTTGATACGCGGACTGATATCTATTCGATGGGTGTGATTCTGTATGAGCTGCTTTCGGGTCAGTTGCCCCACGATGTGATGGGCAAGCAGATTGCGGAAGCGGCGCGGATGGTGCGGGAGCTGGAGCCCCGACCGCTGCGGAGTGCAGGGCAGCATGTACGCATTGATCGGGATCTGGCGACGATCGTGGCCAAGGCGCTCGAGAAGGATCGTAATCGCCGCTATCCGACCGCCGCGGCGTTTGCTGCGGATCTTGAGCACTACCTGAACAATGAACCGATCACGGCACGCCCCGCCTCGGTGGTGTATCAGGTGAGCAAGTTCGCCCGGCGCAACCGGAGCCTGGTGACGGTCGCTGCGATCGGTGCGCTGGCGACCTTGGCGGGCCTTGCGTTCAGCATCTACTCACTCAAGCGTGAGCAGCAGGCACGCGAACAGGCCACCAAGGAGGCTTCGCTGAGCAGTGCGGTACGGCGATATCTGATCGATGGCCTGCTGATCTCCGCCGCGCCCGATCGCAAGGGATATGACGTCAAGGTGGTGGATGTGCTGGCCGATGCGGCCAGCGGCATTCACGAGAGCTTTGCCGATCATCCCGAGGTGGAAGTAGAGGTTCGCACGCAGTTGGCTGAGGTGCTCACGCAGCTTGGGAAGTGGAAGGAATCCCTTGAGCAGTGGCAGCTTGTTCGTGAGAAGGCAGAGGAGACCTTCGGGCCCGAGGCGTTGCCGGTGATCGTTGCTAGGAATCGACTGGCCGATGGCATGCGCGATCAGCAGCAGGTGAAGGACGCGTACGAGCTGGCGGTCAAGAATCTCGAGTTGGTGGAGCGCAAGCTGCCGCCGGAGCATTCGGCTCGGCTGGATGCGGTCACAGGCCTTGGTGCTGCGCTGAATGCTCTTGGCAGGCACGATGAAGGGATCAAGGTGCTGCAAGGGGGGCTCGATGCCCTCCGCCCGGGTGTTGAGGTTTCTGATCAGTCGGTCCTCCCCATCCTGTCGTGGCTCCAGGCCTGCTGCATTGCCAAGGAAGACTTTGCCAAGGCGATTGAGTACTCAACACAAGTGGTGGAACGTGCCAAGCGTGTGCACGGGCCGTATCACACCGATGTCCTCGCGGCGATGTCCAATCAGATCAACCTGCTCTCAAAGAACGACAAGATTGATCAGGCCGCGGCGCTCGCCGCGGAGTTGCCCGTGGCGGCGGAGCGGACGTTTCCGCCCGGGCATGTTCGCCGCGGGTTCTGTTATGTCACCGCGGCGGATGCCCTTCGAAGCGCCAAGAGATTCGAGGAAGCCGAGAAGTACGCACGTCTTGCCGTTGAGACATTCACCGCTGCAACCGATGAACTCAACTGGCTGACCGAGAAGAGCATCTCGGTGCTTGGCCGCGTCTATGCGGAATGGCCCGGACACGTTGAGGAATGGAAGCAATGGGCGGTGGCGGAGGCCAGAATCAGGCTGATGGTCTCGAATGTGGATGAGGCCGCGAACAGCGTGAAGCTCATCCAGATCCAGACCGCCGCGGCGAAGAGATTCGGGCTCGTTGGCGCTGATGGCGACCCCATCACGCGGCTGTGGAATCAGCGAGACACGCTCGCACCACCAGGCCACCCGCGCAGGGCTGCCTTTTGCGGCAACCTTGCCTTGGTGGCTCGAATGATGCAGCGCCCCGAGTACGTGCAGGAGGCCATCGGCATCGTGAAGGCCGAACTGCCCAATGCCAAGGATCGCGCCGTTGCCGAAGGCATTCTCGCGGCACTTGAGAAGCCGTGACGCGTGGGCAATCGCAACTTCTTGCAGCCCGCAAGGGCTCGACCGAGCATAGCCGGTGGTGTCGTCGGCTCTGCGACCACACCACCGGAGAAATACGGCGCTATTCCCAAGACCCCGACAGGGGTCATCGTGGGAATCACGCTGAACACTATTCCACGAGCAGTCTTGCAGTCTGCAGCATCATTGCGTTCGAGCTTCCCCAGGGGAGTGGCCGGTCTGTGGCCGCGGCGAAGGCGATGCCAAGCGAGCTTCGGTGTTCGGCTCGCACCGTCCTTGCAATCAGTCGAAGGTCATGCTGAATGAGTCATTCATGAGTGCTTCCACGCCCCGGATGCAGTTTGCATCATCGGCGATGACTCGTGACCTTACCACCAGATGAAATAGTACAGGCAGGTCAGCGCCAAAGTGGAGCTGGTGAAGAGAACCATGAGAGCCGGTGCTCTCTTTGGCTGCTTGTATCGAAGAAAGAGCGGGTTCAGCAGGGTCGCAAAGAACGGGATTGGCGCAAAGTGGTAGAGCGAATAGTCGGCAAGCTCACGAGACGGCATCAACGCCGCCGCCTGCGCCGCGCTGAAGCCGTCCCGGATGTATCCGGCGGTCACGGAGAACCAGATCAGTGCTTCGGCCGCGGGAAATGTCAATGCGTAGAGGGCCAATGCTGCGGCGATACTCCTCGCGGAGTACGGACGAATGCGCCATTTGCTGGGCAGCTTGATTTCCTGGGGAGAACCGCATTCAGGGCAAGGGGCCTCTGGCCCGAGGCCAACAGTCGAGTATCCGCACGCACCACATTGATCGCGAGGGCCACCTTTGGAGCCTCGCTGCACCGCGGCCACCAGACTGATCCCAAAGAATGCAACCAGCGAGACGACAACGAACGCAATCTGTTCATCTCGGAATTGGCCAAGGAATTGGACAAGGAGGTTCATTCGGCGGCTCCCGAAGAGTCTACCGCTTCGTTGGCTCGCGAGATTCAAGAGGCTGGCGAAGGCTCAGGCACCGACAATCGTCCCCTCGCACGACCCAATGCCCACGCGCCGGTACCCAGCCTTCTCGCAGTATCCCTTGATGATGAGCAGGTCCCCATCCGCAAGGAAGGTGCGCTGCTCGCCGCCGGGGAGAGAGAGCGGAATCCGGGGCTTGCCCGCTGCGTCCCAGGTAAGTTCCAGCAGACACCCGCGCGTGTCACGCGTGGTCCCGCTCACCGTGCCGCTGGCAATCAGGTCGCCGGGCTTGAAGTTGCAGCCGTTGCTGGTGTGGTGCGCGATCATCTGGCCGAACGTCCAGAACATCGCGGCGAACGTCGGCCCACCGGAGATCTTCACCGCCGGTGTTCCCGCCGCCCGCATCGCAGGCGTCTGCAGCCACGCTTCCAGCGTGATGTCGAAGCCACCTTCGTTCTTATCCTGCGCATCGGTGAGGTAGCTGAGCGGTGCAGGGTCCGCGCTGCCGCGGGGCGACCCGGCGCACCGGAAGGGTTCGAGCGCATCAGTCGTCACCACAAACGGTGAGACCGTCGTCGCAAAGTTCTTCGCAAGGAACGGCCCCAGAGGCTGGTATTCCCACTTCTGGATGTCGCGTGCCGACCAGTCATTCACCATGCACAGACCCAGCATGTGATCGCGAGTCTGAGAGAGCGGAATCGGCGAGCCAAGGTCGTTGCCCTGTGCAATCACACAGCCCACTTCGAGCTCGTAGTCCATCAGCTTGCAGGGGCCAAAACTCGGGCCATCAGCGGGGCTGGCATCCGGTGGAGCCTGCTGGCCCCGGGGACGCTTGATCGGCGTGCCGCTGGGCACAAGCGAGGAAGCGCGGCCGTGATAGCCGATGGGCACGTGCTTGTAGTTGGGGAGCAGCGGCTGATCGGGGCGGAACATCGCGCCCACCGTCGAGGCATGGTTGATGCTCGCGTAGAAATCGGTGTAGTTCTCGATGCGGCAGGGAAGATCGAAGGTGACATCCTTGCTGAAATGCACCGCCGCATTGATGAGCCCGGGATTATCGCGCAGCGAGTGGTTGTCGCGGCTCAGGAGTGCAAAGAGGGCATGGCGCAGGGCTCGGCGGGCCGCCGCGGGCAGCGCGGCGATGGTGTTCACCGTTGCCGCGGCGGAGACGCCGGGCAAAAGCGAAGCCGCGGCGAGGGCTCGAAGATCCACCACCCGGTCCCCGATTGCCACCCCCGGAACAGGGGTGGTCAAGCCGCGTGATGGGCAGCTGAAGGTGCAGTAGGGAAGGCTCTGGAGCGGGAAATCGCACGCGGCATCGTTCGCCGATTCGATCCAACTCTGGGCCTTGGGGTCGTGGGTATGGTCAAGGTGAGGCATGGCTGCTGCAAGCATAAGTCGCGCCAAGGCTCGGAGTTGGCGGTCCCGGGCACATCGGGGTCTATCCTTGCGGTTCAACGACCCATGGAAGAGAGAGAGCCCGCTCCATCCAGACTGCCCGACGAGCGGACCAGAGCGTCCGCGGCATTGCCCCTCGCGCTGGAACTGGGGGGCGATCTTCCCTGCATCCGCTGCCGCTACAACCTCAAAGGCCTCACCATCCGTGGCTCCTGCCCGGAATGCGGCATGCCGATGCGAGCCACCATTCTGGCCGTCGTCGACCCCAGGGCCACTGAACTTCAGCCGATTTTCCATCCGAAGCTGACGGCCGCGGGCATTGTCATCTGGTCGGTCGCCGCCCTCGCCGCGGCATCGATTGCCTGGCTGGTCCGCATGGTCGCCCTGGTCGACCCCGCCGCGCCGGTGCTCGCGCCCGGCAGCTGGATGCGCCTTGCCGTCCCGATGCTCGTCCTCCTCTCAGGCCTGGGCTCTGCCGTCCTGATCCGTCCGCACGATGGGATGCCAAGGGCCGGGCTGGTGATGGCGTGGGTGGGGTGTGCGCTGTATCTGCCGCTGGTCTTTGCGCTGGTCCTCTTTGCCCGAGCCGCGGCGGTCGCGCCCGATGCCGGAGCGTGGTGGATCGCCGCCCGGGGTGATGTCTTTGGCTTGGCCTCGGTGGTCGTCGACATTCTCATGATGGCCATTCTGGTGCTGCTGCGGCCCAACGCCCGCATGCTCGCCGCCCGCTGCCTGCTGATGCGTGAAGGCATGGTCGATCGCCAAACGATGCGAGCGGTTGCCTTCGTGCTCAGCTTGCCTGCACTGGGCCACTTGCTTGGCATTCTGGGAGCTTCGCTGGGGAGTGCCGAACTGCTCTCGATGATCGGCGGCATCTTCTGCTCGATCGGGTATGTGTTCTTCCTGATCGGGCTGACGGGGATCGCGATGGATTGTCTGCGGATGCGGCGTGTGGTGGGGTCGGCGCCGCTTTCGCTGAGTGAACTGCTGAGCCCCGCTCGGACCGCCGCGTCGGAGCGGCCAAGCCGCGTCTGGACCCGGTGAATGCACCATGGAACTGCCTACCGACGAAGAGCGCGAGCGGTTTGATGAGCTTCTGGAGGAGGCGATCGAGTCGCTGCCTTCAGATCTGCGCAAACTGCTGGATGAAGTCCCGGTGATCGTGGAAGATCATCCCGCGCCGGATGTGCTTGAGGAGTTCCGCGAAGAGGATGGCACGCTGCCAGAACTCGATGAACTCTGCGGATTGCACTCGGGTATCGCCTTCACCGAGCGTTCACTCAACGATGTCGATCTTCCAAGTGAGATCACGTTGTTTCGGATGGGCATCATCGCGCTGGCCGGTGGCTGGGACCAGCCCGAAGCCGACGATCTGATCTACGAGGAGATCATGGTGACCCTGCTGCACGAGATGGGGCATCAGTTCGGTCTGGATGAGGACGATCTGAAGGGCCTGGGGTACGAATGAGGCGCGTGTTGCGCATGGCAAACGCGTCATCAACGCTCTCCTTCACTTTCGCCTTGCGAACTTCCCGTCGTGCTCTCACTGCTTCATGTCTTTCATCCTGTCTATCCTGTCCATCCATGTTCCATTCCTTCTCGGAGGAAAACATGGATAGACAGGATGGACAGGATGAGTCAAGAGAGAGCGACAGAGCCGTGAGAGGGCGATGAAGAGCTGAGGAAGGGCCAGATCACAGGAGTCATCCAAGCGATTTCATCGCGGGTCCCATGTTCCTTTCATCCCTGCCCAGAACGGTTCCATCGGGCAAACTGAGGAGTCTTCAAGGGAAATGGTGGGAGCAGGGAAGGGAAAAGGGGGCGAGCGATCTTGTGATGGCCCTTTGCGTTGTGAGCGGTGCCGGGCTGGTATCCTTTGCCCATCTATGAAGCTCCTGTGCACGCTCAGTTCGTTCTTCCCGCGGCGTCGGGCCACTGGCATTGGCTTTGGTGTCGCCGCGGCGATGCTGCTGGCAACCGGCGCGGGGGATGCCTTCGCACAGGCAACGGCACCGGCAACAGCCGCCGACCCTGCCGCGGCCAAGAGTGTGCCGGCCTATGTGCCGCCCAAGGGTTCGTGGGAACGGCGCACGCCCGCGGAACTGGGGTTTGATCCTGCGAAGCTCGCCGAGGCGATGGCTTGGGCGAAGCAGCAGGTCAACGACATGCCCAAGGACTTCTCGACGCAGGCCAAGATCTTCGGTACGCCGCTGGGGCCGCTGCCCAAGACGCGAGCCGACAGCAACTGTGTAGTGCTGCGTCACGGCTACATCGTCGCGGAATTTGGCGATGTGGAAGCGGTGGATCCCACATTCAGCGTTGCCAAGAGCTACCTCTCAACGCTGCTGGGGCTGACGATTGATCGCGGGCTGATCGGCAATGTGGATGAACGCGTGGCAGAGCGCGTGCACGATGGGGGCTATGACAGCGAGCACAATGCCAAGGTCACGTGGCGGCACCACGTGACGCAGACGAGCGAGTGGGAGGGAACGCTGTTCTCCAAGCCCAGCACGTTCATCGGCAAGGAGGCCTTCGGCAACGCCGCGTCAAAGCCTCGAGACATCCAGGAGCCGGGAAGCTTCTACGAGTACAACGATGTGCGGATCAATCGGATGGCACTCTCGATGCTGCGGCTGTGGAAGCGGCCGCTGCCCGAGGTGCTCAAGACCGAGATCATGGATCCAATCGGCGCCTCGAACTCCTGGGTCTACCACGCGTACGACAATGCGATGGTGGATGTGGACGGAACGAAGATGCCCTCGATCAGCGGCGGCACGCGGTGGGGGGGTGGCCTGTGGATCAGCACCCTCGACCATGCTCGTTTCGGGCTGCTGATCCTGCGAGAAGGCCGCTGGGCTGACACGCAGGTGATTTCAAAGGCCTGGCTCGATGAAGCCACCAAACTGCAGGGGAAGAACCCCGAGTACGGGTACCTCTGGTGGCTCAATACCAAGACGCGTTGGCTGGGTTCACCGGCAAGTGCGTTTTCAGCCCAGGGAGCAGGCGGCAACTCCATCTGGGTGGATCGGGAGCACGACCTGGTGATTGTCTGGCGATGGGCCCGCGAAGGCGATGCCCAGTCGAAGTTCTACCGATATGTGATCCAGTCGATCCTGCCTGAATCCAAGTGATGGGTGGGGCGAAGGCGGTGGGGGGAGCGGGGAGGCGGGGTGGGTCGGGGGATGGAGTTGGGGAAACCTACTGACAGAACTGGTTGGTCTTGTACGAAAGGGAGTGCATGAATCGGATGATTGCGTTGATTGCCGGGTCGTTGGTGTGCATGTCTGCAGCCGCGGCGGACCTCAAGTTGCAGTGGCTCGAAATCACGGGTACGCCCACCGAAAAGCCCAATCCGCTCGCGTGGCTCATGGGCAACGAAAAGGACCCAACCTTGCGCCAGCTCGTCGATGCCATCGAGGCAGTCGGCGAGGATGCAGACGCCAAGGGCCTCATCATCCGCCTCAAGGATGCCCAGCTCTCCACCGCGCAGGTGACTGAGCTGGGCGAGGCCATCTCACACGCCCGCAAGGCCGGCAAGAAGGTCCACGTCTTCGGTGAATCGTTCGACACCTCCGACTTCCTGCTGGGCAGCTACGCCGATCATGTCGCCTGCCAGAGCGGCGGCGCTGTGTCGCTCTCGGGCATCTACATGGAGGAGATGTTCCTCGCCGATACGCTCTCGTGGGCCGGCGTCAAGGCCAACTACGTGCAGGTGGGCGACTACAAGGGCGCATCTGAGCAGATGGCCCGCAATGGTCCGAGCAAGGAGTGGGATCAGAACATCAACCAGCTGCTCGACAGCATGTACGCCAATGTCCGGCGCAGCTTGATCGCAGGCCGCAAACTCGATGATGCTCGCCTCGACAAGGCCATGGAACAACTCTGGATGGCCGATGCCTCCGAGGCCGTGAAGGCCGGGCTCATCGATGCCGAGATCGATCTCCCCCAGTACATCGATTCACTCTCGAAGCAGTATGGCGAGAAGGTGACGATCGAGAAGGTGGAAGCGGGCGCACCGGGCAAGTTCAACCCCGAAACCGCCAACCCGTTGACGATGATGGCCACTCTGGGCCAGGAACCCAAGCACGAGCCCAAGGGCCCGGCGATTGCCGTGCTGCACATCGATGGCGCGATTGTCGATGGCGAGTCCACGGGCGGCTTCTCCGGCGATGGTGAAGTGGGGAGCCGGACGATTCGCAATGCGCTCGAGGACATTCTGCACGAGTCGAAGATCAAGGGCGTGGTGGTGCGGATCGATTCACCGGGTGGCTCGGCGACGGCGAGTGAGATTATCTGGCAGGGGATCCGCCGCGTGGCGGATGTGAAGCCCGTGTGGGTCAGCATCGGTGGCATGGCGGCCTCCGGCGGGTACTACATCGCTGTGGCAGGTGAGCGCATCTATGTCACCGAGTCGAGCATTGTCGGCTCGATTGGCGTGGTGGGCGGCAAGCTCTCCATGCAGGGGCTGTATGACAAGTTCCAGGTGAAGGTCGTGAGCCGCGGCAGAGGCCCGCGGTCGACGATGTTCAGCTCCGCCGCGGCGTGGACGGAAGATGAAGCCAAGCACGTCCGCACCAAGATGACCGAAACCTACGACCTCTTCACCAAGCGCGTGACTTCAGGCCGCAAGGGGATCGAACTGGCCAAGACCGCCGAGGGCAGGCTCTTCACGGGCGACCTGGCGATTGGCCTGAAGATGGCCGACCAGATCGGTGGCCTGGATGATGCGATTTCCGACCTTGCCACGTCGCTCTCGATGAGCGATGTGGAAGTGATCGACTACCCCGCCCCCAAGGCGCTCCCCGAAGTGATCGAGGACATGCTCGGCTCAGCCGGCGGTGGCCTCCTGGGCCAGGCTCCGGGCGCGTTCGGCAGCCTGCCCACCCCCCTGGCCAGCACGGTCCGGGAAGTCGTTGGAGAACAGACCTTTGAGCAGCTCCGGGCCCCCCTGAGTGCCCTGATGCAGATGCGGGACGGGAAGGTCCTGCTTGTTTCGCCGCGGGTGCTGATCTTCAAGTGACGAACAGTTGGCGACCGGTGGGGAGTGTGCTACACTTCCCACCCTCCGGGGCGGTAGCTCAATTGGTAGAGCACTAGCTTTGCAAGCTAGGGGTTAGGGGTTCGAGTCTCCTCCGCTCCATTCTCGCACTATCTCGCACTTGATCGCTTTGACCCGCAAAACAGCGGGTTTTTTCATTGGCGGGTGGGGTGTCGCAGTGGGGGGGGTGGCCGCGCGATGCCGCGCTGTTTTGCCCCTTTCCGCGCAACATCCGCGGGGAGAATAGCGGGGGGTTGGCGGGGCTTGAATCGGTCGTGCCCGTCGCCGCGACCGCCTCCGATCCGGGCCAGGAAATGCCGGGCAGCATCGCCACCGCCGCGGCGGTATCCGTCAGACCCAAGACCGTGTAGTGCTTCAAAGTGGTCTTGTAATCGCTGTGCCGCATGATGCGCTGGGCGACCTCGGGGGCAACGCCCGCGCGTGCCAACTCGGTGCCCAACGTCGTGCCAAGGGCATGACGATCGATGATCCGGCCCATCGTGTCATCGGTCGTGATTCGGGTCTTTGGCTTTGCATACTCGCCATTCCCCCTTATCAACGGGTATCCCGCCCGGTAGAGCACATCTTCCACTCGGGTTATACGTTCCGTCGACCCGGCAGCCATCGCACGGAGCGGGTCAACATCCGCCCTGCTCCCACAGCACGAAAAAGGTTTCCGCGTCAGGAAAGTCGGTGCCGCCATCGCGATTGGCGTCCGCTTGGCAAGCACCTGATTCCCAAGCCGTGAAGAAGGCAACCACATCGCCACCATCCACCCCACCGTCACGGTTGAAGTCAGCGACGCAATGCCAGAGTCCGGTACCCAACCAAAGGTCAATCCCTGCGGTTGTCACGACGACAAGGTCATCAATCCCGTCTCGGTTGAAATCGCCGGACCGAGCCTCATCCGGCCCCGACGACGTGGGCACGCTGTCCTCGATGACGAAGCGTCCGCGACCGTCGTTCAGGAGCAGAAGCACCAGTGATGCGGAATTCTGCGGCACCACCAGATCCGGAAAGCCATCACCATTCAAGTCCATGACATGGATACCGAAGGCGGTGCCGCCACAGGTTATCGACTGCTGCAACGTGACTCCGGATTCGATGTCCTGGCTGTAGATAAACAACTCCGATTCACTGAGCACCAACACTTCCGGGCGACCATCACGGTCAACATCTTCGATCGAAACGTCGCGAGGGCTGACGATCGGCTGGATCGTCCGCGTGATCCAGTTTTGCGAATCAGCCAAGTTGTCCCCAGTGTAAACCACCCTGACCGACGGAAGTTGCTGGTCTTGGTCCGGGAAACTCCGACCGTAATTGGATGTCACATAGTCCGGCTTTCCGTCATTGTTGAGATCACCGATCGCTGTTCGATTAGTCATTTGGGCACTTGGAAGATCCGGCACTCCGCAGCCACCATTGTCCCACGGTGGGCAAAACTGCAAGCCCCCCTGGCCGAGGAGAATGCGAACTCCGCCCGAGCGAGTGAATTTGGGCGTCACAAGATCAAGCACCCCGTCACGATCGATGTCGACAACTGCGATGTCGGTCGGCTGCTCCACTTCACCAAGGTCTCGCTCCGCCTCTAGCAATCCTCCACCAGTTCCTCGCCAGATGGAGACACCGTCCAGCCTGCCCGGATCATCACCGACGTTGCTCGCAACAATGTCCATCCAGCCATCAGCGTCGATGTCGACAATGACCATCTCGCATGCATTGCGATTTGCACTCTGATGAGTACTTTGCAACGTGAACCGGCCTGACCCGTCGTTGAAGTAGGTGCGGAGCCGACCCCATGGGGGCCCTGGCCAGCACTCCGCGCCCACAACAATGTCTAGATCACCGTCGTTGTCGAGATCAGCGACGCCGACGGAACGAGAGATGTCTTGAAGCGGGATGTGTCCCGCAGGATCGAATGAACGGCACTGGGCGTGCCCCAGACTGATGATCCACACGGTAACGAACGCAGCTATGCGTTGATTGTTCATTGCAAGTATCCTTTGCTGAAGTTCTGCCTCAGCATCCGTTCTCCCAACGCTCAAAGAACGCTTCGAAGTCTTGGACGGCGATGCCGCCATCGGCGTTGAAGTCAGCCGGACAGGAAACCGAGAAGTTCACTTCTGCGGAGTACCCGTACCTGGCATGAGTCGCTACTCGCTTTCGTTGAATCGGCCGTAGAAGGGTTGGCTGATCCCGTCTCCCTAATCTTAGTCATCGCCGTGGCACGCCTGTTGGGCGTGTTCGATGCGATGCACGCCCAGAGTCGCTGCCAACCGGCCCCCTTCAGGGGCCATCAACGTGTACGCCATCTACCGGTGGCCGCGCAGCGAAGCGCTGCTTGCCACCGGCTACTGAACATGGTGCCTTCAGCACCGGGTGTGGGCGTGGTTGGTGCGTTGGGTGATTTGCACGCGCGTGGTGGTTACGACGAAGTCTTTGGTTCGCAGCGGGGTTCCGACAGCCCCAGTTGCACCAGCTTGCGTTCCCAGCCAGCCTCGTCCGCCAGCGTGTGCAGGAATGTTCCATCTGCGTGTTCGTAGGTGAGAAGGCCGCCACCGATGAGTTTCACGAGGATCATCGGGTCGCGTGCCGCGGCGGAGGTGGTGCGGGGGAAGGGGCCGGGCGTGGCGAGCAGCTGTTCGGGCGTCAGGTGCGCCAGAGGTTCGGCGAGCACGTATCGGCCCGGGCACCCGCGGGTACTCTGCACGGGAGTCCAGGCGAAGCGGGTTCGCAGTTCTTCGAAGGTGGGGAGGTTGGATGAGTCGGTTGCCACGCGAACGCGAAGGTGGGAGTGGTGGGGAATGAGGAGCGGGTCTTCCTGGGCGCAAGAATACCAACGCGGCAGGGTCGCTGCCGCGTTGGTACTGACTTGGTCACAGGTCACGAGTGGCGTTCAGCTTCTCAGCAGCCGCCGGCTTCCCACGCCGTGAAGAACGTATCGATGTCGCTGCCATCAACGCCGCCGTCGCGATTCACATCAGCCAGGCTGTCGCCGGCTTCCCAGCTCTCGAAGAACGAGGAGACATCGGAGCCGTCCACGCCGCCATCGAGGTTGAAGTCGGCGGGGCAGTAGGAGGAGACGGTCAGGCCGCTGCGCTGGGCATAGGTAGCACTTCTCACCGTGTGGTTGAGGTTCACCGGGGGTGCGCCGGGGGTGTTGCCCGAGGGGTTGGAGGTGACGAAGAGCTGCGGGTCGACATTGTCGTTCAACATGCCGATCACGACGATGTACGAGTCGGGAATCAGGAGGGAATCAGGTGTCCAGTTCCGATCGCTCACAGAGAGCGCAGGGGAGGACACGAAGTTGTTGGGTTCTGCGCCGATCAGGAAGGCGAAGGCGTAGGTGTATTCGTACTCGGGCGACTGCGCTTCAAGCAGCGAGAAATCAAAGGTCGGGGTTTCGGAGATCTCCGAGTTGGGCTCGGTGAGCAGCCCGATGGCGCGGATCAGATCATCGGGGAAACCGGGGGTTGAGATGTTCACCGAGTACTCATGCGTCTGCAGGGTGGTGCCATCGGTAATGCGGAGCGTCCAGCCCGCGCCGTTGTTGATGACGAAGGCGAGGTGTTCGTCGGAGAGCATGCCCGCCGAGCCGGCAGTCCCGCTGCCCGAGCCACGTGCGGGGTAGATATCGCCGCTGAAGAGTCCATCGTTTGATTCGAGGCGGACGAAGTTATCCTCGTTGAGTTCATCAACGAACCCGGTGGCGTTCAGGTTGATGCTCAGAATGTACAGATCCGGATCCGTCGGTGAGAAACTGATCACATCAGGAGAGAACGACACATCGACCTGATACGGGTTGGCATTGCCAACGGCGAGGTTGGGAGCCTGCGACTCGGTCATCACGTAGACGCTCGTGTTGAACGTCTCAAGCACGGCCGGGCCATCAACCTGCTCGGGGTACGATGCTTCCACGAGCCACTGCGGGCAGTCGAAGTTCGTGAACGCGACATACAGCAGGTAGTTGTCGTCGGCCAGCGGGCCATCGGGCGTCCAGCTCGTATCCGTCGGGTAAACGACTGGGCTGAAGACGCTGTTGCTGGGATTGTTCGCAAACATCGCGGCGGATGCCGCGGTGTACTCGGCATCAAAGTTCGCCGCGGGATCAATGCTGAAGTTGAAGGAGGGTGAAGCGGGAATCGCCGAGTCAGGCGTCACATCCAGAATGATCGGACGCAGGTAATCCGCATCGATGCCCGCCGTGGTGATCGACATCGTGTACTGACTCGTGGTTCCAAGGTCGCCATCGGTGATCGACATTGTCCAGGTGCCCGAGTCGTTGATGCCATCGGACAGATCGAGCACTGACGCGAAGCCAGCCGAACTGCTTCCACCGCTTCCAAGACCCGGCTCCGTGTGCGCACTGAAGGCCCCCGACCCCGAGGTGATCACCACCGAGTTGCCGACATTGCCGTCATCATTGAAGCCCGAAGCCGACACATCTGCGAACAGCACATAGACGGGCGAGCCCAACGGAGAGAAGCTGATCACCTGCGGACGAAACGCAACGCTGACGTGCACCTGCGCCTGCGCGAGCGAAGTGGCTCCCGCCATCAGGCACAGCACCGCCGCGGCACGCGACCAACGAGCAACCCCGGACAGACGCGCCGCCACCGAGTGAACAGAATTCGACATGTAATTTCTCCCTCTCAAGGTCTCGCTCGCTCAGCACGGTGCGGCAGTCGCACCGCCTACAGACCGTATTCTAGCAACGAGCCTCCAACCAGAAAGTCGCGTTCTCGGACGACTGACGTTTCGCCTGCCGCGGCGAAACAACCCGAGCACCCGCGCCCGGACCCGGCTTCGCCCGCCACACCCCGCGGCTCATCATCAACGCCTCCTCCCGACCCTCACCGACCACTCCGCTACAATCGCCCTTCTCGCGGCAGACAGCTCGATCGTGAAAGGGATAACCGTGTCGGTGTTTCAACAGCGGTGTGGTAGTGCGAACATCAACGAAGCGTTCTTCGAGGCGCTCCGTTGAACCGCGTGCCCGCAGCCGCGGCTTCCAGCGAGAAAACCGGACTTTCCCTGGGCATCGTCACCATCGTGTCGACCCTCCTGGGCTGGACGAGCATCCCCCTCTTCCTCAAGTTCTTCTCGCACGACATCGACTACTACAACGCCAACGGGTGGCGCTACGGCTTCAGCGCACTCATGTGGGCGCCCGCACTTCTCTGGGCCTACCGCAAGGGGAAGGTGCCCGCGGGCATCTGGAAGGCCGCGCTCATCCCATCCATCTTCAACGCCATCGGCCAGCACTGCTTCGGCGTGGCCCCATACCTGATTGATCCGGGGCTGATGGCCTTCTCGCTTCGCAGTCAGGTGGTTTTCGTCACCGTCGGTGCCGCGATCATGTTCGCTGCGGAACGCCGCGTGATTCGCACGCCCGGCTACATCATCGGCCTGCTCATGGTGCTGGGCGGCACCGGCCTCACGCTCTATTTCAAGCCCGGCGGATTCGGATCCGCCACGCTCGCCGGAGCCGGCATCTCGATCCTCGCAGGTGCGAGCTACGCCATCTATGCACTGAGCGTTCGCAAGCTCATGCACGGCATGAACCCACTCCTGGCGTTCGCGGCAGTCAGCCAGTACACCGCACTCGCCCTGGTCACCCTCATGATCATCATGGGCAAGGACCACGGACTCCAAGCCCTCGAACTGCTCAAGGTTCCAGAAGGCGCGCAAGGGTGGCTCCAGACTCCCGGCATTCGATTCGGCCTCCTGCTCTTGTCTGCCATCATCGGCATCGGCATGGGGCACACCTTCTACTTCCTCGCCATCCAGCGGCTTGGCCTGGCCGTTGCCAACTCCGTCGTGCAACTCCAGCCCATCACCGTCTCCTTCTGCTCCATGATCATCTTCGGTGAGCAGCTCACCCGCGTGCAGTGGGGGTTCGGTCTGGTTGCGGTGGCCGGGGCTGGCGTCATCCTCCATGCCCAGTGGAGTGCCGATCGCCGCCGTCGTGCCGAGCAAGCGGCGGACATCGGCGGGGCTCCGCCAGATTGATGGGTGGCCCCATACGCTGGGGGCATGAACATTGATCTTTCTGGCAAGATGGCTTTGGTCTGCGGAGCAAGCAGCGGCATTGGCCGGGCATGTGCCGCGGAGCTCGCGGCGATGGGTGCCAGCATCACCCTGGTCTCGCGAGACCCCGCACGACTCGCCGATGCCCTCGCGAGCCTCCCCTCAACGACCGACCAGCAGCACGCAACCCTGGCGATGGACACCTCCGACCCAGCAGCCGTCGCCACCAAGATCGCTGCCCACCTTGCCGAGACGGGCCGCACCTACCACATCCTGATCAACAACACCGGCGGACCACCGTCGGGGCCGATGGCCGATGCGACCGCCGTGCAGCTCAGCTCAGCTTTCAACTCGCTCCTGGTCTCCGCCCACTTGATCACTCAGGCCCTGCTCCCGGGCATGAAGCAGGCCGGGTATGGCCGCGTGATCAACATCAGCAGCACCAGCGTGAAGCAGCCCATCGCGAACCTGGGGCTCTCGAACGCCGTGCGTGCCGCGGTGAGCAACTGGGGCAAGACGCTCTCGCAGGAAGTCGCGAAGTTCGGCATCACTGTCAACAGCGTGCTCCCCGGCTACACCGATACGGATCGCCTGGGCGAGCTCTTCAAGGCCCGCAGCGCGAAGACGGGGCAATCGATTGATTCGATTCGCGCTGAGGCGATTGGTGCGATTCCGGCGGGGAGGTTGGGCAAGTCCGAGGAGATCGCCGCGGCGGTGGCATTCCTCGCATCCCCAGCCGCGGCGTATGTCAATGGCATTCAGCTTCCCGTCGATGGCGGTCGCCTGGGCTGCCTCTGAGTCGTCGAATCGCTCGAACCCGTGAAAGGACCGCATGCAGCGTCTGGATCACTTCATTGATGGCAAGTCGGTGCCACCGGCCAACGGTCAGTATCTGCCCTGCATCGAGCCGGCAACGGGCGAGGCGTACGCGCAGGTGGCTGATGGTTCCGCGGCGGATGTCGAAGCCGCCGTCGCCGCGGCGACGCGGGCGTTTCCGGCGTGGGCCGCAACCAGTGCTTCGGAGCGTGGGGCGAAACTCGACCGTCTTGCCGATCTGATCGATGCGAATCTCGAAGCCCTCGCCGCGGCGGAGAGCAAGGACAGCGGCAAGCCCATCGCCACGGCGCTCGAGGTGGATATCCCGCGCAGTGCCGCGAACTTCAGGTACTTTGCGCACGCCGTGCAGCATGGCAGCGGCGAGTTCCATGATTTCGATGGCGCGGGCACTCCCGGCGGCGTGCGTGCGACCAACTACACACTTCGTTCCCCCCGCGGCGTTGCCGGTTGCATCTCACCATGGAACCTGCCTCTGTATCTGCTCACATGGAAGCTCGCGCCAGCACTGGCCACCGGCAACACGGTGGTGGCCAAGCCGAGTGAAGTGACACCACTGACGGCATCGATGCTCGGGGCACTTGCGAACGAGGCGGGCATTCCGGCAGGTGTGTTGAACATCGTGCAGGGAACGGGTGCGGGTGCTGGTGCAGCGATTGTGACACACAAGGACATCCCGACCATCACCTTTACCGGCAGCACGGGTGTTGGCAAGTGGATCGGTGCACAGGCGGGCGGCATGCTCAAGCGCGTGAGTCTTGAACTTGGCGGAAAGAACCCATTCATCATCTGTGAGGATGCAGACTTGGACGCTGCGATTGCGACGGCAACTCGTGCGGCCTTCCGCAATCAAGGGCAGATCTGTCTGTGTGGTTCGCGGCTGCTCGTCCATGAATCGATCGCGGCGAAAGTGCGTGATGGAATCGTGGCGGGGGCGAAGGCCTTGCGCATCGGCGATCCGGCGGAGAAGGCCACGCAGTTTGGCGCGCTGGTGAGCCAGCAGCATCGCGACAAGGTGGCTTCGATGGTGGAAATGGCTCGGTCGCTGGGCGGGCGCGTGCTCACAGGCGGGGCGTGCGTGGCACCGGAGTCACTACCGCAGCGATGCCGCGGCGGATTCTTCTACGCTCCCACGGTGATCGACGGGCTTGACCCTGCATGCACCGTGGAACAGGAAGAGATCTTCGGGCCCGTGGTGACGATGCAGACGTTCAAGGATGACGAAGAGGCGTTGCAACTCGCGAATGGCACGCAGTATGGGTTGGCGGCGACGTTGTTTGCCAGGGATGTCGGGCGGGTACAAAAAATGACGCGGCGGCTCGCCGCGGGCGTCATCTGGGTGAACTGCTGGATGGTCCGCGACCTTCGCACGCCCTTCGGGGGCATGCGGCAGAGTGGGGTCGGCCGCGAGGGAGGGACTGAGGCGATCAAGTTCTTCACCGAGCCGCGGAACGTCTGCATCAGCGGCTGAGGTGAAGGGCGATTTCAGCAGCCGCCAGCTTCCCATACAGAGAAGAAGGCTTCGATGTCGGCGCCATCGGTGCCGCCGTCTTCGTTGACATCGGCACCGTCGCCGCCGCGTTCCCACGAGAAGAAGAAGGCGCTGACATCGGCGCCGTCGACCCCGCCATCGCGATTGAAATCGGCGGAACAGACCGGGCCGACGCGAACACTCCGCTGCGCGGCATCGCGGATCATGTTGCAGAGGCCAAGGACATTCTGTGCCTGGGTGAACTCGGTGGCGAAGCAGCCGACCATGCCATCATCGAAATCGATCCAGCTGGAGAAACCTCGTGCACCCGCGGCGAGGGCGCCCACGAGCTGGCCGTTGGCGTTGCGCTGATCAAGCCAGACACCCACGCCGTAGTCCGCGCTGCCTTCGAGCGGCGAGTTGAGAATCGGGATGTTCTGAGCAGTCTGGCGGGTGAACATGGCGGTGACGGCAAGGGGTGAGAGGACGCGCTGGCCTTCGTGCACGCCGCCGCGGCGGAGCATTTCCATGAACCGCGAGAACTCCTGGGCATTGCTCACGCATCCGCCCGCGATGCGGGGATTGGTGGGGGTGGTGAGTGCGTACTGGGTCTGGGTGAATCCCAGCGGTGTTGCAAGGCGCTGGGTGAAGAGCGCGTTCCACGACATGCCTGAAGCAAGTTCAGCGACGGCGCCGGCCGTGTGCATCGAGGTGCCGCCGTAGGAGAAGGCGGAGCCGGGGGTGTATTGGAGCGGGAATGTGGAGGTGATGAGGGCGGCTTGCTGCAACGTGATGCTGGAGTTGCCTTCGACGTTGGATTCGGTGAGACCGGAAGTGTGCGAGAAGCACTGGCGGATGGTGATGTTGGCCTTGTCACCCGAGAACGCCGGGATGTACTGCGAGACTCGGGTATTGAGCGAGAAGGGGGAAGCGGACTGATCGGCGAGTGCCATGATGACCGCGCCCGAGACGGTCTTCGAGGCTGAGTCGCAGTTGACCACCTGTCCGATGTCCATGATGCCGAAGGCTTCGTTGTAGACGACCTGTCCGTCCTTCATGAGGATCAGTTCGAAGCCGGGGACTGGCGTGTCGACGTTCTGACCAGCCAGAGCGCCGGCAGCGAGACGCGTGACTTCAGTGAAGTCGTAGCGGAGCTGCGCGGAAGCCGCGGCGGTGAGGGTCAAGGGGATAGCAGCGAACACGGTGCGTGTCGTGAGGCTCATGATTCAAACTCCTGTGGGTGTCGCGTGGTGTGGTTGCGACGGTGATTCAACGAGCAGGAGTTTCGATTATTGCCGAACGCCTGAAAAATGTGTAACGGGGTAGATTGCGAGTGAAGGCGTGGCCGCAACGTGTAAAAAAGTAAGCCCCCGGGTGGTGGGACCCGGGGGCTTGGGGAGGTGCAGGGTCAATGGCCTCTCGAAAGTGGCCGGCGGGGGTGGGCCGCCAGTGCTTGATCCCTGCATGTGGTGGACATGTCGAGGCGGTAGCTTTGATGAAGAAGGCTGGGGTTCAGCCTTTCGCTGCGGGTGGTGGCCTGCCCGGTCTCGTGCGCGTGATTCGGACGCTCCATGGCGATCGTGTATCACATGGCCTGGGTGATACCTTGGTTGATCCTCGTTCTCGGATGCGGAACTCGAGTCGCGTCCGAAATCGCCGCCGATTGGTCCAATTCACACGCCCAGCGGTGGGTCGGCTTCGGTCCTCGAATATCCGCCCCGTCGGGCTTCCTACTTCCCGGCGGCAGTGTCCACCCGGGCGAAGCACCGTCAGCAACGATCATCCGAACACCCAGCCTTCTTCACCAAAGGCAGTGCCTGTCAGTCTGTTCGATCCTTCAATTCAGTCCTTTCTGTCGCCGCGAGCACATCGCTCGCGGCTGGTGTCATTCAAACGGGTTCGTTCACGCGGACTCAGCTGCAGCCCATGCTGTTGCCGCAGTTGACGCACTTGTAGCAGGTGCCGCTGCGGACCGTGATGGTGCCGCAGACGTCGCATGCCGGAGCATCGCCCACGCTGTTCATGTACTCGGAGAGGGTGCTCGACATCGAGGTCTGGGTCTCAGTCTCGGTGACGAGTGCGCCGATCTTGGTCACCTTCACCTCCTGCGAGACCACCGTGGTCTTGATGGTGGCCGGGGTGGCAGGAGCGGCGGAGTGAGAATCGGTGATGCGAGGGACGCCCTGCCAGAGGGGTGCGGGTTCTTCGTGATGGCTGTCGTGATCGCCGCCGCGGCGGGGCGCGTGGGCTTCGCGGTAGCCGGGGATGAACTGCATGCCCATCCAGCGGAAGATGTAGTCAACCAGGCTCTTGGCAATCGGGATATCAGGATTCTCGGTCATGCCTGCGGGTTCGAACCGCTGGTGGCTGAACTTATCAACGAGACTCTTGATCGGCACGCCGTACTGCAGTGAGACGCTCGTTGCGGTGCCGAGCGAATCCATCAGGCCGCCGATGGTGGAGCCTTCCTTGCTCATCGTGATGAAGAGCTCGCCAGGCTGGCTGTCGTCGTAAAGGCCGACGGTGAGGTAGCCCTCGTGGCCGGCGACGTTGAACTTGTGCGTGAGCGACCGCCGCGTGTCGGCGAGGCGACGACGGGCCGCGCGAGCCGGTGCCGGGTTGATCGGCAGTTCGAGCGGAGCGACGGGACTGATGGCCGGAGCCGGTGCGGCGGCGACTGGAACCGGGGTGGCCGCGGCGACTTCCTTGGGAGCATCTTCCTTGCCCGCTTCCTTCTTGGCCTCATCGGCCGTTGCGGAAAGGGGCTGGCTGAGCTTGCAACCATCGCGATAGAGGGCATTGGCCTTGAGGCCAAGTTCCCACGACTCGCGGTAGCAGGCCTTGATGTCGGCCTCGCTGGCTTCGTTGGGCAGGTTGATGGTCTTGGAGATCGCACCGCTGATGAAGGGCTGTGCAGCACCCATCATGCGAATGTGGCCGCCGGGAGCGATGAATCGCTTGCCCAGCTTGCCGCACTTGTTCGCGCAGTCGAACACTGAAAGGTGTTCAGCCTTGAGGTGCGGTGCACCTTCGATGGTCGAGGTACCGCAGATCTTGATGGTCAACGCTTCCATGTCGGCGGGGCTGATGCCCAGAGCCTTGAGGAGGTTGAAGCCAGGGTCAGCCTGTGCCGCGGCGGGGTCGATGCCGCAGGCCTTGAGCGCCTCGGGCGAGAGCGCCCATGACGCAAAGGCGAAGGAGAGATCGAACACGCCCGGGAGACCTTCTTCGATCTTCGCGACTTCCGCGGCGGGCACACCCTTGCGGACGAGGTACGCCGCGAGCGTTTCACCGGCCAAGGTGCCCTTGAGCGAACCCGGGCAGGCCACCTTGAGCGACAACTCGCCCAGGATGAAGGCCATGATCTCGGTGATCTGCGAATCGGTGTGGCCCAGTGCCTTGAGGGCAGGACGCACCGATTCGTTGGCGATCTTGAAGTAGCCGCCGCCGGCGAGCTTCTTGAACTTCACGAGAGCAAAGTCAGGCTCGACACCCGTGGTGTCGCAGTCCATGAGCAGACCGATGGTGCCAGTGGGGGCGATGACGGTCGTCTGAGCATTGCGGAAGCCATGCTTCTCGCCCAGCGTGAGCGCTTCATCCCACGCCTTGACGGCGCGGCCGAGCAGCGCATTGGCGTTGGCGATCCGGACGCGGCCGCTCTTGACCACACCGTGGTCGATCGGCACGGGACGGATGCGAAGCTGCTCGTACTCGTTGCTGGAGCGGGCGACGCCGTGTGCAGCGCGGCGGTGATTGCGGATCACACGCAGCATGTTCTCCTTGTCCGCGGCGTAGCCTGCAAAGGCTCCGTGCTCGCGGGCCAGTTCCGCCGACATGCGGTAGGAACGACCAGTGAGAATCGCCGTGAGGCAGGCGCATACCGCGCGAGCTTCATCGCTGTCATACGCGATGCCAGCCTGCATGAGCATGGCACCAAGGTTGGCATAGCCAAGTCCCAGCGTGCGGTACTTGAATGAGAGCTCCGCAATCTCGCGGCTGGGGAACGCGGCCATCAGCACGCTGATCTCGAGCACCATCGTCCACAGGTCAACGCCGTGCTCATACGCAGCGACATCGAACATGCGAGTCTCGGAGTTGTAGAACTTGATGACGTTCAGCGATGCAAGGTTGCATGCCGTGTTGTCAAGGAACATGTACTCAGAGCAGGGGTTGCTCGCGTTGATGCGACCGCCGCTGGGGCACGTGTGCCAGGCGTTGATCGTCGTGTCGTACTGCACGCCCGGATCGGCGCACCGCCACGCGGCGTAGCCGATGTCATCCCACAGCTTCGACGAGGGCATGGTCTTGGCGACCTTACCGCTGACGCGATTGATCGTCTTCCACTCGGCATTGGCATCGAGTGCATCGAAGAACGCATCGGGAATGCGGACGGAGTTGTTGCTGTTCTGACCGCTGACGGTCTGGTAGGCCTCGCCGTTGTAGTCGTAGTCGAGCTCGAGCTTGAGCTCCTTGCACTGCTTGGCGAGCGCGGGATCGTGCTTCTTGAGAAGGTTGAAGCCTTCGACCAGTGCCTGGACCTTGATCTCCTCGCGAACCTTCCAGTTCACGAACTCGGCGATGTCGGGGTGGTCCATGTCGAGACAGACCATCTTGGCGGCGCGACGCGTGGTGCCGCCGCTCTTGATGGCGGAGGCGGCGCGATCGCCGATCTTCAGCCAGGACATGAGGCCCGAGCTGCGACCGCCGCCGGAGAGCTTTTCGCCATCTGCGCGGAGGTTGGAGAAGTTGGTGCCAGTGCCGCTGCCGTACTTGAAGAGACGAGCCTCGCGGACCCACAGGTCCATGATGCCGCCTTCATTCACCAGGTCATCGCTCACGCTCTGGATGAAGCAGGCGTGGGGCTGCGGGTGGGTGTAAGCGTCGTCGGCAAGGCCGGGTTCGCCGGTCTTGGGATCAACGATCCAGTGGCCCTGCGAGGGGCCGGTGATGCCGTAGGCAAAGTTCAGCCCGGTGTTGAACCACTGGGGGCTGTTGGGGGCGCACATCTGGTGCACCATCATGTAAGCGAGTTCGTCGTAGAAGGCCTGTGCGTCTTCCTTGGTGTCGAAGTAGCCGTGCTTCTCGCCCCAGAAACGCCAGCAGCCAGCCAGGCGATGAATCACCTGACGTGCCGAGCGCTCGGGCCCGTTGGTGCCATCGGGCTGCGGGACGCCGGCCTTGCGGAAGTACTTGCTCACCATGATGTCGGTGGCAAGCTGCGACCACGTCTCGGGCACCTGCGCGTCATCCATGGAGAAGACAACCGACCCGTCCGGGTTGGTGATCTTGGACTGTCGAGTGACCCACTTGACAGAGGCAAAGGGGTCGCTTCCTGTGGTGGTGAACTTGCGTGCGATCTTCATCGGGCGTCCTGCGTACGGTGGAGAAAGGGAGAGAGGGGAAGACTCTGCGTGACTGCTGCGGTGCGGGTCGATTCGGAACTGTCATTCGCGGCGGGATGCCGCGGGTGTCAGCGGAGAGACCAGAAACGGTCCGCACGAAGAACCGGACAAACACACGATTCGGAAACAGACACAGGGAACGGAAACGAACGGTCGGGATACTGGATTGGTAATAGGATTGGGAGCGGATTCAGTCGATCGAGCCAGCGGAGGAAAACACGCGGCAGATTTCAGTCGACTTTCGGGAGCGTCAGACCGCTCTGATCCTGATACTTGCCGCCCTTGTCGGCATAACTCACTTCACACAATCGATCGGCTTTCAGGAAGACTAACTGGGCGACGCCCTCGTTGGCATACACACGTGCGGGCAGAGGCGTCGTGTTGCTGATCTCGAGCGTCACCTTGCCCCGCCACTCAGGCTCCAGGGGCGTGACATTCACGATCAGACCACACCGGGCATAGGTGCTCTTGCCAACGCAGATCGCCAGGACATCCCGGGGAATCTCGAGGTATTCGACGGTCTCGCAGAGCGCGAAGGAGTTGGGAGGGATGATCACGTACTGCTTGTCGGCGGGGCGCGTCGCCACATCAACTTCGATCATCATGTCGTCGCTGAAGGACTTGGGATCGATGATCGCAATGTCGCCGCTGCGGGTCGTGGGAGTGAACACCTTGAACCGCGTCCCAACCCGGACGTCGTAGCCATAGCTCGACACACCGTAGCTGATGCGGCCCGCACGCTTGACGGCCCGCTCGAAGGGCTCGATCTTCACGTGCTCGCGAATTTGTCCATCACTCAGAACACCCACGCTGCCACCCTTCTCAAGCCGACCTCACCACACCAGTCCCACACACAGCCCCCCGCCCAACCTCACCTCAACGAACCCCTTTCCCGGAAATGACCAGCAGCACACCACTGATTCAGGCGACGAACAAGCCCCGAACTCAAGATGAGCCCGGTCCGCCAAATCGTCCGAATCAAGTTGGGAGCCACCAGCCACCACACTTCCGTCCGGTCGCACCCATGCGACCGGTGGGGAGTTCGAGGTACAGGATACCACAACTGGTGGTGGGTTCAAGATGCAATTCCACAAAATGATGGGGGTTTTTTGTGACGAAGCTGTCAATTGGGCGCAAGTGCTGTCTGCGCAGTTGGTTGTCGGCGACTAGGTGGAATTGCCCGGGTGCTCTGGAGAAGGGAATCGTCGGTGGGATAGGGTGTCGGTTAGAGCATCAGCCAGGAGTCGCGGCGGGTAGAACTTGGGGTCTTCCCGTGGCCCTGATGCCGCTCTTTGCGTTGGATGAACGTACATTCACGCACCTGTTTCTGGAGTAGCCCTTTGACGACCCGCGAATGTGCAGTTCGGTTCTTCAGTCTCGCCGCGGCATGCGCCGCAGCATTGATTGGTTCCTGCGCTTCTGAACCCACCAAACCCAAGCCTGTCGCCGTTCAACCCGCACGCGATGTCCCCTCCCTGCTTCGCGGCACCATCGGCGCTGAAGTGACCTTCCAAGGCGTTGAGCCCTTCCTCGTCTCGGGCTATGGCCTCGTGGTCGGCCTCAATGGCACCGGCGGCGATGTGCTTCCAGAAAGCGTGAAGTCCACGATGGAACGCGAGATGGGCCTCATGGGCATTGGCAAGTCCAATGACATGAAGGGCTCGCCGCTCGAAGGCGTCACGCCCAGTCAGTTGCTGCGCGACAAGAACGTCGCCGTGGTGCTCGTGCAAGCGGCGGTGCCTCCCGGTGCGCCCGCTGGCGCAACCTTCGATGTCTATGTGCGGGCCATCAATGCCAGCAGCATTGAAGGCGGCACGCTGTGGACCACAGATCTTCGTCTGGGTGATGCAAACACGTTCGGGCAGATTCAGGCCCGGAGCATTGCCAAGTGCCGCGGGCCGATCTTCATCAATCCGTTTGCCGAGCCGGGCAAGGAAGATGCCGGCGTAACCCGCACCGTTGGACGCGTGCTCGACGGCGGCGTGGTGTCGAATCCGCTGCAGATCGAGATGTCGCTCAATACGCCCAGTTTCCAGCTGGTTCGCTCGATTTCCTCGGCGATCAACAGCCGCTTCCCTGAAGGCCCCGGCGATCTGGGACCCACAGCACGCGGCCGCAGCGGCCCCAACGAACAGACGGGTTCGGGTGGCAGCATTGCGCTGCGAGTTCCTGCGCGATTCCGCAAGACTCCCAATGAGTTCCTTGAGCTGATCCGTCACCTTCGCATCGATCAGAACGTGCCCGAGCAGTACGCACGCCGGTATGTCGAAGGTGTGAAGGCCGAACCGATCATGGCCAACAACATGGCCTGGTGCCTTGAGGCCCTGGGGCAGAAGGCGCTGCCATTCATTCGCGAGCTCTATGAGTTCCCCGAGATTGCGCCGCAGATGGCAGGCCTCCGTGCAGGTGCACGGCTTGGTGACCCGCGAGCCGCGCAGCCGCTCAAGGACCTGGCGATGAAGAGCCAGGGCCCTGTCAAGACCACCGCGATTGATCTCCTGGGCCGCATCGACGCGGGCCCGACCGTTGATGCGGCACTGCGCGAACTGCTCAACGAGGAGGACCTGGTCACTCGCATTGCTGCGTACGAGGCACTTGCCAAGCGCGCCGAGCGAATCCAGTTCAATCGTCTCGCGAGCATTCAACGCGCGAATCCGGATCGTGGTGGACCCCGTTTCTCGCAGTCGCAGCTTGAAATCCTCTCCGAAACCGCCTTCCCGGGTTCAGCTCTGGTTGGTGTGGAACGCCGCCTCATCGAGGACAAGTTCCTCGTCGATCTGGTCCCGCACGGGGCGCCGATGATCTACATCGCTCAGCAGGGGCGGCCTCGCATCGTGCTCTTTGGTGCCAAGCTGGCCATGACGCGTCCCAGCGTGGTGACGGCCTGGTCTGACCGGCTCATGATGAGTGCCGAGGAAGGTCAGAACACCGTCCGCGTGTACTACATGCCGCTGGGAGGCGATCGCCCGACCGTTCAGCAGTGTCGTGAAATGCTGCCGGACATGGTGGCCTTCTTCGCCAAGAAGAATGCAGCCGGCGACCCGCGGCCTGGGCTGAACCTCTCCTATTCCGAGGTCGTAGGTGTGCTCCACGCCATGTTCAAGGCAGGTGCCACCGATGCGGCATTTGCGACCGAGACTGACAAGCTCAAGAGCCAGCTGCTCGCCGCGGCTGCGTCGTTCTCGACGGTTGAGCGTCCCGAGACTCCGGACGACAAGGAACTGGTCATCCTGAACAAGCCCGCCGCGATCGAGCCCAAGACCACGCCCCAGGGTGATCAGGGCGAGAAGCCCACCATCGTGCCGATCGTGCCCCCGATCAAGAAGTAACCCGCCGCGGCACGGTCCTGCCGGCAATCAACGCACATCCGATAAGCCGGCGAAGACCGGCGTGTGCCTCCTCGCGCCCAAGTGGTGGGGGTGTCGACAACCTGTCACTTGTGAGAACCCCCTGTATTTTCGATTGGCCGGAGCAGCAACCCCCCATATCTTGTAGGTTACGCCCCATTGCCGCGGCGACGGATCGCCGCCGGCAGCCCGCGCAGGAGGCTCACTACATGCGACTTGCCAAACTCACCGTCAGCGGCTTCAAGAGCTTTGCAGATCGAACCGAGTTCTCGTTCGACCACCCGATCACCGGCGTGGTCGGTCCCAACGGGTGCGGCAAGTCGAACATCGTCGACGCCATCAAGTGGGTGCTGGGCGAACGCTCCAGCAAGAGCCTCCGCGGCACCGAAATGCTCGACGTGATCTTCGCCGGCTCCGCAGGCCGCAAAGCCGGCGGCATGGCCAGCGTCTCACTCACGTTCGAAAACCCAATCGTCGAGCGCCAGTTCGATGAACTCGCACAGCCCGTCATGACGGTGGTGCCTGGCGAACCGGCCACGCCCGCGCCTGACGCCACAGGCGAAGCCGCGGCTGACGGTGCGCAGGCTCCCGCAGCGGAAGGTGACGCACCGGTCGAAGCATCCGCCGCAACGGCAGAAGCGCCGGTCGCACAGGTCGCGGCACTTCTGGGTGAAGATGCCAATGGTGCGGAGTCGTCGGTGGTCGATGCATCGGTGCGGCGCCGCCGCGTGCTGCCGATTGATGCCGACATGGTTGAAGTGGAGCGTCGCCTCTATCGCGATGGTGAGAGCGCGTATCTGATCAACGGCAAGAAGGCACGTCTCAAGGACATTCGCGAGCTCTTCCTCGATACGGGTGTGGGCGCGGATGCGTATTCGATCATCGAACAGGGCAAGGTCGATGCCATGCTGATGGCAAGCCCGCAGGAACGGCGCGTGATCTTCGAGGAAGCAGCGGGTATTGCCAAGTACAAGCAGCGCCGCATCGAAGCGCAGCGCAAACTGGACCGTGCGCAGACGAACCTTGATACGGCGCGAGAGGAGCTTGATTCAACGGAGCGGCGTCTGCGGCTGGTGCGCGGACAGGCTACCAAGGCCCGCAAGTTCAAGGAGCTGGATGTCGAGCTTCGTGCGTGGCGTCTGGCGCTGGCCTTCGAGCAGTATGATGAACTCGAGCAGCGGATTGTCTCGATTGTGGGGCGGCACAGTGAGCTTGGCACACAGCGTGAAGCCGCGGGGGCGAAGCTGCATGAGATCGAGAGCAATCGCCAGGGCGCTGAGCTGACGCGGCAGGAAGCGGCTGGGCGGCACAAGTCGCTCGAGCAGGAACGGCTGACGGCAGTGCATGCCGAGCAGCAGGCCACGCAGCGGCGGACGATGCTGGAGCGTTCGATCGTTGATGCGCAGCGTCAGGCTTCGCTTGATCGCGATCGCTTCGCGGCAGTGGAGCAGCGTCGTCAGGAGACGGAGAAGGGGATCGAGCAGTATCGGGCGACCACCACCGAGATGCAGGAGAAGGTGGCGGGGGCCGAGAAGCGGTTGGCCGAGAGCGGCGAACAGCGAGCGGCGGTGCTGGAAGAACTCAACGAGAAGCGTCAGGCGGCGAATCAGAAAGCCGCGGCGGCCTCTCGCATTGATCGCGAACGTGTCGGGCTCATCGCATCGATCAACTCCGATGTGAAGCGGGCCGATGCGGTGCGTGAGCAGATCGAACGGCTCAATGAGAAGGCTGGGCGTGTCACTCGCGATGAGGAGACGCTCAAGGCGCAGATTGCACAGGGTCAGGCCACGGTCAAAGCAGCGGGCGAGAATGTGACGACGCTGGAGGCCAAGCTGGCGCAGCTTGAGTCGCGGTTTGGTTCGCTGAGTGCGGATCGACGTGATCTGGCGGAGCGCGTGGCGAAGCTGGATCAGGAGCTGGTGCGCAACGACAGTCGCCGCGCCACGCTGCAGGAAATGGTGGAGAGCCGTGCGGGCTTTGCGCAGGCAGTGCGTCAGGTGCTGGCGGTTCGGGACGCCGGCAAGGGCTTTGCGGGCGTGATTGCGCCGCTGGCGGATCTGATCGAGACCCGGACTGAGGTGGATGGCGATGCCGCGGCTGCGGTGGAAACCGCGCTGGGCGCTGACCTGCAGGGACTTGTCGTCGAGAACGCGTCACAGCTCCCGCCTCGCGAGGATTTTGCGCAGGTGAAGGGTCGCGTGGCGTTCCTTCCCAAATCGGGCATTTGCCCGCTGGGACGCAGCGAAGCGGCGATGTCGCTCGCTGATGCGCTCGGGGGCGTGCTGATTGATCTGCCTGCTTCGCGGGCTGTGCTGCTGCGTTCGATCGTCAAGCCCCGCAATGAGCATCTCGATGATGCCGGGCTGCATGACCTGCTTGACAGGCTGCTGGGACGGACGTTCCTGGTGGATGATGTGGATTCGGCGCTCATGCTCGCGGCAGGCCCGCTGGCTGGCCAGCGTTGCCGCTTCGTCACCCGGCAGGGCGGAAGCCTGATCGATGCCGATGGACGCGTGCATGCGGGCAGTGCTGGTGCGGCGGATGAATCAACGGGCATTCTGCGTCGGCGTGTGGAGTTGGAGACGCTGCAGAAGACGGTGGCGCAGCTCTCGAAGGAGCTGACGACCCAGCGCGAGCAGCTCAAGGCGGTTGACGCGGAGACGGGTGCGATTTCGGCTGAGGCCGGTCAGACTCGCAATGCGGTGGCGCAGGCCCAGCGGGCCGCGCTGACGGAGCAGAACAAGCTTGAGCGGCTCGCGGCGGATGCGGCGCGTCTTGCTCGCGAGAAGGGTTCGCTGGATCAGGAGACTTCGCAGCTGGCCGAGCGTCTGGCGAAGCTTGAGGAAGATCGGGCGAAGCTGCAGGAGCGGGCCGACAGTCTGGGCAGGCTGCAGGAAGAAGAGCAGGCCGCGGCACACGAGTTGGATGCGCTTGTACGCACGATTCAGCAGCGGGCCGATGCTGCGGTTGAGCAGGCGACCGCAGCGAAGGTCGAAGTGAGCCGGTTCACGGAACAGCTCAATGGTGCTCGCCGCGAGCTTTCGCGGCTTGAGATGTCACGCGATGATCTGGGCCGTCAGGCCCGTGAGCTTGATACGCAGGTCCAGCGTCTTGATGCTCGCATTGCCGAGCATCAGCAGACGATCGAAGAGGCTGTGGTGCAGATTGCCAATGCGCAGGCGATGGTGATTCGCCTGACGGCCGATGCCCTGGCGGCACAGGCCGAAGCGACCAAGGCAGACGCCGAGGTTCAGGCGATGGCCGGCCAGGTGCAGGAGGCTCGCAATGCCTACTCGGCGATCGAACGCGAGTGGCACACGCTGGAACTCGGCAAGCGCGAACTGGAAGTGAAGCGAGAGAACCTGCAGGAGCGTGCGCAGGACGACCTGCAGCTTGATCTGCAGGGTGAATACGGCGATTACCAGCAGATGATGTCGGGCGGCGATGTGAAGCGCATTGATACGAGCGAAGCCGCGCTCAAGATCGACACGTACCGGGATGGAATCAAGAAGCTTGGCAGCGTGAATCTCGAGGCGATCGATGAGGAATCGAACCTTGAGCAGCAGAATGATGATCTCATCAAGCAGGTGGCGGACATCGACGCGGCGTGCAAGCAGCTCTCGGAGCTGATCCTGCGGCTCAACGAGGTCAGTCGCTCGCTCTTTGGCGATGTCTTCAAGAAGATCCAGGAGAACTTCGGCGGCGATGCGGGCATGTTCCGCAAGCTCTTCAACGGTGGCAAGGCGGAAGTACGCCTGATGCCTCTGATCAAGGAAGTGGAAGACGCCGACGGCACCATCCGTAAGGTCGAGACCGACGAGACGGATCTGCTCGAGAGCGGTGTCGAAGTCATCGCGAAGCCGCCGGGCAAGGAGCCTCGCAGCATCAGCCAGCTCTCCGGTGGTGAGAAGACGCTGACGGCCGTGGCGCTGCTCATGAGCATCTTCCGCAGCAAGCCCAGCTGCTTCTGCGTGCTGGACGAAGTGGATGCCGCGCTCGATGAGGGCAACGTTGGCCGCTTCAACAGCGTGGTGCGCGAGTACACCGACCGTTCGAGCTTCATCGTCATCACGCACAACAAGCGGACGATGCAGAGCGCGGACCGCCTCTACGGCGTGACGATGCAGGAACGTGGCGTGAGCACGCGTGTGTCGGTGCGATTCGATCAGGTGGGCAAGAACGGCGAGATCCAGTCGAGCAGTGGCAAGGGCGAAGGCACCGCGCCGCCGAAGCTCGATGGCGCGGGTGGCGAAAACATCATCAACACGGGGCTGACCGCAGCACCGGTGGTGATCGTGCCTGCGGTGCCGCTCGAAGGCACCGACGAGGCCGAGGGTCGCAAGGCTCGCAGCCGCAAGAGTGCACTCAAGCCCGTGAAGGCCGATCCGGGCACGCTGCGTCAGGCACTCGCGGCGATGCGAGAACTGGCAACGGCCCCCGAGGAAGAGACCCCGGCTCCGCAGACGGAGAACTGAGGTCTGGGCCAGCGGGCGGTGCGGCTGATTCAGCGGGCGTAGTCGCCGTCATCCCAGTTGGCGATGTTGAGGACATCGTCCCGCTTCATGGTCGCGGCGTGTCCGTCGAAGTACATCGCATTTGCACCACGTGAGTGGCGCATCGGAGCCGTGCGCTGCCAGGTCGTGTAGTCGGAGGAACCCACTCCATCGACGTTCGACTTGTTCCACATGTCGTAGTAGATGGCGATCATGGCTTCCGTGTTTCCCGACCCGTACCACGCGCCGAAGCGGGCACCCTGC
The DNA here is from genome assembly GCA_044371005.1 of Phycisphaerales bacterium. Lineage (GTDB taxonomy): Bacteria > Planctomycetota > Phycisphaerae > Phycisphaerales > UBA1924 > UBA2402. The sequence continues at coordinate 6,591 of JBILUL010000006.1, read as the reverse complement.
GGGTCATCGGTAAAGCACGACAGGTAGATGATGGAGGAAGTGGGGCGGGTGTACTTGTGCAGGGGCGTGGGCGGCTTGCCCACGTTGGTGCACAGTGGGGCCTGAGTGGGGCCTCGATAGCGGAAGGAAAGCCCGTTGTTCACGTAGTGGATGTTGTGCAGGTCCTTCGGGCGTGATGGATCGCGGTAGTAGATTGCACCGGCATACTGGTCGCGCAGGCCCTGGTCTGAGGTGGCCCAGTTGGCGCGGGCGTCGAGCATGGGGCGGAGCGTGTAGGCCCAGGCGAGGTTGTACGTGGAACCCGAATGCATCGCGGCAGTGGGGCGACCGCCCGTGGGCGTTTCGCTGACTCCCGACTCTCGTGGGATCCACTCCTTGAAGGTACTTGAGTACATCGAGAGGGCCATGCCGATCTGCCGCTGATTGGAGAGGCAGATGACGCAGCGGCCAGCTTCGCGAGCTTTGCCAAGAGCCGGGAGGATCAGGGAGATGAGCAGCGCGATCACGGCGATGACCACGAGCAACTCGATGAGCGTGAAGCCGGCGCGGCGCTTGAGCATGGTCGGAGAATACCCGATTGCGGTCACAGTTCAAAGAACGATTTGCAGGGGTTTGTTCCCCATGCCGGCGGGAGGAGAGGTGAAAAAAGAAAACCGCCGCGTGAACGCGGCGGCGATTGACTGGATGTCAGTGTGGCTTACTTGTCGGCCACGTTGAGCGAACGGCCAGCGCGACGCTTGCGGTTCATCATCTTGCGACCGGCGGTCGACTTCATGCGGGCGCGGAAGCCAATGGAGCGCTTGCGCTTGATACGGCTGATGCGGTGCGGATAATGCATGAATCGTCTCCTGAGCGAGGCTGAGCGAATCGACGCCAGCCCTGAACTGCGTACTACTTGAAGTCCCAACAACTTTCGCTGGCGTCGAACATTGACCCGCCGCCACCAAGAAGATCCCGCTGAATACCCAACGGGCCTTGATTCTAGCCACTCCCCCAAGCCGTTGCAACTGCTTCATGGAAGGTGTTTGGCAGTATCCGGCAACGGTTGGGGTATGATAGGGTTTTGGCCCCGGGCTCGGTTCGAGTCATGAAGGGGTGGCAGCGGCCCCCTGAAGCGGGTAGGATTGACACGACGGTTCGCGAATCGGCATTTGTCAGTGTGTTGGGTGATCCTCAACTACGGGATCTGTTTGCCCGATGCCGATAATCCAACGCGTTATCGTTCCAGGCCGAATCCGGCCGTTCGGGTTGTGACTCATTTCGCATGTCGGAGCAGCAGCCAACATCTCTCGAAGAGCGGATTGGGTATCGATTCAAGGATCGGGCATTGCTTGACCTTGCGCTGACCCACGCCAGCAACGCCGAGAATCGCGTTGACAGCAATGAGCGGCTTGAGTTCCTGGGCGATGCCGTCCTGGGGTTGGTCACGGTTGAACTCACCTTCCGACGATTTCCCAATCTGCTCGAAGGCGACATGACCAAGATCAAGAGTCATGCGGTTTCGCGTGAAGCGTGTGCCGCGATTGCGGTGAACCTGAAACTCGAGGAAGCGCTCATTCTCGGCAAGGGCATGCAGAACGCAGGCCCACTTCCGACGAGCCTCGCCGCGGCGGCATTTGAGGCGGTGATCGGCGCAATCTATGTCGATGGCGGATTCGACGCCGCGGCGGATTTCATCCGCCCCCACGTCGCCGCGATCATCGACCGGACTGCCCAGAGCGGCCACCAGCAGAACTTCAAGAGCGTCCTGCAGCAGCACGCTCAGCAACTCATGGGCTTCACGCCCTCATACCGCATTCTGGATGAGAAGGGCCCGGACCACGCCAAGTGCTTCAAGATCTGCGTGGAGATTGGCGGCAGACGCTTCGAGCCAGCCTGGGGGCAGACCAAGAAGAAGGCCGAGCAGGACGCCGCACTCATCGCACTGCGCGAACTGGGCGTCGTGCGCGAGATGGCCAACGGCGAGTTCATCGTTGATGCTGATCAGGGCAAGTGACTCGCTTCGAATGATCTGACGCAGCGTTGCATCGCGATCTCGAGGGGCATGAGTTGATCTCGTTTCAGTTTGTCCCGGATCAGGAGCGAAGTGCTGTAGCGACGGCACTGGCGACTTGTTTTCCCGAGGGTGTGCTTCAACTCAACTCGCAGCGAGCACTCAGAGCATTGGGCCCGGCGTACTCGACCATGCCGCGTGGCCTTGTGGTATTCGGGTCGCTGACTCAAGGAGGCGTGCTGCAAGGAAGACTCAGGACGATGCTGTGGGGGTGGTTGCGGCGATGGGGAATCACGACTGGAACGCCGCGGGTGCTGGCGACCGTCAACTATCTGACATCGCTGCGTACCGAACGGCCTTATCGTGGCGGCGGCAGATGCGCGATCCCAGTCATGGGGTTCTGCACCCAGGATGCTGATGGAGTGTTGCTTGAGCAAACACGCAACGATGGGCAACTGGTCTGGCTGGCGGGCGAGTGGGGGAGACAAAGTGAGCACGGAAGGACGTTTCGAATCTTCGGTGCGATGTGTGAACGGGTTGACGATGCGCCACGCCGCCCGCTGATTCTTGAAAAGCACAACATTGCTGCGTGGTGTGATCCCAGGACGCCACGCAGTGACATTGCCGCACTAACGCGTGAATCGAATGTGACAGACTATCGATTGCATCCCGTCATGGTCGTTCCGCTGACCCATGCGGTGTTGCCCGCTGGCTCAGTTGGTTGACCTCGGCAACAAAAAACCCCGACCTGTGGGTCGGGGCTGAGGAGCGGGGTGAATCGGACTGTTGCAATCAGAGCAGCGGGTTCTTCGAGCCAATGACGTAGTCAGCCATCGGGCTGAGGTTCTTCATCGGGTTGAGGTAGACATCGCTGTAGAGTTCAGTCGCGACATCGGGGGCCGGGCTGGTCTCGGCGAACTCGAGCGAACGCTGCACCGCGGCTTTGACTTCGCCCTGAATATCCATGAACGCCTGCTCGGTGAGCACCGGGCGACCACCGTTGGCCTTGGCACGGTCGGTCGAGGTGTCCATGAGGTACGAGGCAAGGCGGTCAATCGAGTCCTTGGCCTTGTACTGATCGACTTCTTCCTTGGTCCGGTACTTCTGGGGGTCGGACATCGAGTGGCCCAGGTAGCGGTACGTCTTGAGATCGACGAAGGCCGGGAGCTGTTCCTCGCGGCACCAGTCCACCAGAGGCTTGAACTCGTTGTACAGATCAAGGACGTCCAGACCATCGATGATCTCGCCGCGCATGCCGTAGGCGTGAGCCTTCTTGCGCAGGTCGCTGGCCATCGTGGTGCCGCGTTCAATGGCGGTGCCCATCGAGTAACCGTTGTTCTCAACGATGTAGATGACGGGGATGTTGAGCAGGCCCGCGAGGTTCATCGACTCGTGGAGGACGCCCTGATTCAGTGCGCCGTCGCCCATGTATGCAAGGGCGACCTTCTTCTTGGCTTCGCCGCCATCGATGGCCTGACCGAGCACTTCCCACTCGTAGCGAGCGGCGAACGCAAGGCCGGTGCCCAGTGCGTTCTGCGCGCTGACGATGCCGTGGCCGCCGAAGAGCCAGTTGGGGCGATCGAACATGTGCATCGAGCCGCCCTTGCCCTTGGCGCAGCCGGTGATCTTGCCGAACATCTCGGCCATGCAGGCCTCGGGCGACATGCCGCGTGCCAGGGCGTGGCCGTGGTCGCGGTAGGCGGTGACGATCGGGTCGTCGTGGTTCAGCGAGTTGATGGTGCCCACGGCGACCGCTTCCTGACCTGTGTACAGGTGGCAGAAGCCGCCGATCTTGGCCTGCTGATAGGCCTGCGCGGTCCGGTTCTCGAACTCGCGGATCAGGAACATGTCCTTGAGCCACTTGATGATCGTGGCATCAGGGAGGAGGTCGGCGGCCTTCTTGGAGGCCTTGGAAGCGGGTGAGGGTTCGGTGGCGGTTGACATAATGGGGCACGATGGTAGGAGGGTCGGCTTGGTTTGGAACAGTTGCGGAGAACCAATCTCAAGAGTTATAGGACTAGTTCAACCGCGTCCTGTGGTCGTGAGGGGGGGTGGGGGCCAGGGCGGCTGGAGCGTTGGTGTCGAGCTGTCACTGCGGTATTCGCGTTGGGCGGGGAAAACGTGGACGGGACGGTTACCCTCATCTCCCTATGCCTCTGATCACTGCCACGAACATTGCCCACCGATTCGGGACCGACATCATTCTCGACGGGATCTCCCTCACGATTGAGCCTGGGGACCGAGTTGGCATGGTCGGCCGCAACGGCTGCGGCAAGTCCACGCTCATGAAGGTCCTCTGCGGCATGATCAAGCCCGATCAGGGCGATGTGGTCGTGCAACGTGGCTGTCGCGTCGGATACCTCAAGCAGGACCCGACGCTCGACCCCAACGAGACGCTCAAGGACTCGGCCGAGCGAGCCTTCGCCGCGCTGCATGCGCTGCACGCTGAGCTGCACGAAGTCTACGAGAAGATGGCGACAGCCAAGGGCGAGGAGCTTGATCGGCTGCTCAAGCAGCAGGAGAAGCTTGATGCACAAGTTGAAGCCGCGGGCGGATATGCGGTCGAACACAAGATCGCGGAAGTGCTTCACGGTCTTGGCTTCACCGATGCGCAGTTCTCGATTCCCGTTGGCAAGCTCAGCGGCGGCCAGAAGGGTCGTCTGGCGCTTGGAACCTTGCTGCTCGAGAGCCCCGACATTCTGCTGCTCGATGAACCGACCAACCACCTTGACATCGAAGGTCGCCTCTGGCTCGAAGACTATCTCACGCACGAGTTCCGCGGCGCGGTCGTGATGGTGAGCCACGATCGCTATCTGCTCGATGCCGTCGTCAGCAAGATCATCGAAGTGGAGCAGGGGCGCATCATCGACTACCCCGGCAACTACGAGAAGTTCCGCGAACTTCGTGTCGAGCGTCGCACGGTCATGCTCCGCGCGTATGAATCGCAGCAGGACAAGATCAAGAAGGAAGAAGAGTACATCCGTCGCTTCAAGGCCGGGCAGCGTGCTCGCCAGGCCAAGGGCCGCGAGACGCGCCTCGATCGCGAGAAGGCCAACAACCTGCTCGAAAAGCCCATGGAGATGTCCTCCTTCGAGCTTCAGTTGCCCAAGGCCGATCGCACCGGCGACATTGTTGTTTCGGTCCGTGAACTCTCGAAGCAGTATCTCAATGACGAAGGTGCCGTGAAGGTGCTCTTCAAGAACCTTGAGATGAAGATCGAACGGGGCGAGCGATGGGGCATCGTCGGTCCCAACGGCGCGGGCAAGACGACACTGGTCCGCACGATGCTCGGCGAGATCACGCCCGACAGCGGCGTGGTCCGTCTTGGCAGCAACGTCAAGGTCGGGTACTACAAGCAGACGCACGACGGCATCGACCTCGACCAGGCTGTCTACCGGTATCTGCAGGGCGTCATCCTGAAGGAAGCGCCCAGTCAGGCGATGAGCGAACAGTCAGCACGCGATCTTGCGGGCGCGTTCCTGTTCAGCGGCAGCGAGCAGGAGAAGATGCTCTACAGCCTCTCGGGCGGTGAGCGCAGCCGCGCCGTGCTCGCGGGTCTTCTCGCCAGCGCGAAGAACCTGATCGTGCTCGACGAACCCACCAACCACCTCGACATTCCCAGTGCCGAACGGCTTGAAGAAGCCCTGGGCATGGAGGGCGGCTACGAAGGGACGATGATCCTCATCAGCCACGATCGTGCGCTCATCGACAACACCTGCGATCACCTCATCATTCTCGATGGGCAGGGCAACGCAGAGATCTTCGCCGGCACCTACACCGAATGGCACAAGAAGGATCTGGCTCGCAAGAAGGCCGCATCGAAGGCCGCGGATGAAGCCAAGGCCAAGGCGGAAGAAGCAGCCAAGCAGCGCCGCGTCGCTGAAGAGCGCAAGAAGCAGGCGGCTCCGCCGCCGCCGCCCAAGGGCTCGCCCGCGTCCAAGCTCGCCCGGCTCAGCACCAACGAAGTCGAGAAGAAGATCGAGCAGATGCAGATCCGCATCAAGCAGATCGACGAGCAGACGGCTGATCCTGCGGTCTGGCGTGATACAAAGAAGTGCGATCAGCTCGCCGCGGAACGCAAGAAGCTCATGGATGATCTTGAGCCTCTTGAGTTCGAGTGGATGCGACGGGCTGAAGAAGCCAACGGCTGATCGCTGGTGAGCCAGAGATCAGATTGCAGATTTCAGATGGCTCATTCGCACTGGTCGTCGGCGCTTTCGGCATCGTCCTGCGCGGGAAGTTCGGGCAGTGTCGCGGGATCTTCGAAGCGGATCCACTCAAGGCACAGGCCCGTGGGGGGGAGTGTGGGGCCTGCATTCTCGCGATTGGCTGAAGCAATGATGTCGGGAACGGCCGTAGCTGGCATTCTGCCCCGGCCGACTTCCGCCAGTGTCCCTGCAATGATGCGCACCATGTTCCAGAGGAACCCGCTGCCGCAGACATAGATCCGGATGCGATCTTCGGATTCACGCGTGACGGTGCACTCGAAGATGGTGCGGATGGTGGAGACTCGCCCGTGGCCCGCCGCGGCGAACGCGGCGAAATCGTGCGTGCCCGTCAGCAACGCCGCGGCATGCTGCATGGCCTCCACATCGAGC
>JBILUL010000075.1:0-22032 GCA_044371005.1 Phycisphaerales bacterium | reverse complement strand
GGCGGCTGTTCGCTATGGTCCGCCGCGGCTCGCAACGCAGCGAGCCGCTCGGCCGCCAGGGCCGGTTCGTTGGTGGCCATCTCGCGGCTGCCCGCACCAAAGATCGCACTGATCCAGCGATCCCACGCCACGCGCCGGTTCGCAATGTCGATCAGCAGCATCCCAACCAGCACGAAGACCAGTGAGTGCCACAAAGGCAGCAGTGTCTCGCGCGGCACGATGCCGCTGCGTTCAAAGAGCTTCGCACCGCGAGGATCGACAAGACTCACCACCCGCCCTCCGCTGCGGCGAGCGATCTCTTCCATGACCTTGGCATTGCTGGTGCGGAAGCGATACTCGGCACCTTGATTGAGCGAGACCCCGGTGATGAGCGGCGCGAGCAGTTTGGAGCCTTGCGCAGGCTTGATCAGTGCGACGTAGCTGCCCGACATCGAAGCCGGAACTACCGCCTCGAATTCTCCGGGTCCCACGGGCTGCATCGCCATTTCACGCGGCTCGGGGCCACCGCCGGGCGAATAGAGCGTCACACGTGCGGACAGCTCTTCCTGATCCTGCCACTGCGTGCCCTGAGTGGTCAGCCGGATGCGAACGCCCCCATCCACGCTGCGGGCCGTGGCGACGAGGTTCTGCACCGTATCAGCAGGCCTCGCAATGCCCCGGATGATGCGCACCCAGAAGTTCTCGTAGACGGGCGAACCGATCCATGCCTTGGCCCATTCGTGCGTATCCGACGTGAACGCGGCGACCGCACCCAGTCCGGCCTGCCAGTGCGCGAGCACCGGCTCCCCGCCGGGCGTGAGCACCGCGTTGATGACCGTGGCCTCGGTGCGCACCTGCGTGAGCGAGAGGCCGCCCAGTTCCGGAAGCGACGCAAGCCCCGCCGTGAGTGTTGAACCACCACCCAGGACAACGGGAGTGAAGGGTTCTTCGCGGATCAGCGGCGTGCGGACCACACGCACGGCCTTGACAAAGACCTGGGGAAGCGTGTTGGGGTTGACGACGTAGTACGTCTCGCCTCCGCCGCGGCGCGCCATCAGGGCCATCGTCGAAGCATCGGCATCATCACCCACACCAAGGGTGGAAATCTTGATGTCATCGGCAGCAAGACGTCCGCACAGATCCGGAAGATCGTTGGCACGCTGCGAGCGACCATCGCTGAGCACCACGATGTGCTTGTGCTTGGCCTTCACATCCTTGAGCCATTCACCCGCACGTTCGATCGCCGGATACGCGTTGGTGCCGCCACCGGACATGATGCCCAGCACCTGCTTCGCGTTCTCCTCTGGATTGGCGTTGGGCGAGAGTGGAACCAGTTCGTTCAGCGAGTTGTTGAACGTGATGACACCCACCTGATCCGACTTCTCGAGTGTGCGAATCGCCATCGCCGCGGCGTCGTTGGCGATCTCCTGCTGCGATTTCATCGACCCCATCACATACCGCCACATCGAACCCGAGTTGTCCAGCACGAAGACAATCGCCACCTGCGAGGCAATCAGACGTTCGGGCAGATCGAGCCGCACCGGAAGAATCGGTTCGAGCTTTGAGCCCTTCCAGCCACCCGCACCAAAGGAGGTCGGGCCGCCGGTCATCAGAAGTCCACCGCCAAGATCCTGCACGTACGCCGCGAGGGCGACCTGGGCAGGCTCGGGCACCGCATCGGCCGGCACGTTCTGCAACACCACCGCATCGAACTCCTGCAGCTCGAGCAGATCCGCCGGGACTGCAGAAGCCGGGACGAGTCGAACCTGAAGCCCAGCCAGGGTGAGCGTGCGAGCGAGCGTGCCGCCCTGCCCCAGTTCTTCGCCGTTTCCTACACCATCAACAATGAGCACCGACCCGCGGCCGGGCGAGAGCGTAAAGGCTTCACCAGCGTTGTTTTCCGCAACCGTATCGGCCAGCGGTGCGACGCGGCCCGCGGCATCAGCGCCGGTCTCGGGCTCGAAGACAGCGCGAAAGCGATGCACGCGGCGATCATCCAACTCCACTTCAACGCGTTCGATGTTGAGCCCCGCTTCAAGGGTCACCTGGCGAGCATCACCCGGCGCGTTGGGCGAGAGGTCCACGATCTGGTCGTCCATCGTCAGCGTGAGAAAGCCGCGTGCAGGTCCCGCAGCGTTGAGCACGATGCGAACTGGGATCGTGGAGCCGGCCTTGGCTTCGCGCGGGGCATCCACTTGTTCGACGGCCACTTCCTGAGTGATCGAGTAGTTGAGTGTGGCAGTGTCGATGGGGATGCGGACGGCACCCGCGCCACCGGCTCCGAGTTCCGCCGCGGCGGCGAGGGCATCGCCGGACGTCTGATTGCCGTCGCTGATGAGCAGGATGCGGCCCGAGGCATCGGGCGGGATGATCGAGCGAGCCATGCGAAGTGCCGCGGCAATGTCGGTGCCTTCGGCCAGCTGCTGGTCCCAGTTGCGTGTGGCCAGGTCAACGCGTGTCGGGCGACTGACGACGAGGCTGCGGCCATCGAAGAGAATCAGGCCGACAAGGTCTTCATCGCCCCGCCCTGCCGCGGCGGAGGCGACGAAGTTCTTCACCTGCTCGATGATGCCCGCCTGGCCACCACCGCGTCCGGCGAACGTCCGGACGGAGCCGGAGACATCGACGACGGCGACCACGGCGAGCGTGTTGGTGGTGCGGACATTGTGCGGGCGTGCAAGGACCGCAGCAAGGAGCGTCATGAGCGCGAGGCGAACGAGCACGCTGAGCCAGCGCCTGGTGGGAGACATCGCCTGCATCCATGAAGCACCCAGCAGGATGATGGGCACGGAGCCCACCACCAGCAGGAACCACCAGGGTTGTTCGAATCTCCAGTCCACGTTCGTTGAAGACTGTAGTTTTGCTGCAGAGCTTGGCGTGCCCTCATGGGCGATTTCATGCACCCACGACCAGCACTGGCGGTACCACCCGTGGGATTTCACCTGGTGCGAGAACGACGCGAACGCATGGCTGCCTCCCTCCCCACTCCCCCCTCCCCCTCGTCCCCTCTCGCATCGCGTCTGGCTGCCACGGTCTTGTCTCTTGTCCTGTCTATCCTGTTCATCCATGTTCCCTTCTCCGCGAAGGAAGGAGAACATGGACAGACAGGATGGACAGGATGAGGAAAGAGGCAGCGCAAGAGCCTTTATGGAGCAAGGTGGTGCGGCAGCCGTTGGGTGGGTACAGCCGGAAGGATGATGCTTGCGTGTGTAGCGCTGGTGTCAACCACGGGATAGAGGCGGTAAGGACCTGCTGGAGGTTTGTGTCGATGCTCGAGTTGAGGCCGTGCTGTGAATGCTGTGGAGTGGATCTGCCGCCCGACTCTCTCGCCGCGCGGATCTGCTCGTTTGAATGCACGTTCTGTGCGTCGTGTACAGACAGTGTGCTTGGCGGGCGCTGCCCAAACTGCACGGGGGAACTGGTGCGCCGCCCGATCAGGCCCGCGGCGAAGCTCGCAGCGGACCCCGCTTCGACCACTCGGATTGTCAAGCCGCGTGGATGTGCCGCGTCAACCTGATGAAGCCGGATCCTGCCACGCGCTTTCGGGCCCCTTGCGTTCCATCCACGCGCCCGGCTTGACGGGAACGTACCCGATCTTTTCATACAGCCCATGCGCATCGCGTGTGGCCAGGCACCAGCGGCGAATGTCGGCCAGGTCGGGAGCGGCGTGCAATGCTTCAAGCATGCGGCGCGAGAGGCCATGGCCGCGGTGGGCTTCATCGACGATGACATCGCAGAGCCACGCGAAGGTGGCGTGATCGGTCACCACACGCGCGTAGGCCACCTGAGTTCCGGATGCATCAAAGGCTCCGGCGACGAGGCTGTTGGCCATCGCCTTGGCGACAATGTCGCGCCGGATGCGCGGCGACCAGTACGTCGCGGCGAGCATCGCATGCACGCGATCGAGTTGCATGTCGGTGTGGCGAGTCGAGATGGTGTAGGTCATCGGGCGAAAGTGTACTGACCCCAGTGCATGAGGGGAGCAGGCTTCACCCGTGCCAGATGGCGTGCATGCCGCGGAGCGGGTTGACCATCTGGGTGACGTGCAGGCTCATGCAGACTCCGGCTAACGCCGCGGCGTGAGCACGATCAATGCCCTTCTCGCGGGCGACAAGAGTGAGCATGTCGCCCGCAGCAATCGCCGCGGCGGCATCGAGCGTTTCTGCAAATCCCAGCGTGACCGTGCCCGAAGGCGTGCGTGCCAGCGGCCCGGGCAGATGCAGCCCATTGTGAAGCGTGAGGCGCAGTCTGACGCAGTCCATGAGACACTCGATGGCGGTGCCGCCGAGCTCTCCATCGCCCTGCGCCGCGTGCCCGTCGCCCAGCGAGAGCAAGGCCCCGTCACACTGCACCGGGAGCAGCAGTGACGTACCCTGCACAAGTTCGCGGCAATCCATATTGCCCCCGCATGTTCGCGGCGTCCACGCGCAGGCATCATCGGCGGCGGGCGCGAGCCCGATGGTGCCCAGGAAAGGTCGCATGGCCACGCGGGTGCCCAGCTGATCCGTCGCGGTGCCCGTGCGAGCATCGAGTGACCACATGAGAAGGGTGAGCGGAGCATCACCGATTCCCAGCGATGCGTTGTGCGCAGGATTGGCCATGCCCTTGCCCGCGTAGGTCCATCCCCAGGGCCCGGGAGTGATTTCTTCGAAGGTGATTTCGAGTGCATCGCCGGGTGTGGCGCCGTTGACGAAGATGGGGCCGACCATGCACAGGCCTGGAACGCGTGGCTCGACTTTCCGCCGCGGTGCCGTGAGGGATGTCGGCGGCTCGAGCCCCCACGACACATCGGGAATGCCCTTGAGTTCTACCAGATCGCCCGGCTCAACGCGCAGCACGGGTGTGCGACTCTGCGAGAAGCGGCCGTGCAGCATCGGAGGTTCAACCACCAGCGTGTGGAGCATCGTGGATTCTACCGGTGCCGGAACACGCCGCGTGTGCGAAAGCCTTCAGATCCACCAGTGGCGTTCGAAGAGATGATGGCGGGAGGTGAAGCGTATCGCCAGCAGCATCCGGGGCCGATCGGTGAAGAAAGCAAGGCGGATGCGCGGCCCACGCCGAGGTTCGGCGCCATCGGGCGTGGACTTCCACCGCAGTCGCACGAAGAAGGCCTCGACTCGCACGTTCCGGGGCTGCGGCTGCTGGATGAGCGACTGATCCTGCAGCCAGCGCAGGAAGGCGAGGCCATCGGCCATCGGTCCGCCTTGCGAGGGGGCGGGTTGCTCGATGGCGAATCGTGCGAACTGGGGCACCCAGAGGCGTTCGAGCCAGCGCGAGTGGGCAGGCAGAGCACGGGCGGCTTCACGCGTGCGTTTGCGGATGAGGCTCTGGCCGCAGCGCTGGACCGCCGCGGCATCGAAGCCATCGGGCAGGGTGCCGCCCCGGAGTGCCTGAAGCAACTGCAACTGCCGAGCCTGGAGCGCTTCGCGGACCGCATCATCAGATGGAGCCGATGGAGTGCTCATGCCTGGGTGCGCATCGCTGATTCGGGCCGCATCGTCGCGGCGATGGTGTCGAGTTCCGCGTTGATGCCGGCGCGATCGTCGTAGGCACCATCTCGCTCCAGCATGCAGCCGGGCAGGCTCGGCGCTTTCGATACGACGTACGCGAGCAGTTCGAAGACTTCACGCGGGATCGGGTGGGCGTGGGTGTCGTGGTAGGCTTCGGTGCCGTGGGTGCCGCCGGCCATGTGGCAGTAGGCGATGCGCTCGGCGCCAACAGAATCGATGTACGCCGCGGCGTCGAAGCGGTGGTTGATCGAGTTGGCGTAAAGATTCTCCACATCCAGCAGCCACATCGCACCTGTGCCATCGAGCACTTCGCGCAGGAACTCATGCTCGGCCAGCTCCGCATCGGGCCACTCAAAGAGCGTGGCGATGTTCTCAAGCGCGAGCGGCACCGGCAGCTGCGCCATCACCTCGCGAATGTTCTGTGAGAGGATCCGCACCATGTCGCGAGTGCGAGGCACCGCGAGCAGGTGCCCGGCTTCCTCTTCGCCCGAGCGCACGAAGGCGATATGTTCGGAGATCAGAGGCGATTGAAGTCGTACCGCCTGCTCGGCCAGCATCTGCACGCGGCGAGCCTCCGGGCGCTGCGCACTTCCCAGCGAGAGCGCAAGCCCATGCGGAACCAGCGTCACGCCCCGTTGCCTGAGCGCCTGAATTGCCGGGGGCAGCGGCAGCTGGGTGGGATGGTTCTCGCTGGTGAGTTCGACGAAGCCAAGGTCGGTGCGCTGCGCGATGAGCAGCGCCAGTTCCTGGCGCCAGCCGATGCCCAGCCCGAGCGATGGAAGAGTGTTGGTCATGTTCGTGCTGCGCTTAGCTGCAACCGCCGCAACCGCCACCACCACACCCACCACCACCACAGCCTGAGGAACTGCAGCTGGATGAACCTGCATCGCCAATCGAACGGGGCGGGGCGATGAGAGTCGTGAGTGCCGCGTAGGGTGTGGTGGCAAGTGCCCCAACGCCGAACATCGCGACCGCCAGGGGTGCCTGATCGGGTCCGATGGGTTCCTTGCCACCGAATGCGGCCTGCCGAAGTGCGGCATGAGAAGCGCGGATCGACCGATGGACCCGCTGACCCCGAACGGTGCGGTAGACTGGCACGACCGCGGCCGCCACTGCGCCGATCAGCGTGAGCACGACGAGGACCACCAGAATCGCCACCGGGCGCTGACGATCGATGCCGACGAGCACCTTCGCTGCGCCAAGCAGGCAGATCAGCAAGAGGGGCAGCGCGGTCAGCAGCCGGATGTGCAGACCGCCCATGGCAGGAATCAACCCACGCTGTCGAAGTGGCTGTGCGATCTCGCTGAGTTGGTTCGCCACAGCTCGCTGCAGTTCCGGACGCGTCAGCCCCGGGGCCGGACCAGCTGCATCGAGCATCGCTCGCTCGATGGGGAAGGCCACGGGCTTGTTGCTTCCCGAAGCATGGAACTTCCTGCCTGTGCTGCCGGGCATCAATGCACCGGCGATGAACAGTGAGGAGATGGCAGTATCGACGGCTCGCTGAGCGCCTCCGGCGAGGTACGCTATCTCGTACGGGTCTTTGACCTCATCTTCCGAACCACTCAGGGCATCAAAGGGCATCCTTGAAAACCATCGCAGGATGCAGCCCGCAAGTGCCGCGAGTGCCACCGCGACAGCAAAGAACTCCAGAAAGTCGGGCCCGGCAAGGTTCAGCACGTCGGTCGCGGCGAGCAGGCACATGCGGAGCATCTCCGTGCAGCGGCGGCAGAAGCACCAGCGGCACCCCAAATGGTACGCTCCGGCGCATGCTTGCGGCTGCCCATGGCGGTCGACCACGGGGCCAGCCAGCTCGATTTTCAGGGACTTTCACCGGCCTTAACAGCCACCAGCCTCCCAAACCGTGAAGAAGGCGGTGATGTCGCTGCCGTCGGTGCCACCATCGAAGTTCACGTCAGCCGAGAGTTCTCCGGCTTCCCATGCAATGAAGAAGGCGGTGACATCGTCTCCGTCGACGCCGCCGTCGAGATTGAAATCAGCCGGGCAGACGGAATCGATCACCTCGCCATCGAGCATGAAGGCCAGATCCTGAGGCTCCGGAAGTGAAAGGAATCCCTTGCCTGGATCAAAGATGGGAATCCATGCGGGAGCAAGGCCTTCGGGAACAAGCGCGTAGGCGTTGGATGGGGCGCCGCCACGGGAGCCAGCAACGCTGACGGGAACGGCCCAGGCCTGGGTCGCCGGATCGGTGCAGTTGACCTGCACATCCATCCAATAGGCCCCCTGGCCATAGGAGTGGCCGCCCAGATCGATGTCAATGGCCCAGATGCGTCGCTGGGAATCGGGCGCTTGTGCGAGGGGCAGCGGGCGAGTGTTGAAGATGCGGAGCATCTGCGTCGGTCTCGCCGCGGCGAGGCGGTTGGTGGTCTCATCGCCGAAGATGACCCAACTGCTCGGATCGGCTGGATGGCCCATCCAGAGCCGGACGCTTGCGGAAGCGAAGGGCGATTGCGTGGCGGAGGAGTGGCCGGGAACGTAGGCGTAGATGGTCAGTGTGTTCAGCCGAACGCCGTACGCCGCGTCGATGGTGAAATCATCGGCGAGCCTGAACGGGCCGGGAATGCCCGGATCGGCACCCACATTGAATCCTGCCATGGCATTGGCATCCACGGTGCTTCCGGGCGTCTCGGCGAAGAGGAAGCCAGCGGGCGCGGCGATGCCGCTGGCACTGACTGATGACGTGGCGATGGCCGGAACTGCCGGATCGGCACTGGCATTGCTGAGAATCGGTTCCGCGTGCGCCGAAGTGGCCACCAGCGCCGCGAGCGGGAGAAGGGCGCGATTCATGACAGGACTCCTCGATAGGTTGGCGTGTAGCCCGGGAAGACGCTGGAGATGTCCTGGTTGCCCAGCCGCTGATCGATGATCTCGCTGAGGATGTCCCGGTAGTCGATGGTCACTTCAAGATCCATGAACTCGTAGCGATGCTCCGTCGCGAGGCCGGGCCACTGACGCAGCACGCGCCCACCTGCAATCGCCGGGCCCATCAGCATCATGGCATTTCCATGTCCATGGTCGGTGCCCTGACTTCCGTTCTCCTGCACGCGGCGACCGAACTCGGAGACGACTGCGACCACGTATCCGTTGCCGGGTGTCGCGGAAAGATCGCGATGGAGTGCCGCGAGCGCGGAGGCCAGGCGGCTCATGAGAATCGACATCGTGCCGGAGAAGACTCCCTGCGATGTGTGCGTGTCCCAGCCGTTCACGTCGATGGCGATGGCCTCGACTCCAACTTGTGCCTTGATGAGTGCCGCGGAGGTCTTGAGGGCGTATCCCAGCGCTTCGTTGCTGTTGTAGACCGCGCCGCCGGAGGGCTGGTAGGTCGCGAAGTTGATGCTGTCGAGAAGGTTGATCGTGGCCAGGGTCGTCGCGGCGGTGGAGTGGAGGGGATCGGCGACCTGCCCGTACATCTGATCGAGAAGTGCCGACCGTGCGGGGCGCGTCGCGGCGGGGCCGAGGAGGCCGAAGGTGTCAAGGTCCGGAACGGGGATGGTCCCCGGCCCGCCCACGAGCACCTGGGGGAGACCGGTGTTGATGCCAACAGCGCGAAGAATGGCGCCGGGGTCGGCTGGTGCGACGGTCGCGAGGTGGCGGCCGAGCCAGCCGGTGATCACGAACGGGTCGTTGGCCTTGCCGACTTCCATGAATCGCTGGGCATCAAAGTGCGATCGCGACGGATCGGGAGAACCGCAGGCGTGAACAAAGAGCAGATCCCCGTTCAAATAGGCCGGGTGGAGCGCCGACATGGCGGGCGCGAGACCGAAGAAACCATCCAGATCGATGCACGCGTTGGGCTGGCCGCTGTCGGGGCGAGGGATCGCCAGGTGAGGCCGGGCCTCGTAGTACGCATCCTCGGCGTGCGGGACGCACAGCGTGAGCCCGTCGGCGGCACCGCGCAGATAGATCCAGATGATGGTGTCGCGCTGTGTGGAGCGGTAGTCCTTCGCAACGGCGACACGCGGCAGCCATGCCGAGGCGGCGGCGAGGCCGGCCAGAGTTCCGCTGGTTGCCTGAAGGAATCCTCGACGCGAGAGTTCCGCGTATTCCGGGCAACTCTGTGCTTCGTGCTGCTGCATGGGGTCTTCTCTCTCTGCTGCGGCCACTCGCCGCGGTTCTGGTCTCCCCGAATGTGCGGGAGCCGGGGAATCAAGCGGATATCAATACCACTGGAAGGACGGACAGCCGACGGCAAGACCGAGTGCCTCGGCCCGGACGGTGGACGATGCCGCGTTGGTTGTCAAGTAGCCCAGGATCGCTTCGCGATCTGAAGGCTCCATCTCGCCGCCGAACATGTCGCTGTCGATGCGGGCGATGTACTCCGAGGGTGTCGATGCGCCGGCGAAGAACGCGGCGGCGTTGGGAGCGATGCCCGAGAGGCTCGAGTTCATCATCTGAGCACCGAAGTTCCACCGGGGGAGCACGAGACCGCCCCAGAAATCGAGCGAATCCGGATAGCCATCGGGGCTCGTCCAGTTGTAGGTGAGATGCCCGGCCGCCCTGAGCTGCGTCCGGAAGGAACTGGTGGAGTTGACCTGCGACCCGGTGGCCCTGACGGCCGAGACAAAGTGGTGAAACGGCCGCTTGAACTTGGGAGTGGACTCTTCAACGTGCTGGGCGGCGAGGATCGTGCGGAGCATCTGTGCGATGTCGCCTCCCGTGGAGACGAAGACATCGGTGACGGTGCGGACCAGTGACTCAGATGGCGTGTACCCCAGGAATCGACGGCACATCTTGAGGGAGATGAACCGCGAGGTCGAGGGGTGATCCGAGAGGATCTGCAGGACCGTGAGACCGTCCTGGATCCCGCCTCCGGGCGCGATCGTGTGACCCAGCACCCGCTTCTCGCCGTTGTCGTGCTGCGAACCGTTGTACCGGAAGATGCCCGCCAGCGGGAAGCCGAACGAGTTGGGGTAGACCTGCCAGCCCGTGAAGCACCGGGCGACATCGATCACATCGGCCTCGGTCTGGCCACCGTTCACGCCCAGCGAATGCAGTTCCATCAGTTCGCGCGCGTAGTTGAGATTCGGATTGCCCGCGACGGAGATGTGATTGTCGAGATAGACCAGCATCGCCGGGCTGAACGCGCTCGCCGCGAGCAGATCCTCGAATCGCCCCATCGCATTGGGACGAATGACCTCGCGATCATCAGCCACCTTGAGCCAGGCGCAGTTTTCCTTGTTGACGTCGATGTTGAAGTGGTCGCTCCAGAACTCAACCAGCCGCTCGAAGAGCTGACGCTTGGAGAAGATCGCACGCCGAATGGCCGCCTCGGTCAACTCGTTGACCACCTGGCTCATCGGGTTCTGATAGATCTCCGCATAGATCTTCGTCAGCGTCGTCAGCGGTGCAAGCATCGCATCGCACTCTGAATCATCGATCAGGTCGGGATTGAGCTGATACTCAAGGTACCCCTCATACCCCATGCTCATCGCGGTTGCCAGCTCGCTCCGGTTGACGCCGAACGTCGACTTGCGCACCAGCCTGGTGATCAGGGACGACGGATCCGCATCGCCCAGGGCGCTCACCACCGGCGGTGACGCGGCTGACGCCCTCGCCGCCGCGGCGAACGCACCAGCCAGCCCGGCGAACAGCCCGCGCCGGCCAAAACGCCGACCCGAGCTTGCCTGAAGGCCATCATCCACCCCACGCCCCTGAGTTGCCTCAGAATGCAGGACAGATGGACCCGATTGTTCCAACGACGTGTGCGAGGAAACCGCGCTCACGGTAACTCCCTTCCAACCGCGGAGAATGCCAACGAATCAAGTTGTGCGGTCAGACAACGGGGGCTCTCTCCTGAAAAGGCCGCTGTCGACGCGACGGTTTACCGGACGCACGCTGCATGGATAGAGAGAGGGTGCGTCGGCCCGTCGGTACGAGGATAGAGGAAATCGCAGGCGCATGCAAGGGGTATTTCGCCCCTTGTCACCTAATCCCTTGCCACTGAACACAATCCATCCTGCAATACGCGTCGGCCCGGCCACTTACCGGCCCAGCACGCGGCGGCGTCGACCGAACAGGGAAACCCCGAGAATCATCGCCGCGGCTGAGGCGGGCCCCGGCACCGGCGTGTAGTTCACCACCAGCACCGGCCTGAACGCCTCCGTCGCACTCTCGCGGGAGTCAAATCGCTTGGCGGATGTGGCATCCGCCTCGTTTCCGATCAGCGCCCAGCCGAAGTTCGTGCCGGGACTGTTGAGCCATTGCTGCACATCAGCGGCCATGCCCGCACTCGTGAAGGCGTAGCTGCCCGTTCCCACCACGCTTCGGGTCACCGATGCCAGCGCGTTGAAGTCGCCACCGAGCGCAGACCAGGCTGAACTGCCATTGATGCTCTGGGTCCAGGTCGCATCGCCGGCGGTTGCTGGCGCCCCGCCGCCGCCCCCCACGCTCCCGTCGGAGTTGCTCGTGCCTTCACCCCAGTTGCGCGTCACCACGTGAAGCCCGTAGGACTCGCTGCCCGAGGCAGACCGCGACACATGAAGCGTCAACTGAACACTGTTGATGGTCGAACCGGCGGGAATCGCCGAAAAGTCGAAGGCCAGCAAGCCGCGTCGGAGCGCGCCCTGCGCCGTCTTGCCACTGTAGAAGTACGAGCCCTTGCCGTTGCTCAAGGAGCCTGCGGCGTCCTCGATCAGCGTGTTGTCCTTCGACGCGGCAAGGTTGATGACATCGCCATGAACCGCTCCCGCACACACCACCAGCACCAGCACCATCCACCGTGGACTCGTTGACATGAACACAACTCCAGTCAGATAACACATACGCATGCCACGATGCACCCTGCGGGCGCACGCCTGGCGCGTCTGGAGCGAATATGCCACGCGGCCTGAAAAATACGAGCAAAAGGAGGAAGAATCGGCGAACTTCTGCACTTTGGCAGGTCGCCCGGCCGCAGACCAAGGCCAACCCCGGGGCCCGCTCAGCAACCGCCCGCGGCCCAGACCAGGAAGAACGATTCGATGTCAGATCCGTCAACCCCGCCATCCCGATTGACATCGCCCGTTGCATCGCCCACTTCCCATGCAAGGAAGAAGGTTTCGATGTCCGCGCCATCCACGCCACCGTCCTGGTTGAAGTCCGCGGCACACCGCGACTGATGGGCCGCCAGCGCATCGACGATGCCATACCCGCGGACGAACTGGGGATCCCACTGTCCAGTCGCCGCGTAGTCCGTAGCCGTGTGCATCAGCGCCTCACGCATTTCATCGACTGTCCAGTCGGGATGCGCCTCGACCAGACAGGCCACTGCCGCCGCGAGCAGTGGCGTTGACAGTGATGTTCCGCTCGCAGTGGCGTACGTATCCGCCGTATCCGGATTCACGCATGCCGTCGATCGCCCCAGAGCCAGAAGCTCAGGCTTCACACGCCCATCAAACGAGGGACCATCGGAGGAAAACCCGGTGATCACGCCAGCTGAATCAACCGCCCCGCACGTGAGCACCTTGAGCGCATCGGCCGGTGCACCCAGACGCGCCGTGGCCGGGTCCGCATCGTGGCCAGCATTCCCCGCGGCGGTGCAGGTGTGCACGCCATTGGCCGCCGCGAGGTTGAGGACGATCGAAGTAGTCGCCGTGATCCCGTCATAATCCGAGGCCACATACCAGTCTGAATACGACAGCGATGAGGTGGTCACATCGCCGCCGAGTGACTCAATCCACTCAATCGCTTCGACGTAGTAGTCTTCCTCGACGGGCGTCTCGCTGGTGACATCCTCCGTCTTGCAGAGAATGAATGATGCGTCATAGGCCCCGCCGACCATTTCATCGGGCATATAGCTGCCGATGCAACTGAGGATGAGCGTGCCATGACTGTGCTGCCCGCCGTCATCACCGACCTGAGGCCCCGTGTTGTCGTCATCGTTGATGAAGTCCCGCTCGGCGATGAGCGACAAGGGATGCACGGGGTTGTTGAAGCTGGCATGAATGCGGTTGAAGCCGGTATCAAGCACACCAATGACCACACCCTGCCCAGTGAACCCTCGGGCATGCAGCGCAGGCAGGTTCATCTGAGCCAATTGAGCAGAACTGCGGCCGTAGAAGTCGCGCGATTCATAGCCGCCCTCTGCGGGTGCTTCGGGAACTGGCGACTCACACTCGATCTGCGATTCACACCGCCGCGTCGAAGCCACCGGCAGCACGGCCCGCACACCGTTGAGCGACTGAAGTTGCACCACCTGTTCAGGGGTCGCGTCCACACTCACGGCATTGAGCCACTTTGAACGTGTCCGCAACGGCGCGACCGCCGCGACCGCCTCAACCACCGACGCCTCCAAGGGCAGATCCCGAACATCCGCCATACCCGGAATGGTTCGACGCCACGCCCTGCGCTCGAGCATCTTGGGGTGGGCAGCCGCTATCTCCCGTTCGATCGCCTGGGCCAGAGCCCGGGGATCCGACTCGACACTGCGCGGCTCCAGGAACACCCAAACCGGTTCGGCACAGGAGGTTGCGGTTCCAGAAGCAAGCAGGAGCAGCGTGCAGAGGGTGAAGGCGTTTGAAGTAATCTTCATGTGGGAGAGGAGCGTCACGCGGTTGGATGGGAATGCGCCCCGCGACGTGCGGAGATCGCCACTTCGAATGGTAACGAACGGCAGAAGTTTTCACAATCCTAAATGCACGAACAGAGTCCGATTTGGTCTGATCGCCATCAGCGTGATCAACCCATGAAAACCCATGGAACAATGTGGCTTTTCGGACTCTGATGACGCTTCGGGCATTGACTGCGCGGCTGAGGTACGGGTAATATTTCCTAGTCTACCAATAGAGCTAGGTTCTCGGCCCCTTGTGTCTCATGGGTTCGAAGGCAAAGTTCAGAGGTGGCAGACATGTGGTCCTGTCGTTCTCGCTCCGCCGCGGGATATGGGCAGGGAGGATTCAGTAGGTTTTACTAGGAGTAGAGAAGACATGAAGATTGCTGCATTTGTTGTTGCTGCGCTCGCTGGCGCCGCTGTTGCCAACGAGACCATTTCGTACGATGCCACGTTCAACATGGCCCGCACGAACTGGGACACGAACCTGGTGATCCCCAAGTTCGACCCCGCTCTGGGCAACCTCGTCCGCGTTTCCTGGACGATCAACGGTGACGTGACCGGCTCGGCCTCCTTCGAGAGCCTCGATGCTGACGCCACGACGATCACCACCTCGCTCTCCGCGACCATCACCATGTTCCGTCCGGACAACAGCGTCCTCGACGTGGTGATCCCGGTCGTCAACAACAGCGACGCGGCCACCGCGTTCGATGGCGGCATCGATTTCGCCGGCACCTCGGGCAAGGCGTACGAGAACCTCTCGGGTTCAGACAGCGCCAGCGACAGCACCACCGACAACGCTGACCTGGGCCTGTTCACCGCCGCGTTCAACGGCGAGACCATCAGCCTCCCCGTCACCGCTGTTGGCTCCAGCAGCGGCTCGGGCGCTGGCAACCTCCTCCTCCTGTTCAACACCTTCGCAGGCGCTGACGTGAAGGTCGTCTACGAGTACGAACTCATCCCCGCCCCCGGCGCTCTCGCCCTCCTGGGCCTGGGTGGTCTGGTCGCCGGCCGCCGTCGCCGCTGAACCGCCTCTGCCTCTTCCGAGGCAAGGAGTTCAGAAGGATTGACAGCAACCTGATGACAATGCAAACCGGCGACCTTTGGTCGCCGGTTTGTTTTTACCGTTGGATATGCAGCAGGATCGCAGGATCGGGCGCTTCGCTCAATCCTTCGCCGCGGCGAGGGAGAGCTCACCCGAGAGTTTCTCGAAGACAAACGACGCATTCACGTTCGAATCCGTCTCCATCTCCGCTTCACGGATCTTCTCAAGCATGGTCAGGAAGACGCGTAGCTGCGCAGCACTTTGCGGGAGGCGGGCCACCTCGCGGATGCGACGCTGGATGTACTGGCCCACGAGACGGAACATCCACGCCGCGGCGTCCTTGTTCGCGGCTTCCTTGCTCGCGTTGTCATGCTCATCCACAAACGCCTCAGCCCATTTGCTGACAAGGTCAGCCATCGATGAGCCCATCTCCGGCGTGTACTGGCCCTTTTCCGCCGCGACGAGCATGGGACCCACCTGTCGCCACCAGGCGTGAAGACCACTTTCGTGAGCCGCCTCGAAGACTCCGGGTGCGCCCGCGGCGAGTTCGAAGAGGAATCGCTCCTCTTCCGGCGTCATTGGATCTTCTTCGCTCTCATCCAGCAGGGGTGCGGTCTCCTGACTGGCGGCCTGGGTCTGTCGCCATGCCGACATCTGCTGCTGGCTCAGCGGCGAGAAGTAGACACGCTGAGACCGAGAGCGGATGGTGGGAAGCAGCTCCTGCTCAGCGCTGGTGACCAGAATGATGACAACACCCGGGGGTGGCTCCTCAAGGATCTTGAGCAAGGCGTTCTGTGCGTGCAGGTTCATCAGGTCGGCGTCATCGACGATGAAGACCTTGTGTGCCGCGGAACCGGTGCGGACGCTTGATGCCAGCGTTGCAGGCTTGACGAGAAAGTCGCGGACCACATCGGCGGGGATGCTGGTGAGCTTGAGATCTCGCACCCGCTGTTCGGAATGGAACTTGGCGAGTTCCTTCACGATGATGAAGAGGTCAGGATGCGTCCCCGCGGCGAGCAGTTGCTGAGTCTGGCTTGAAGGGTCGGCCTCGAACTCGCCGCCGAATGTCTTCTGGGTCGTGGGGTCAAGCAGCAGCGAAGCGAAGGTGAGTGCTGTGGTGAACTTGCCGACACCTTTGGGACCGTGGAAGATCCACGCGTGATGCACGCGCGAGGAATCGATCGCTTCGTCGAGGATCCGCAGAGGCCGTTCGTGACCGATGATCCGGCCGCGCGCCATCGGCGCAGGGTGCGTGAGAAACTTGTCCGGGTTGGGCCCCTGAACAACAACTTCCTTGATTGCCTTGGGTTTCCTGGCCACAGTGCCGGAAGGGTACGCGCCGGTCGGGGAGCGAGATCAGCTCTCCTTCGCGGCGACTCCGACGATCTTGAGGGCCCGATTTCCCTTGAACTGGCCCAGATTCGCAAGGAACTTGCGTTCCTTTTCCACGCAGACCGAGATGGGCTTGGTGGCCGGCGTCTCGGTGACGATGATGTCGCCCACCGACAACCCCAGCAGGTCCTGCATCGTGATGGTCGTGGTCGCCAGCAAGCCGGTGACTTCGAGGGGGGCGCGGGTGAGGTTGCGCACCAGGTTCGCTTCGGTTTCCTTGCTGCGCTGGTTCTTGCTGACGGCGAACCAGTTCTGACTGGAGAGGTCCTCCATCAGCGGCTCGATCACGTTGTACGGAATGCACAGGTTCATCGTGCCGGCGCGATTGCCGAGCTTGAGCTCGAAAGCGATCACGACGACGACTTCGTTGGGAGGCACGATCTGCACGAGCTGCGGGTTGCTTTCGGTGGCGCCGATGCGGAACTCGAGTTGCTTGATGCTCGCCCAGGCTTCACTAAGTGCCGACAAGCCGCGGCGGGTCACATTGCTGATCAGCCGATTCTCGATGAGCGTCATCGGACGCTGAGGGATGAACAGGTCCTGACTGTCGCCGCCCAGGAGACGATCGATGATCGGGTAGATGATCAGCGGGCTGATCTCAAGACACATGTGGCCTTCGAGCCCATCTGCATCAACCAGATTGAACGAGGTGGGGTTGGGCAGCCCGGAGGTGAACTCCGAGTAGGTCATCTGTTCGCAGGAGGCGACCTTCACTTCGACGATGGTGCGAAGGAAGCCTGAGAGTGCCGCGCCGAAGTTTCTGGCGAAGGCCTCGTGCAGGGTCTGCAGCGACCGCATCTGGTCCTTGCTGACGCGCTCGGGCCGCTTGAAGTCGTAGGACTTGATCTCCGTGGTTTCAGGATCGCGCTTGATGCGACCAAAAATGGTCGCGGCAGGCGCCTCTTCCTGCACATCGCCGGATTCCACGGCGGCAAGGAGTGCATCGATCGAACTTTGGTCCAGAACATCGCCCATGGCGACTACGTACTCCCTGCAAGGGTGGACACCGGGTCGGTGTGCGCACCGACCGGCCCGGCAAGGTATCGGGTGTGCCCTCCGGACTGCTTGAGTTCACGATGCTGTGCGCACCCCCTCATCCGGATCGCACGGTCCGCTGAACATCCCCGGATCGGTCATTCCGGCCTGCTCTGGTTCGAACGTGCGGATAACGCGGCATCCAGGTCTGATCGGGTTCCATGTGGGGTCCGCTTCGATGCCAGAGGTCCTTCTATCCTTCTCCCCCCATGGTTCATTCAATTCGACTGTCGTGGTTTTGGGCCCTTCTCATGGCCGCCGCCCTTCTGGTGGCCCCCAAGGCCTATGCGCAGCCCGAGGTGGTGAAGGTGACCTTCGCCGCGGACAGGGCGAGCAGTGCGCCGGGAGGCACGATCCTCATCGCGGTCACGTACAACCACGAAGATGGGTGGCACATCCAGCCCAACAAGCCGGTGGTACCGCCCGAACTGGGTGACTTCGAACCCTTTGCCACGACCATGAAGGTCACTCCCCCATCCGGGTACACGGTGGGCGAGGTCCAGTGGCCCAAGACCATCGAGGTGAAGGTGAACCTGGGCGAGAAGCCCACGATGTATCAGGTCTATGACCACATCGCGGTGGCGATTGTGCCGGTCACTATTCCCTCCGACGCGACGGGCACCGCAGAGATCAAGATCAAGACGAGCTTCCAGGCCTGCAACGACTCGACGTGCGTGGCGCCGGATTCCGCAAGCGAGACGATCAAGATCGCCATCGATGCGGGTGCAGCCAAAGGGCCGGACCTCTCCAAGGACCCCTTCTCCACTTGGATGCCGGTTCTGACACCCGCCGTGACTGACGGCACTCGTGGCGGCCCAAGCGGCGGCAACTCCGCTCTGCCCTCCGTGCCTGATCAGGCCAGCCCGGGCCAGCCCGGCACTGAAGCCAGCCAGCGCCTTGAGTTTCCCTTCTTTGGTTGGAAGTTCTCGATCGACCCA
Organism: Phycisphaerales bacterium; assembly: GCA_044371005.1. Classification (GTDB taxonomy): domain Bacteria; phylum Planctomycetota; class Phycisphaerae; order Phycisphaerales; family UBA1924; genus UBA2402. The sequence continues at coordinate 3,588 of JBILUL010000075.1, read as the reverse complement.
CGGGGCTTCACAGGCATGGCACTGCTGCTGGCCCTGGCAGTCTGCGGGGGCTTTCTGCTCAATGTGATGCCCTGTGTGCTGCCGGTGCTGCCGCTCAAGATTGTCGCGTTGTCGCAAGCCGCGGGTTCGAAGCAGCGGACACTCTTCCTGGGCCTCATGATGTGCCTGGGCGTCATCGCCTTCTGGCTCGTGCTGGGCGGCGTGATTGCACTTTCGACCGGCTTCAAGAGCGCAAGCCAGATCATCAGCACCTGGTGGTTCTCGGTGGGCATCGGCGTGCTCATGGTGGGCATGTCCCTCTCGCTGCTGGGTTCCTTCAACGTCAATGTGCCCAACTGGGCGTACGCGATCAACCCGCGCCATGACACCGCACACGGATCATTCCTGTTCGGTGTTCTGACGGCCGTCCTTGCCACTCCGTGCGTCGCACCGCTCGCGGCGACCGCCATGGGCTGGGCGGCCTTCCAGCCGCCGCTGATCACCATGGTCGTCTTCTCGGCCATCGGCATCGGCATGGCGGTGCCCTATCTCGTGCTGGCTGCCAACCCGGACTGGGTCGCCAAGGTCCCTCGCGCCGGCGAAGGCAGCGAAGTGATGAAGCAGACCATGGCGATCTTCATGCTCGCCGTCGCGGCATTCTTCGTGGGTGTCGGCCTCCGCACGCTTCTGGTCACCGTTCCTTACCTGGGTGAAGCATTGCACTGGTGGTTTGTTGCTGTCCTGAGCGTGGTTGCCAGCGGATGGATGATCCTTCGAACCTGGCAGATCGGCGCCAAGCCGCTGCCCCGCGTGGCCTTCACGCTCCTGGGTCTCATCGTCGGTGGCACCTCGGTGCAGTTTGCCCGCTATCAGACCGATCTGGCCAAGGCCTCCTACGTCCCCGCGGGCAAGGGAGAGGCTCACGCCGGCGTCTGGAAGAACTACACGCCCGATCTGCTCAAGAAGTCGATCGATGAAGGCAAGGTCGTGGTGGTCGATTTCACGGCTGAGTGGTGCCTCAACTGCAAGGCCTTCGAGATCATCCTCAACGAGGACGAAGTCCAGACACAGTTGAACAGCCCCGGCGTCATCGCCATCAAGGCTGATCTGACGGCGCAGGAGTTCGAGGACGGCACTCCCAATCCGGCCTGGGCCTACATGCAGTCCCTCAAGGAAGTGGGCCCGCCGATTCTGGTCATCTATGGCCCCGGCCGGACCGAGCCGTTCAAGGCCAACTCGTACACCAAGGCCGTGGTTCTGGCGGAGATCGAAGCCAGCCGCAAGAAGTAACGCTCGTCGTGCAGGTGCATGACACAGCTCACGCCAGCCCTGCCACCAGTACCAAACATTGTCCGACTTTCCATTGACGCCTTGAGCCCATACGCTCGGCCATGCAACTTCTTGCCGGAAAGTCGGGCCTGGTCATCGGTGTCGCCAACGAGCGTTCCTACGCCTATCACATTGCCAAGTCGCTGACCGAACACGGCGCGACCTGCGCCTTCACGCACCTCCCCGGCGATCGCAACGCCCACCGCGTCAAGCGTGCTCTCACCGAGATGGGCACACCCGATGCATGGCTTGAACCGCTCGATGCGAGCAACGATGCCGACATCGAAGCCGTCTTCGCCAAGTACGCCTCGAAGTTTGATCGCCTCGACTTTGTGATCCACTCGATTGCCTACGCAGAGCGCGATCTGCTCCAGCCGGGCAAGTTCATCACGACGCCCCGCGCTCAGTACCTCTCGGCCATCGACATCTCGGCCTACACGCTGCTGGCCTTCGCCCGCGCGGCCCGTCCGCAGATGGCCAAGACCGGCGGTTCGATCCTGAGCATGTCGTACTACGGCGCAGAGAAGGTCATCCCCGGCTACAACGTCATGGGCGTCGCCAAGGCATCGCTCGAATGCACCAACCGCTACCTGGCGAATGAGATGGGTGCGGACAACATCCGCGTCAACTGCATCTCGGGTGGCTACCTGCGGACGCTCGCCAGTTCAGCGGTGGGCGGCACTGAAAAGATGGCCGATGGAGTTGCCGAGCACGCTCCGCTCCGCCGCGGCGTTGAAGGATCGGATGTGGGCAAGACCGCCGTCTACCTCGTCAGCGACCTGGCCAGCGGTGTCACCGGCGAGACGATCTACGTCGATTGCGGCGTGAACATCATCGGGGCCTGAGTGATTCGCGTGATCCCCGCTTCGCCTTCAGCACTTTGAGCTGTGGCACGCCACCTGAAAGATCGGGGTCGGTGCCTGGCATTTCGAACAACGGCGGTGGCACCAGCGGCCACTGTGTTCCGCATTCCGGACACCGGGCAGGGCCTGCTCCATCGTTTGCTGCCAGTGGGTGCGTGGACAAGTCGTAGCTGCATGCTGGACACTGGCTCTGTTCGAGGGCTCGCATCAATCGCCGTTTGACCGCAGCCGCGGCGGGAAGCTGCAGGGTCACCATGAAGACCAGGAGCGGAATGAAGCCAGGGACACTTCCCACACCACTCCATCTGAAGACGAGCCCCACCGCTTCCATCACGCCCATCAGCAAGCACGCCACGGCGGTGCAGAGCGTTGCTGCACCCGACGCCTCGTAAACGACCCACTCTACCGACGATGCATGCCTTGAAGTGAGGAACTGCTTCCAATCTGCTCTGCGCGCACGCACTTCGGCGGGATCGGGGGACGACGAGATTCCCGCACGCCGCACCTTGCCGCCCTGTCGGAGAAAAACCGGCAGACGTCGATGACTGACCCACAGTGGTGGAACCACCATGAGAAAGCCAACGGTGGCGCCGACCCGCATGGCATCCCGCAGCGGGAACTGGTCCAGCACCCATGAGATGAGAACGACCAGGCCGCCGAACACGACGAGCATCACCGCCAATGGCACGAAGTTTGAGTACGGCCGCCACATGAACCGCACGGCCAACCGCTGAAGATCGGTGGTGTTGGTCCCCAGTCGCTTGAAGAGTGCTCGGCGCAACCGCGGCAACGGGTCTGGCAGACACGCCAGCGTCACCGCATCAAAGAGGTTGTGCCTGGGGAGCATGGGTTGGCGCCAATGTTCATGGAAGAGATGCCGGCCGATCCGAAACGCTCGCCTTGTTCTCATTCTCCGCGTGCATCCCGGGCGGAACCAACCGGGGGATCTGGCCCGATCGCTTGCGGCCCGCGCCCTCCTCAATGCGCACAAAGCACGGAGGTGGCACCAGTGGCCAGTGCGTTCCGCATTCCGGACAGCGGGGCGGCCCCACCGTTCTGCCGGTCGTCGGTTCAAGCTGATTCAGGTGGGCCCGCAGCAAGTAGCGGCACTCGGGACAGAGAGCCGCCCGTGACACCTCCACGAATCTCGCGGCGGTCTTCTTCTTCAGTTCCTGACGGATACCAACCATCCCGAGCAAGCCGACCACCACAAAGAGGTACGCGGCATCTCGTGGAAGACCCGCCCCCAAAAGACCCGCCCCTGTCCAGACCACCAGTGAAACCGAAAGCCAAAAGTGCGGTAGCTTGTCCATCAGCATGCCAACTGGCAACGCACCCACCAGACGATCAACCATTTCGGTGTCTTTGTCCTTGCCGATCAGCGTGTTCCATTGAGCCCTTCTGGCGGTCACTTCCG
>JBILUL010000059.1:0-24679 GCA_044371005.1 Phycisphaerales bacterium | reverse complement strand
GATCCCCGCCGCCTTGCACACCTCGCCCCAAGTGCGCAGGGTCGCCGAGATCGAGTGGGCGACCTCCACAGTGCGGTCATTGGCTGGGCATAAATAGTCGTACCGAGGCAAGGTGACGGGACTCCAGATGAGAATGCATTATCATCTGCATCAAGAGTCGCGGTGTCAAGCCGCTGGCAGATACCCTCCAAGTGACCGATGGACCGCACTACGTCACAACGCACCGCGATCGAGGCTTCACTCCGGTCCGCCCAGCGGCCGCTGAGCCCGGGCGAGATTCTCGACTTGGCCAAGCACGATTCGCCGACGATCAATCTGGCCACGGTCTACCGCACGCTCAAGAGACTTGCCGAGGGCGGGCTGATCCGTGCGGTCGAACTGCCGGGGGAGCCCAGCAGATACGAACTGGCAGGGCTGCCCCACCACCACCACTTCAGGTGCGATGAGTGCAATCGCGTGTATGACGTTCCTGGCAAGTGTCCTTCCGGGCTCGCTGACGGGCTGCCTAAGGGCTTCCGCGTCCGTGACCACGAGGTCGTTCTGGTTGGGACGTGCGCCGAATGTGGCTCCGGCTCGATGGCAGCCCGACGAACACGTCGGCGAACGGTCACTCCGCATAGCACTCGCGACAGTTGATTCCGCCCGACCACCCCAAAACGACAACCCCCGAGTCTCTCGACCCGGGGGTTCGTTCTGCAATAGCGGGGCTAGGATTTGAACCTAGGACCTTCGGGTTATGAGCCCGACGAGCTACCGGGCTGCTCCACCCCGCAATCAGTGGCCTCAAAGATAGGCTTTCCGCCCTTCCAAAGCAACCAACTCGGGCCTTTCCCACCGCAGTTAGGCCCGGTAGCCTTCGTTTTACCCCCATTTAGTCCGCCTTCCGGCCAAGATCGCCATGGCAAGCCCGTGGCGATACATACTGTTCTGTATGGCCAATCCCCCAGTTGCGAGCGGTGAAGTCAAATCTCCCAAGGATCGCATCCTCGACGCCGCGGCTGACCTCTTCTACGCCCAAGGCATCAACTCCGTCGGCGTCGACGCCATCGTCGCTCGCTCCGGCGTCGCGAAGATGACCCTCTACAAACACTTCGGCAACAAAGACCAACTCGTCGCCGCGTGGCTCCGCCGCGCCAGCGAGCAGTGGAGGAGCTCCATCGCCGCGGCCGTCACTCGCATCGCGCCCGACCCCAAGCAACGCCCTCTTGCCTTCTTCGACTGCCTCGCAGAATGGTTCGCAGACCCTGATTTCAGGGGCTGCGCCTTCATCAACTGCCTCTCCGAACTCTCCGATCCCACACACCCCGCACGCATCGTCGCCAACGAACATCGCGCCTTCGTTCGCGAGTTCCTCGCACGCCTGGTCTGGGACGCCGGCTACACCAATCACATTGCACTCGCGCACTCGCTCGCGATGGTGGCGGATGGTGCGATCGTCTCGGCCCTCGCCGAGGCTTCGCCAGAACCCGCCCGCCAAGCCGCGGCGATCGCCAAGGTCATGCTCGCCAACGCGTCCACCACCCCCTGATACGTCCGAAAACACAATCTGTATCGAGTCATTAGACTGTACAGACCAGTCTGTATACACTCTGGGGCGGGTCAGTGGCATCGAAATGCCCGACCCCGCGATCCACAAAGCTTCTCAAGGAGTTTGGTACTCATGGCACGTTTCACCGTCGTCGATCCCGCGACCGCTTCACCTGCCGCCAAGGCCATCTTCGATGGTCCGCTCAAGGGCAAGCACATCAACATCTTCAAGGGCCTTGGCAACAGTGCCGCGGCTTTGGAGGCCTACCTGGGCATGTCGGGCGCTCTGGCCAAGGGCGGCCTCACCGCCCAGGAACGCGAGCTCATCGCGCTCACCGTCGGCCAGGCCAACAACTGCGGCTACTGCGTCGCGGCACACACTGCCATCGGCACGGGTGCTGGCCTGACTGCTGATGAAACGCTCGAAGCCCGCCGCGGCACGATGAAGAACGCCAAGCACAATGCCCTCGTGAAGTTCACGCTGGCCCTGCACGAAAAGCGTGGCTTCATCAGCGATGCCGATTTCGCGGCATTCAAGGCCGCGGGCTACACCGATGGGCACGCTGCCGAAGCGATCGGCGCGTACGCACTCAACATCTTCACCAACTACTTCAATCACGCCAACGACACGGCGATTGATTTCCCGATTCCGGCCAAGATCTAAGGCCGGGGGGAGAAAGTTCCGAAGTTCCAAAGTTCCGAAGTGCGCCAAGGCACTTCGGAACTTTGCCTTTACAGGTTCTCGAACTCGGGCACTTCGGAACTCAGGCACTTCGGCCTCCCCGACCCCTCATACGCTCCCCCCATGCCCAAGAAGCATCTGGCGATTTATCCAGGTTCGTTCGACCCCATTACCTACGGGCACATGGATGTCATCGCACGGGGCCGGACGCTCTTTGATGAGCTCATCGTCGCCGTCGGCCGCAATCCCGGCAAGTCACCACTCTTCTCCGCGGAAGAACGCGTGGAGATGGCGACAGCGCTGGTCGATGAACTGGTCCGCCGCGAGCCCGATGGCGCACCGGTGAAGGTGCGGTCATTCGCCGGCCTGACGGTGGACTTTGCAAAGAAGAACCACGCCGCGGCTTTGCTTCGCGGCGTGCGCAACCTCTCCGACCTTCAGTACGAAGTCCAGCAGGCCGTCACCAACCGTGAAGTGGCGGGCCTGGAGACGGCCTTCGTCGTGGCAGGTCAGAGCTTTGCCTACACCAGTTCAAGTCTCATCCGCCAGATCGCGGCGATGGGTGACGACCTATCCAAGCTGAGCGCGATGGTGCCGCCCATTGTGATCGAAAAGCTCCGCCAGAAGAAGGCTGAGAAGCATCCTGGACTGATGAGTCTCATCATGCCCGTCGACGAGGCATGATCGCGGCACTTTAACCGCACCCGCCCGCTTCCCACGCAACAAAGAAGGTCTCGATGTCGGCACCATCGGTGCCGCCATCCTGATTGACATCCGCCAGCGGGCTCCCAGTCTCCCATGTGAGGAAGAAGGCTTCAATGTCTGAGCCGTCGACGCCACCATCCTGATTGAAGTCGGCGGGACAGGGCACGCACTCTCCGATGGTGAGTGCCGCGTTGATGCTGGAGGTCGAAGCGCAGGTGTTGGTCGCCACACACGTGTAGGTGCCCGCATCCGCCTGAGCGATGCCGGTGATCACAAGCACCGAGGTGTTCGACCCGCTGATCATGGAGCCCGATGGCGTTGGCCCGTCGGACAGATCAACGCCGTTGCGCTGCCAGCGGAATGTGACGCCCGACCCGGCGGACGAGGCGATGAATGTCGCGCTGGCACCGATGCACGTCGCGGCATCGAGCGGCTGCTGCGTGAACGAGGGAGCCCAGCAGGTCTCGAACTGCCGCATCATCTCATGGTCCTCATGCTCGAGGATGTGGCAGTGATAGGCGAATCGACCGGCGAAGGTCTCGAAGCGTGCAATGACTCGCGTGATCATGCCCGGCGGCGACTGAACGGTGTCCTTCCAGCCCATTTCGCTTGCAAGCGGAGGAATCAGCGGACCGGTCGGGACAGGTTCGCCGCTCACAATCGTGAAGGCCTGGCGATCCAGCACCTGGAAAGCCACCAGGTGCATGTGCATCGGATGCGTGACACCTGAGCGGTTGATCCATGCCCAGATCTCGGTGGTGCCGAGCACTGGACGTTCCGTGATCTCATCCCAGCCAAGGCCGTTGATCATCCACATGCCATCGGTATGGCCCGGGCAGTGGGAATCGCCCATGCGCTCGAGCATGAAGTCCCGCTGCATGACGGATTCGCTCTGCGGAATCGGAACCACGGGCACCAGCGTGGTGGGGAGCGCATCAGTGTCGCCTGGGTTGGCTCCGACGATGAACTTCATGATGTTGGGCAGATCCGGGCCCATCCCGCCGGAGGGGAAGGGGCTCGGCGCCGAGTTGGTCAGCACGATCTGTGTGCCCGTGGCGTAAGGAGCAAAGTCGATGACCACATCGGCCCGTTCGCCGGGCTGAATGGTGAGCGTGGTGAGTGCCAGAGGCTCGCCGAGCAATCCCTGATCGGTGCTGATCTGCCAGAAGGTCGCACCGTTGTCGAGTGCGAGCGTATAGGTGCGCGAGGTGCTGCCGTTGAGCAGGCGGAAGCGATACTTGCCCTTGTCCACGTTGAGGAAGGGCCAGACCTTGCCGTTGACGACGGCCACATCGCCGAAGAAGTGCTCCATCCACATGTCGAGATAGCGCAGGCTTCCATCGGGGTTGAAGGAGCGATCCTGAATCGCGAGCGGCACTTCATAGGTGCCCCGCGGCAGATTCAACGCATCTTCCGCTGCATCGCGGATCAGATAGAAGCCCGCAAGCCCCATGTAGACATTGAGTCGCGTGATGCCAAGAGCGTGGTCGTGGTACCAGATGGTCGAAGCGGGCTGGATGTTCGGGTAGTCGTAGATGTCTGACTGGAACCCGGGCGCGAAGGAGAGCTCGGGGTAGCCATCGCTCGCCGCGGGAACATGTCCGCCGTGCAGATGGGTCACCGTGACAGGCACTTCTCCGGTCATGTCCGGCCCGTGGAGGCAGGTGTCAACCGGAAGCGGATGCGTGGTGCGAAGGACACCGGTTTCCGCGACGCGCAGGTTGTTGATCCAGCGCACCGTCACGGGCAGATCGCGGCGAGCCTCGATGGTGGGGCCCGGATAGGTGCCGGCATATCCCCAGACTCGCGTGGCAGGCAGATCGCGGTGGAGCTGCTGGAACTGCTCCGTGATCGGCATGTCGTAGTGCGCGGCACCACCTGCGGTGCCCGTGGTCGGGGTCGCCACAGCCGGACGCGGCAGTGCATCGACGTAGGGCGTCAGGACCAGCGGGCATGAGGTCATGCTGCACATCGACCCGTTGCCGTGGTAGATGCCCCCCTGCATCATGCAGTCGTGCTCGGTGATCTCAACACAGCTCGCGTTGGCGAGGCAGCATGCGCCCGTGGGCTGCGGACAGGGGTTGGGCGAACAGACCGTGGCATTGCCCTGATAGGTGCCGCCCATGAGCGAGCATTCCAGCTGAGTCTGGATCGCGCACATGCCATCGGGCATGCAGCAGGCTCCGGTCGGATCAGGTACGAAGTAGGTGATCTGAAGCTCGGGACGGGTCGAGGGAGTCAGGCCCTCGCTGCTCTCGAACCGGCGCAGTGAGTTGGGCGTGGTCTCATTGCTCTTGAGCAGCCAGCCTTCGTTCAGGCCCCCGCTGATCCAGTTCTGCACATCGGCGATGACCCCGTTGCCGGTCCATTCATACCACTCATTGGCCGTGACGCCCAGCGTGATCGTGCTGCTGGCCTGCGGCACAAAATCGCCGCCCGGAGTCGCCCACGTGGTCCCGGGGAAGAAGCGGTGAACCCAGGTGGCATCCTGCGGCGTCGGAGCTGCTCCCGCCGTTTCCTTGGCCAGCGCATCAGAAGTTCCCTGGCCCCACGAAGTTGTCGCACGGTGGAGCGAGATGGGACCAGGTCCCGAGACTTCGGTGTACGACATGAACAGACGAAGCCGCGAATCGGTCACGATGGCGCGTGCAGGAATGGACGCGAGATTGAACCTGATGACGCCGCGACGACGCAGCGGGGTGGGCACGTTGGTCATGCCGGAGAAGAACCCCTGACCCGCGCCGTTGCTGATCGGCACATCGGTGGTCTCGTAAAGCGTGTTGTCCTTCTGCGCCCCGATCGATGAGAAGAGAATCGGGTAGCACAGGTTCGCCGTGCAGGTGGTGTTGTTGCCCAGATACACGCCATTCATGGCCAGGCACTCTGCCTGAGTCACCACCAGGCAGGCCCGCTCTTCCACACAGCACGCACCCTGCGGCTGCGGGCAGTTGTTCGGTGTGCACGTCGAGTTGTTGCCCTGATACACGCCCCCCTGTGCCACGCAGACCTGCGAGGTGAGAATCACGCAGACGCCCGAAGGCAGGCAGCATGCCCCCGTGGGCGAGGTCGTGTTGGTGTAGGTGATGGTGACCAGCGGCGGGCGTGATCCCTCGCGCGAATAGAACCGCCGCGCCGTGCTCGTCTGGTTCTCCGTGCCAACGACCATCCAGCCTTTGTTGCTCGTGGGCGTGTTCACCCACTGCTGCACATCGGCGATCAGTCCGGGCCCGGTCCACAGATAGTCACCGGTGGCGAAGGGGACGGCCCGCGTCGAACTGGGCTGGGCCACGAAATCCCCGCCCGGCGTCGTCCAGAACTGGTTTGCGAAGAACGTGTGGATCCAGGTCGCATCGCCCGTCGTGGAAAAAGTACCCTGACCGGTCGAAGCCGTGTCACGTGATGTTCCTTCGCCCCAGGATGACAACGCGCGGTGCAGCGACACGTCGTACGTGCCCGAGCGAGCCTTGTTGAGCGTCAGGCGGACCTGCACATTCGTGATCGTTGAACCCGCAGGGATCGAATCCACGGGGAACCGAATCAGCGCGCGACGACGCGATTCAGCGCCCGTCATGCCCGCGAAGATGTCAGGCCCCAGCGCATTGGAGAAGTTGCCCGCCGCGTCTTCGTAGAGCGTGTTGTCCAGGTCCGGTGTGAAGGAGACCACCGTCTGCCCGAACGCGGCAGAACCAAGCGCCAGCAGCAGACCTGTCACAAACGCACACGACAGTCGGACACAACGCATGAGTCAGTCTTTCACGAAGGGTGTCTGCCCCATCCCGAATGGGTGGAGCATTTCAGTATCGACCTCTAGCTTCGCCAATCGTACGGGCCTGCGCAGTTTCAACACCGACAACGCCTCGGTCTCATAATTTCTGCCCCGGGGCATCATGGGGAGGGGTGAGGCTGCGGTGGCGGTGGGGGAGTCTGGCCAATACATGGGGCTTGGGGGGCGAAAAAGAACAACCCCGGCCGCGGGGCCGGGGTTGTGTGCAAATCACAGACAGCCGATCAGATCAGCAGCCGCCATTCTCCCACAGTGAGAAGAAGGTGTCGACATCCGACCCGTCGATGCCACCATCCTGGTTCGCATCGGCGCAGGTGGCGCCGCTTTCCCACTCGCTGAAGAAGGCATCGATGTCGGAGCCATCGACGCCGCCGTCCTGGTTGTAGTCGGCCGCACAGGGGGAGCAGCCCGTCGAGCTGCCAACCGGCACCACGGTTGCATCGGTGAAGATGAGTTCGCGGGTGCTGCTGGAGGTCCAGGTCGCCTGTTCGGTGTAGTCGTACGCCTGGCTCGGGCTCGCGGCGATGATCCGGATGGTGTCTCCGTGGATCCCGGGCAGGCCCGGTGCCGCGAAGAAGGCGATTGCCTGGTCGTACTCCCACCAGATGCAGCTGGTGCGGACGCCGCCCACCTCGGCGGGCTGCTTGCCGCAGCCAGAGAGTGCCGCGGCACCTTCACCCAGGATCGATACCGTCTGCCCGGGCAGCATGAACTCCGCAACGCTCTGGCCTTCGCGCTCGATCTTCACCAGGACCTCGTGCGTTCCGGTGGGGGTCAGATCGGCGAAGATGTCGAAGAATGCAGGACGGAAGCGAATGCTGCTGCGGGCGATGTCGCCCCGTGTGCCTCCCTGCGAGCCGGAGAACGTCACGCCGACATCGCCGTCGACGCACGTGCCGGTCGCTTCGGCGCACCCGAGCGAGAACTTGGTGGAGTACGTGTCCGCCTGACCCATGTGCACCTTCACGCCATCCTGTCCGGTGGAGCCGATGTTCGAGAGTGCCAGCACGCCGGGGCTCGTGTCAAGGCCCCGATCCGAGGTGCCGTCATCGCAGCAATCCGTATGCAGCAGCCCGAACTGAATCGGCCCGCCATTGCTGATGGTTGCGGATGCCTGCGTTCCCACTGGCGCGGTCCACTGCACGGCGAGGCGCTGAGCGGGAGTGTCGTTCACATCCATCACCATCTCGAGGCTGTCGCCCATGACAGGCGGGCGGCCCGGCACGACGAAGAAGCTGATATCCTCGTACTTCACATTGCCGATGTGCTTCTTGCCTGAAGCCGTGGTCTGTGACTTCCACACATAGGTATCCGTGCGAGACGGACGGTGACGATCACGGATCGTCGCGCCTGCTTCAAGTGACCCCTCAATCACCTCACCCGTCTGCGAGTTGGTGATGCGATAGATCATCGGTGCCGCCGAGCTCCACTCCTTCACGCCGCCCGAGTTGCTGCACATGATGCGTGAGATGGGCTCCCATTCACCATCACCATCGGTGTCGGCCTCGACAATGTACCGGCAGGAAGAGCCATCGCCCTCAAGGCCCGTCTGCCCTTCAGCGAACGAGAGTGCGTATCCCTCTGCGCCCTGCACATCGAAGGCCACGCCGTCCTGGCCGCTTGAGCCGATGGCTGCGACGACGAGGCCGCGGACCCGCGGATCAAGCTGCACATCGGGCAGGCCCACCACATCGATGATGGTGCCCCAGATGCGGCGAATGCGAGGGCAAGGCTGCACACGCAGACGTGCATAGTCGACCGACGAATCGTCCTGCACGTAGTAGTCAAAGCGAGTGTCGGCCAGAGCGCCCAGAATGCTGCCGCATCCGCCCGCACCGGGGGCTGTCGTCGCCAGATTGAAGTTGAAGGTGTTGGTGGCACCAGTATTCCACGACCCATTGAGAATCGAGAAGTTGAAGCCCCGATAGAAGTTGGCACCCGAGTACGGAATGATCGGCGCGCCATCGTTGAGCAGCTCAAGATGCAGCGAGTCGTTCGAGGAACCGCCGCCGCAGGCCCGCGCCCGCAGCGTGAAATCAGAACGCACGATGCCACCCAGAATACCCGTGAAGGTGTGGCCTACACCCCGGTCAATCGTGCAGTTGTCGTAGTTCTTCCACAGGAACGGAGGCGCATTGCGCACCGCATCAAGCCGCGGCTGGCGGCTCGTCGCCGCATCGACCGGGAGTGCCGCGAAGTTGTCCGCCGAGCCGCTCTGGTAGTAGCGGTAGGGGCCATCACACGGACAGACCGTGATGACCAGCCTCGCTGATTCCACTGTCGTGTCATCCTGGACATACAGATCAAGGTACCGATTGGCATTGAGTGCCGGCAGCAGGTTCACGCCGCCCGGAAGCGTCGAAAGATCCAGCGAGAAGGAGTTGGTCATCGGGCAGTCCCACAGACCGCCATTGAGCGTCGCAATCGAGTAGCCCCAATCAAAGCTCGTGCCGTTGAACATCAGGGCAATCGAGTCGTTGCTCGAGATGTCACACTCGGCCCGCATGACGACTTCAAGCCGCGCCGTGGCGATGCCGCATGGGAGATTCTGGAACGTCGTGCCAAACTGGCGGTTGACCGTCGTGTTGTCATACCCCTTGTCCGCCGGTGGTGCAGCAAGCCACGCCGCGAACCCAGCACGCGGCGTCGTCGGATCATCGGGCGCTGCAAAGGTGTCTGCTCGGCCACCGTCATAACAGATCTGCACGCGACTCTGCGGCGGGCAATCCGTCGGACACGGATTCGGCGGCGTGCACGGAGGGCCATCAAGCACTTCATTCTGCACCAGCAGGGTTGAAGTCCAGCCCTGAATCGAGAATCCCTGGAAGTTCACGACCTGCGGGGCGGTGAAGTTGTTGAAGCACAGCCGAATCGTGTACTGCGGGCCCACTGGCGGAAACTGACCTGTCAGACCCGGTGCTGGAATCGTCCACGTCACAGTGCTCCCCGAAATCACAGGGGCCGGACCCGTCCAGCCATTCGAAGCACCCGAGACCGTCACTCCCGGAGGCAGCGTCGCCACGATCGTCGCCACATCGCCCGTTGAACCCGCATACTGCCAGATGTCAAAGTCATAGCAGCAGTTGCCCACGTACCGAGTCTCCACCATGAGCTGCCCGTTGGGGATCATGGTCTCTGCGTGAAGCGAGCTGGTCGCACTGGCCAAAACGGCAAGCAACGCGGCTGCTCGAATGCCGCGTGACAACGTACCCATAGGACTGACGCTCTGAATCATGATCGCGTACTCCTCTTTCTTTTCCCTGACCCCCACCCGATCGCTGCCACGATGGAATGCGACGGTGATGGCCGGGCACTTCCCGCAAGATGACCCCTTCTTGCACCAGTGATCAGATTTTTCTTGTTTGTCACGCGGCCTGCCGACCCGGTACCCCCGGCCGCTCGCTTCCGCTCCCTTCCTTCCATCCTGCTCATCCTGTCTATCCATGTTCTCAACGGAGATGGAAACATGGATGGACAGGATGGACAGGATGGGGAGAGGAAGAAAAGAGAAAGGGGCTGAAAGGGAGAATGGGGGAGGGGTGCAGTCATGCCCGTGGGCCACCCGTACCGCGACCAGTATCCCGCCTGTATTCCCAACGACTACGCTCCCGCCGATGTCCGCCTCCCATGCCCCCCTCTCCCCCCGCACGATCGTCCTCGCCACCGGCAACGCCCACAAGGTGGAAGAGTTGCGTGCCATCATCACGCCCGCCGCGCCGCACATCCGCCTTCTGGGCCTGGCTGACCTCCCCGGCACGTTCCCCGAACCCGCCGAGATCGGCAACACGTTCGAGGCCAACGCCACCATCAAGGCCCTCACCTACGCCCGTGCTACGGGCCATGAATGCATCGCCGACGACTCGGGCATCGAGATCGATGCACTGGGTGGAAAGCCAGGCGTCATCTCCTCGCACTACTGCACCGGCGGCCGCGAGGTGGGCATGACCCGCGTCCAGCGCGATGCCGCGAACAACCAGCGCGTCCTCGAAGAACTCGCCAGCATCCCCGAAGAGGCCCGCACCGCCCGCTTCGTGTGCGTCATCGCACTCGTTTCGCCCAGCACCGCCACCCCTCGCCTCTTCCGCGGCACCTTCGAAGGCCGCATCGGCCTCCCACCCCGCATCCCCGCCGGTTCCAACGGCTTCGGATACGACCCCCTCTTCCTGGTCGCCCCCGAGTTCACGCACACCGGGGCTGAGCTCGATCCGGCCGAGAAAAATGCCCGCAGCCATCGCGCCAAGGCCGCCGCGTTGCTCGTTGCCGCCCTCTGCCCGCAGGGCTGACCTTGGCCCCATGCCCCGCAAACGCGGCGGCGGCCCATGCTTCATACAATGCCCTTCAATGCCCGATCGCGAGACATCCTCCAAGGAACGCCAGACCCGTCAGCGCCAGGCGATTCGTGATGCCATTGCCGATGCCGGGGCTCCCCTCTCCCCCAAGGAGATCCTGGAGCACGCGCAGACCCGCATCACCGGGCTCGGCATGGCCACCGTCTACCGCACCCTCAAGCTCCTCGTGGAAGCAGGCGTCATCGTGCCCGTCGAGATTCCCGGCGATTCGCCCCGGTTTGAGCTGACGGGAAAAGGGCATCATCACCATTTTTTCTGCCGCGGCTGCGAGCGCGTCTTTGAAGTCGAAGGATGCCCCGGCGATTTCTCACAGTTCGTCCCTCCCGGCTTTGCACTTGATGGACACGAGCTGGTGCTCTTTGGCACGTGCGATGGGTGCAAGCCCTCCTCTGAACCTGCTTCGTGCACGTTGCCCCACAAGCACGGGCGGACCTGCCGTCACTGATTGCATTGACGTTGAACCACGATGCGCCCCAACTTCCCGCTTCTGTGCCGCCGCGTTTCACGCTGCGCCGCTCCAAGCGGCTCACGCATGATCTTGAGTATCAGTCGGTCTACGACGGCCGCATGAAGAAGACGGGCACCTTTCTCATGCTCTGGGCGATTCCCAACCAACTCAAGACCTGGCGACTTGGGCTCTCGGTGTCAAAGCGCATTGGTGCCGCGAATGTGCGGGTGAAGTGCAAGCGTCTCATCCGCGAGTCCTTCCGAACCAGTCAGCACACGCTTCCCCTGTTCGATGACCACGGGCTTGATGTGATCGTCAGCGTTCGAACCGCACAGAACATCTCCCTCGAAGGTGTCGAACGCGACCTGTGTTCGCTCGCGGCACAACTCTGCGAGGAACTCAAACGCCGCCAGAAGCGCAAAGCTCGTCAGGAAGAGCCCCGTACTGATGGGAGTGCTTCCTCATGAAGCACCTCTTCATCGCCATCATCCGCTTTTACCAGATCCTCCTTTCGCCCTTCATGGGCGGCCAGTGCCGCTTCTACCCCTCCTGCTCGAAATACGGCGTTGAGGCCATCGAGACGTGGGGAGCCTGGCGCGGCGGGTGGATGACGCTCCGCCGTATCCTTCGTTGCAACCCGTTCGTCAAGGGAGGCTACGACCCCGTACCTCCGCACCCATCCGCCTGCCGCGATTGCACGTGCGGCACGGCTCCTGATGATGCTCATTCTTCGGTCCGCTGACTCACCTGCCCCTTCTCTCTTCCTGGAACACGCATGTCGACAGTCTTCCTGAATGGTTCGTTCGTCACCGCCGATGAGGCGATGGTCGGTGCCTTTGATGCAGGGCTGCAGCATGGCGTCGGACTCTTCGAAACACTGCTGGCGGTCCGCACCGCGCAGGGCGAACTCCACATCATCCACATGGATGAACACCTGCAGCGCATCGCCCGCTCCGCGGCAGACCTCAAGCTCTCTGACCATCTGCGCATCGGTGCACTGGGCGAAGCCGTGCGCCGCACCGTGGATCGTGCCGCGGAAGCGCAGCCTCAGGTGAACCGGTTCCGAGTGCGGCTGACGATCACCGGGGGCGACCTCAACCTGCTCGCCTCGGCACGCGCCGGCGGCTCAGCCCCGGAACACGCGCCCACGCTTCTGATTCATGCGCAGCCCTCGGTTGAATATCCAGCCGAAATGTTCAGCCGCGGCGTGCTGGTCACCATCGCCGACTGGAAGGCCAATCCGCTCGACTCCTTCCAGGGCCACAAGACGCTCAACTACTGGCCGCGCCTTCGCGAACTGCAGGTCGCGGCAGGCAAGCGTGCAGCTGAAGCTATGGTGCTGCAAGTCACCAATCACCTCTGCGGCGGCTGCGTGAGCAACGCCTTCATCGTTCGCAATGGCACACTACTCACACCCATCGCCCGCGGCGAAGAGGAAGAAGTGATGGGGACCGAACCTGGCGAGAACGATCCGCAGGGCGAAGAACCCACCAACAACTACGACCCGCCGGTACGCGGCGTCGCCCTCCCCAGCCCGGTGCTCCCGGGTGTCGTGCGTCGCTGGGTGATGGATTGGGCGCTCTCGCAGGGCATCGAGTGCGAGCGGCGCATGCTCAGCATCCACGATGTGCTCGAGGCCGATGAGATTCTGCTGACCAACAGCAGTTGGGGCGTCCTGCCCGTTTCCGCGGTTGAATCACAACTCATCGGCGGCGGCAAGGTCGGACCGATCGCGGCGAAACTTGTTGACGCGTGGGCGGAGATGGCGCGGGGCGGGTGAATGGGTGTTCTGTCGCCGCGTTCTTCAGGCCGTAAGGCCTCGAAAGTGATTAGCTCGGGGTGAAGCACGGCTTTGCGTGCGCCACCCCGAGAAGGACGGCGAAATCGAGCCGCACGCCGGAGGCGTGCAAGAAGGGTGTGTCATCCGCGTCGTTGCGCACGACGCGAACACCAACCGCGTCTACGTTCCCCTACGTGCACCCCTTGCGGGGTGCGGGGTTCTGGCGATGTCTACCCGGCGTGGCGCACGCCAAGCCGTGCTTCACGCCGGGCTGCGTACGACTAGGCCTATCGGCCTGAAGAGGGCGTGTGCGAATCAAAGCACCCAGTTCAAATCACCCCACAACTTGTCGAACCGCTTGAGCGGGCCGGCAAACGGGGGCGTATCGGGCAGGTAAAGCCCGCACGCAATCAGGAGATCCACGAGCCCCTCGTAGTCGCTCACGGCATTGAACTCGCGTGCTGCCCGAGGCTGCCCGACGTACACGCCGGCCTGCACATCATCCAGGTGCGCCATGTTGTGGTAGTTGCCAAGCGGCAGACACACGCACGTGGCTTCGTATCCGAATGCACAGTACACGCTCGCCTCACACGCACCGCCCGCCATCAGCTTGCGCTGCCACTTCCACGCAGGAAGATCCGAGAGCTTCTGCGATGCCGTGACCGTGCTCGCGCCGCCCGCAATCTCCTCCGCACGCTTGGCGATCGCCTCGGTCAGCGTCGGCGAGAAGATGCTGATGCGATCGCCAACCCGCACGATCGGACCGCCGCCGATGGGGCTTTCTGCAAAGCTCCGGCTGTTCTCGAGCGCAATCACCCTCGCGTTCATCGGCATCGTCTTCTCGCGGCACGCCCCGATCGCACCCACAAACCCGATCTCCTCCGCACGCGTGAAGAGCAGTCGCACCGGCTGCGTGAGTTGATCAAATGGAAGCGAATCAAACGCCGCGACAGCCGCGGCGAGCGCCGAAAGATCATCACACGCCAGCGTGTGCACAATCCCATCCTTGATCTCCGCCGGTCCCACATCCCACACGCCCACATCGCCGATGGCAATCTCTCGCGTCGGGTGCGCCAGTTCCACCATGTAGTGCTTGAACGTGCTGGGCTTCTCGCCGGGCTTGGGGTCGCCAAAGAGGCTCGCCTGATGCTGCTTGCCCTGCGAATCGTGAATCACGATCGGGGCCTCGCGGAAGTAGTCATCCATCACACCGCCCCGGAACGACACCTCGACCACATCGGGCGCGATGATCCGCTCGACGACGAAGGCCGGGTGATCCATGTGCGCCGTGAAATACACAGGGCGCAGATCGCTGCGAGGCTCCCGCTTCGAGGCAATCGTCAGGTTTCCATGAGCATCGGGTGTGCACACCAAGTCCGGCCGGCCCGCAAGCCACCGATTGATCCACGCGATGACGCGTGACTCCTTCCCCGCCGCGGCAGGGAGCGAGCTGACTTCAAGCAGCCAGCGCAGATGAGTTTCGCGTTGAGTCGGAGTGAGCGTGAGTGGAGCCGCCATGCCCCAAGCGTATCAGGCCCGGAAGGCAGATGACCACTTCGAAACGGACACCAACGCCCGCTTAGTGCCGTTCCGGATGGGTGCGTTCGATGCTGCCCGATGCCGAGAACATCGCCACGCCACCGCCGCCATTTTCCGCGGCGAACCGCCCCAGCGCCAGATCGTGTGCCGCGTGGTATGCCCGCCCCAGCTTGCTCCAGTCAAAGTCCCATGACCGCTTGTCCACTTCGTTGCGAAGCGCAATGCGATCGCGCCGTTCCTGGCGGCAGAAGTTCAGCAGATACTGCGTCAAGTCCGACGCGGCATCATTGAACGACCTTCCACGCCGCTTGAGCACCATCATGCCATGCTGCTCGGGGCTCGGGTCATTCTCCTGCACGTACCGGCCAAAGCCCGCCAGATCGCTGCTGACGCTGGGCACACCCATCGCCGCGCACTCAAGAGGCGTGTATCCCCAGGGCTCATACGCCGAGGGGAAGAGCCCAAGGTGACATCCACGCACGAACTGGTCGTACTCGATGCCCCACAGACGATTTGTGGGCGTGATGAAGTCCGGGCAGTAGACCACCTTCACGGGGTCGTGCTCGTAGTTGATGAGGTTCAGGTACCGGATCTGGTTGAGCACCGGGTCGTTGGCATCATCCTCGAGGATGTGCGTCACCGCCATCGGCAGGCAGGGCTGCTTGAGCGCCGTCTGGGCGCGCCGGTAGCGGAGCATCCAGTATTCATCGATCAGGTCATCAAGATGCAGCCTTCCGCCCGCCGCGGCACGCGTGAAGAGCCTTTGCCCCACGCCCTCGGTGATCTTCTGGCACACCTCGGCCAACTCGTTGAGCACACCGCGTTTTTCCATCGCCAACGCATTGATGCTGCGCGTCGGACGACGCGACACGATGAAGAAGACAACGTTCTTCCCAAGGTGTGCAGCCTTGAGCTCGGCATTGAGCCGCGCCATCGCCTCCAGGCACAGATCAAAGCCCTTGTTCTTGGGCTCAAAGCGCCCCGAGGAGAAGACGTAGAGCGTGCGATCCAGATCAAACGAGTACGACGGGAAGAAGTGGCCCATCGTGAAGCGATGGATCTGCTCCTTGTACTCCCCGTGCAGACGCTGCTGATCGTGGCCCGCGTTGTACAGGCCGATCGTCAAGCCGTTGGGCAGCACCACATCCACCGGGCGACCCAGCAGGTGCGCACACTCTTCCGCCGTGATCGATGAGACCGTCGTGAAGACATGGCAGCCATGCGCACACGCCCGCTCGATGTTGTGCTGTGTGACAATGTTGAATCGCTTGGCCTCGGTGGCATCGTCGATCCACGCGAGCTGGTCGTAGAAGTTGTCGCGGCTGCTGGCCACATATCGGCCCAGAATCGTCGCGTGCGTCGTGAAGACGATGCTGACCGGCAGGTTCTTGCGGCGAATCTCGGGAATCGCAAGGCCACCCATCCATTCGTGGAAGTGGGCGACGATCGGGGCCGCGCCGTTGGCCCAGTTCATCTTGGCGTATTCGGTGCGGTGTGCCGCGAGTTCTTCGAGCAGCCGCGTGACTGCATCGGCGAACGTCACCACAGGATCAATCAGGCCATCCTGAGCCGGCATGTCGATGCGGTGATGATCCCAGTAGCGATACTTGGCATCATTTATCCGCTCGTGGCCCTGCCAGTGCTCGATGAGCATGACACGGGGACGACCAGGCACCATCCAGCGGCCATAGCGGACAATCAGGCCCTGCTCGCGAAGTGTGGCGATGACCTTGCCAATCCACGCGGCGGGCTTGACCTCTTCGAACTCCACCGCCGCGGACTTGGGCTCATACGGACCGATCAAGCAATACCGATCCGCCCAGCGCTGCACCATGAGCGGGGCCTTGCTGCGCAGCACCTGATAGATGCCACCAACCTGGTTGCAGACTTCCCACGCCACCTCAAAGAGCAGCGGGCCTTGCGGCGGCGGCGGCGGGGCTCCGCCCGATGAGAGCACGGCCGCTCCGGGGGTGTAGTCGCGGCTGGCAGGATCGTTCTGAAGTGAGCGTTCAGTCATACGGCATCGTCAGGGTAGGGATGGGGGCCAACCCCCGCCGCGGCGATCTGAGCCCGACCTCTGTACCCCCCAGTCCCTCCCCCGTCAGACCCCCAGCGGCTCAGCCGGCTGCGCCCAGATCGGCCGCTCCGGGGCCTGCTCAGCGGGCACGTGAACCCCTTCCAGCCTCAGAAGTGCCACCTTGCGCCACATACCCCCCGAATACCCCACGAGTGTGCCGTTGGCCCCGATGACCCGGTGGCAGGGGATGATCAAGCCGATGGGGTTCCGCCCATTGGCCGCGCCCACCGCCCGCATGGCCTTGGCGTTTCCGGCCCGCGTGGCGAGTTCCAGGTACGAAATCGTTGTCCCGTAGGGAATCTGGGTCAGGCAGTTCCAGACCCGCTGCTGGAACTCGGTGCCCTGGGGAGCAAGGGGGACTGTGAAGGTGCGGAGCGTGCCCCGGAAGTACGCCGCGAGTTCAGCCGCGGCGAGATCGAGAATGTCGCACGAATCATGCGAAACCGAAGCCGCGGGATCGCTCGCGTCGAGCATCGAGAGGCGTGTCAGTGCGCCGCCGTTGGAAGTGAGTGCAATGGGGCCAACGGGACTTTGAACGACCGTGTGCCGCTGAACAACTTCGTTGCTGACTTTGGTTGCCATGAAGCAGTGTAGAGTTTGTTAGGGTGGCGGGGCGAGTGCCAGGTGTTTGGCGGTGCCGCGTGATTGCGTCTACCTCAAGGTGTGCTAGTCCGGTTCGAGTTTCGCACTGATCTCTGAGGCCATTGGAGCGGAGGTGTCGCTCGCGGACACGATCTGCAGCCCGCAAGGGCTCGACCGAACATAGCCGGTGGTGTCGTCGGCTTTGCGACGACACCACCGGAGAGCGATGGCGAGATTCCTGCGACCCCGACAGGGGTCGTCGTGGGATTCGCATTGAACCGTGTTCTACGAGCAGCCCTTCGGGCTGCGGCACAATCATGGTACCAGATTTCCGGGGGTGTAGCTCGCCGAGCCTCGCAACACCGCCCGGCTACGAACGTTCAGGCCTCCGGCCCGGAAGCACGGCGATCGCGGCACATCTCACCGCGTGAACTTCACGTAGTCTGTGAACGTGAGTTCTCGCCGAGTGCCATTCATTCGATTCTCAGATTGAACAGGCTCAGTTGTCGCCGGTACCTGCGAACTTCGCTGAGTAGTCGCCGCCATCCATCACGTACAGGCCCACGAGCCAGTCGCCCACGACGTAGGGCTTGATGCCCATCTTGCCGACCACGCCGCCGGTGGTCGCGAAGCGGTCTTCGCCCGTGACCGTCTTGTCAAGGCCGACTTCGATCGCGTCGTAGGGAGTCGGGGGCACACCGATGCAGCAGCCATCCCACTGATTGAGCATCAACAGCAGTTCCTTGGGCTGTTGCATGTTCATCGGGAACGCGACGTAGCCACCCAGCTTCACGTACTTGTCGTGCAGCATGGCGATGCGCTCGGGCAGGAGTTTCTTTCCCGCATGCGGGTCAAAATCCTGATCGACGCTGGTCAGAAGTTCCCACGTGATCTCGTAGGGCTTCGCCTTGCTGCCGTCGCCCTTGACGACGAACTTGCCGTCAAGAAGCATGGAGCCATCTTCGCGCGTTTCGATCTTGCCCGCCGCGACGTCGTAGCCGCCGACCTTGGTGCCGGTGGTCGCGACACTGGCAGCGGGTGCGGCGGGAGCCGGAGCGGTGGCCGGAATGGGTGCTTGTGCATCTGCGGGCCGTGCCTCATTGAGTGCCGACGATGGCATCGGGGTCGATGCGGGCGCGTTCGGTGCGGGAGCGACCGGCGCGGGCGTTGCATCACTTGAAGCGGGCTTCTCTGCGACGGGAGCCGGCGAAGCACTGGGTGCCATCGACGCTGCGGGCTGGTCCTTGGCCGCGGGTACCGGTTCGGTGGAAGCGGCGGGCACTGCCGGTGCCGCGGGACTCGGCTGGGCAGCCGCCGCGTCGGGTTCACCCTTGGGCGCGGGCTTGGGTGGTGCCTCAAGCGTCAGCGTGGGCGCGGGCTTGAAGGTCGAAAGACTCATCGCAATGCCGACAAGGGCCAGGATGGCAAGCACGATCCAGAACGTACGCATGCGGGAAACTCCGTTCGCGGAGGCAGATCATTCACAGAAGCAGACACCGAATCGTTCGCAGGCCAAAGACACCGCGATGGCAAAATCGCAGGGACCATCAACCGATGGGCCGCAGATGCTCCGCCACACTCGTCCGATAGGCCCGCAGGGCGGGAATCACGCCCGCAATCGAAGCCAGAATCACCGTGCCGATGCTCACCAGCACCAAGTGCTGCGGCACCGGTGCCGGCGTCACGACGATGCCCACGCCTTCCTTCATCAGGATCGCGGCAAGCAGCGAGCCTACCCAGCCAAACACCAGCCCGCACGCGGCACCAAATACACCGATGATCGCCGACTCCGTGACCACCAGCCCGAACACACGCCCCGCACTCGCACCCAGCACGCGAAGCACCGCAATCTGCCGCCGCCGCTGATCCATCGAGTTGTACAGCGCGAGCATGATCGCCACACCGCTGCTGGCCAGCACCGCCAACGCCACCGCCACGAAGAGCTTGTTCACGTTGCCGACGATGATGTCCAGCTTGCGGATCTCCGACGAAGGCGATGCCACATTCACCGACGTATCGCGGCGAAGCTGATCGAAGACCTGCGGCAGATTCGCCGGCGTATCCGAGCCTTCACGTGTCAAGAGGCGAAGATACACACCCGTGATCTTCTTGTCCGACTCAATCAGGTCCGCCGGCGTGATCGGGCCATGTGCAGCATGGTCATCGTGCCCCGCGTGGCCATCCTCGTGCCCGTGCTCCTTCTCGATGCGATCGATCGCGTGCAGCAGCCAGCCGCTTTCCATCGACGTCATGAGCGCACGGTCATGGCTGCCACCTGTAGGCTTGAGGATGCCGACGACTTCGAACTCAAACTCAGTGTGCACATGCGCCGCGGCTTGCTCCGCACGGCTCATGCCCGTTCCGTGGGTGACATTGATCTTCTTGCCCAGTGTCAGCCCCGTCGCCGCCGCGGCTTGAGAGCCCAGCACTACCTCGAAGTTACCCTTGAAGAAGCGACCCTCACGAAGCTCCCACGGCTCGCCCGGATTGGGCTTGAACTTCGTGAAGAACTCCTCAGTCGTGGCCAGCACCGGCAGGCCTCGGTAGCTGTCGCCAAGCTGGATCGGCACGGCGTAGGCCCACGGTGCCTGCTTGACGAGCTGGTCATAGCGGGCCATCGCCAGAGGCCGCCGCGGCGGATTGGCGTAGAAGATGCCATTGAGCACCGCGACCAGCGAACTGTCTTCGGCTGTCACGAGCAGATGCATGTCGCCGCTGCCACGCTCGAACGCTTTGCTGCCAGCATCGCGCATGGTCAGCAGCACCAGCAGCAGGCCGACCGCGACCGCAACGGTAATGACCGTCGTGATCGTGGAGAAGAGCCGCGAGGCCAGGGAACGGAAGATGATCGTCCAATCACTCATGGGTATGCTCGGTTGGAAGTGGGGCACTCATGTGCCCGCATTCGCGGTTCAAAGTTGCTGGGTGTGCTCAAAGCGGGTCCACATCGCCGGATCATGGCTGACGCACAGGAGCGCCGCACCCCGCTCGCGGCAGGTGCGCTGGATGAGTTCCATCGCCGCCGCGGCATTCTCCGGGTCAAGACTCGCCGTCGGCTCATCCGCCAGCACCAGAACCGGATCGCACGCGACCGCTCTGGCAACTGCCACACGCTGCTGCTGGCCGACGCTGAGCGTCTCCACCGGTGCGTTGAGCCGCGTGATGCCCAGGGTCTTGAGCAGTGACTGGGCCTTGGTCTTCTGTTCCGAAGGGGAGGCGCCCGCGAACATGAGGGCGGCCATCACGTTCTCAAGTGCGCTGAACCCCTGCAGGAGGTTGAAGGTCTGGAAGATCATGCCGATGTGCTTGCCGCGGAACTGGTCGCGGGCGGCCCCGTTCAGACCGTGGACGCTTTGCCCAGCGACCTTGATCGTGCCGCTGGTGGGTTCCATCAGTCCCGCGATGAGCGAGAGCAGCGTGCTCTTGCCCTTGCCGCTGCCGGCGCGAAGCAGCATCTGGTCGCCCTTGTTCAGGACGAGTGAGTCAAGACGGAGTTTCCAGTCGCCGCTGTCGTAGCGGAAGACCAGATCCTTGAGTTCAAGTACAGGCGTGGAGGTGCTCACAGTACGAAAGAGTAGGTGAGAAGTGATTCTCAAATACCGGTTCGTGCTGGAGAAAACGCGGCGTGGCATACCCCGGGGGCATCCTGTGGCATGAGCCCGCGTGGCACCGGCCCGCGTTTGCCATGGGTGTCTTTGCGAGGCTCGGCATCAACCGTTTCAGCCGTTCTGCCTGCGTCAGCCGTTCTGATAGAGCGCACAGGCCGCGCCAGCCGGATCGGTGATGACGGCAAAGGTGGCTCCGCCGCCCAGGCTTGTCTGCGGGCGGATGACCGTGCCTCCGTTGGCCCGCACTTCGTCGAGAGAGCGTGCCAGGTCCGCGACCACGATGTACATGAGCCAGCAGGCCGGGAGGCCTGAGTTCTTGCCGCGTGCGTGGCAGATGCCTGCCACGCCCTGCTCGCCGGCCTTCATCACGTAGTCGCTGTAGCCGCCCATGGCCACGTCTTCGTGAGTCCATCCGACCACCCGTGCGTAGAAGTCGCGCACCGTGGGTGCGTTGTCAACGGTCAGGTCCATCCAGCCGACGGTTCCGATGGGCAGGTTCATGACCGATTGTTCCCGGTTCAGGCCGTCTCCGCGCGCTCAGCAGGACCCCGTTCCCCATCGATCGAAGAAAGCGGTCAGGTCGTTTGGGTCGACCGTGCCATTGCCATCGATGTCGGCTGCGGGATCAAACGCCTCATACGCCAGCGAGAATGCTTCCAGATCCGCACCATCAATCCCGCCATCACCGTTGACATCAGCCGGACACGCGGCACGCGCGATCACGATTGCTTCGGAGTTATCCGTGAAAACCAGTCGAAGCGCAATGGCACCCGCCCCGTTGATGGCGCTGCGCCCTGACTCGCTCTGACCGCACACAAAATCAAAGTGCCGCACCGTCCGGTCCGGGCCCGTGGGCATCGCCACTGCATCACCAGTCTGAATCACCTTCGTCAGACCGCCCATCCAGTCGAACGTGTAGACCGCCTGGCTGTTTCCGCCCGTGATGCCATTGCCCCGCAGTGTTGCCGCGAACGCAAATCGTCCCTGCGTGCCGATGAGCGACGAAAACGTCGCGAATCGCCCGGTGGTCCCGGGCGCGGGATCATCCTCGCGGACCATCAGCGTGGTGGGAACACCAACGCGGCTCATCCAGATGCCGCTGTTGCGGTCGCGCGGCGCGCCGCCACCAAGCAGATACCCAATGAACATCACCGTGCCGTTTGAATCCAGCGCGATGTTCCGATCAAACGAAGCAAAGGCCGCAATTGGAGCACCCGGCGCGGGCTGGCCAGCCTGGACCACTTTCCCGGAAGCATCGGGTGCAAGCCTGATGATGGCCGAATCGCCGCCTGCCGGTGCACCATTGCCCGCAAGCGAAGCCCAGAACGCAACGCACGATCCCGCAACGCTCGGCGCCGATGCGAAATCAACGTAGACCTGACCGTCGACTGCACCGGGCACCTGTCCGCCAGCCGCGGCGAGCGTCGTGCCTTCGCCATACGCGCACAGCACCGGCACCCACGAACTCGCGCTCGCACTGGTGCCAGCCATCGCTCGGAACACCACATCCCCGCCCGCGTTGGTCACGGGCGCTTCGATCCGGCGGAACGTCGCACCCTCCGGCACTCCCGAAGCGGGCGGCACCAGACTCGTCCCATCCAGCAGCAGCGATCGATTGCTCAGCAGCGAAAGGCCGCGCGCACTCGCACCGCTCGTCGCCGCGGTGCCATCATCGGAGAGTGCCACCAGCGGAGAGACGACCAGCGTGTTCGTCGTGAGCACTCCCGACAGGTCCGCCGCGAATCGCTGCACGATGCCCGGGTCGCTCGCCAACTCAAAGAACGAAGCACACTTGGTCTGTGGTGCCGTGAGATCACCCAGGTACGCGCCGGTGAACGCAACATCCGACCGGCCAGAGAAGGAGGGGCCTTCAAGGCTGTCGATCGTGCGGTCCGGATCCTGTACCGCCGCTGTCGACTCACGCGTCACAAGCCGCAGGCTGCCACTGCGCGTGGACCAGAGGCCCGAGTCCGTGCCTGAGGTAACGTCACCCGTGAGCTTCGCCCAGAAGAGCACGTGACCTGAATCGTTGAGGAGTGCATCACTGAAGCCGGCGAATCGGGCTGCGCCGGCATCGGGCGCACCCCGTCCGCTCAACGCCACCAACTCAAGCGAAGTCACGCCAGCTCTGGCGATCGATGCCACCGCGACCAGTCCGGTCGCAAAGACGCTCCACCGTGGGTTCATGGGACATGTCTCCAGCAGAATCAGGCACCCGGGGGGCCAGCGAGTGCGGTTGCCCGCCGCGGGATCTCTCCCAAGGGTACCGGGGGTCTGCGGGAAGGGTTGCAACCTGCCCGACAGACCCTCGGTACCAGATGCACCATGCGGGCTTGCAAGCGGCGTGGTGCGTGCATTCGCACGCGGGTGACTGGTATCCTTCACTTGGAGTCGATCCGGCCACTGACACGCACTTCGTGGGAGGCGATGACGATGGTGAATGCACCGATGAACTGGCGAAATCGCACGGCCCGGGCCTTTGCCCTGTCCGAACTGCTCACACTCGCGGCAGTCTTCGCGCTGGTTGGCTCGATGTTCGTGGTACTCACAGGCGAGTCGCGTCGCATGGCGACACTGTCGGGCAGCCTCGCAAACCTTCGGACGTATGGGGCCGGTGCCCAGTCGTATGCCGCGGATTATGCGGATCGGGTCTGGTCGTTCAGTTGGAGTGGCGGGCAGAACATGCCCACCGAGTACCCCGATCTGCGGTTCGCGAGCGATCCCGTGACCGCCGCGGCGAATCAGGCCGTGGACATCATTCGCCGCCGCGGCGAACGTCCGAACTTTCCGGTCGCAGCCAATTGGCTCCCGCATCCAATTTACAACTCACTGGTGCTCGCTGACTACCTCGCCAGCAAACTTCCAGCCCCCTGGGCGGTTTCCCCGGCAGATTCGGTCCGCCTCTGCTGGGCGAGCAACCCGCAGGCCTTCGAGGCAGGTGCCTGCAACCCATCCCCATCAGGGCTGGCTCCGCGCTGGCCCTATTCAAGCAGCTACGAACTCGGGCCGGCGTGGTATTCGCCAGACTACGCCGTCGGCAATCAGCAGACGATCAGCCAGGGGTCCACACACAGCGTCTATCAGACGCCATCGGGCGGCGCGCTGGGTGGTCGTCGAATGACGGAAGTGGCATTCCCTGCCCGCAAGGCAATGGTCTGGGATACCCATCAGCGTCATTTCGGAGCACGGTCGCCGTTCTTCATGATGGCGGAGGCACGCGTTCCCGTGCTCTGTGCGGACGGCACCGTGCAGGTTCGCGCCACCGCCGCGGCGAACCGCGGCTTCCAGCCGAATAGCCCCACGTCGCTGACAAGCACCACCGTCGTCTACTCGCCCCTCAACTACGAACCCCCGATCCCTTCCGGAAATTTCGCCTCCAATCCCGCGTACATGCGCTTCACACGCTCTGGCCTGGGCGGCATCGACTTTGATGGTGATGAAGTGCCGGTCCCCCGATGATGGCCATCAAAGGCGAAGTCACGCCAGCCCCGTGATTGATGCCGCAGCGTCCAGACTGGTGACGAAGACGCTCCAGTGTGGGTTCATGGACGTATCTGCCGCGCAGTCAGGCAACCGGGAGGGCCAGTGAGTGAAGATG
>JBILUL010000215.1:0-7063 GCA_044371005.1 Phycisphaerales bacterium | reverse complement strand
CCTCGAGAACCTCGCCTTCTACCCGAGCCCGGGCACGTACTGGTTCCAGCAGTCGACGCTCGGCAACGTCGCGGCCCTCGCCGACTCCAGCGGCGCGATCGTCGAACGCTACACCTACGACGCCTACGGCCTGCCGCAGTTTGAGACGCCCGTAAACGTCGCCAAGGCCGTCGCCTCGTCCGACTTCGGCAACCCCTACCTCTTCCAGGGTCGCCGCTACGAGCACGCGCTCTACCCGCTCTACGACTTCCGCGCGCGCTTCCTCGACCCGGCGCGCGGCCGCTTCGTGCAACGCGACCCGCCGGGGACCTGGCACGACGCGCTCAATCTCGGCGGGGCGATGGCGTTTGTGGCGTGCAACGCGCTGAACTGGCGGGACCCCTCTGGCCGCGAGATCGAGTGGGTCGACGTCCTCGACGCCACAGCCTCCGTGTTGATGGTCTTTCAGGGCGCGGCCAATGAAATTACTTGCGGCCAACTCGACAACTTTGGGGAATGGCTGCACGGCGACGCGAAATGGAAGGACACAAAGGACTCCTTCGAGACCGAGCGTCTAGTTGGCGAATGGACGTGGACCGCTGTCGACTTCGTAAAGGGGGGGACAAAGAAGCTCGCCAAGACCGCCACCCCCGCGTTCAAAGAAGGAGGCGAACTGGCCACAAAGGAAGGTGCCGAGAAGGCAGCGAAAGAACTGGCTGACAACGCGGCAAAAAAAGCCGAGGACATCGTCCCGCCAAGATCCGGGCCTGCCCTGGCGAGCACGCCCGGAGGCGAGGGGCTCTACACGCCGCAAATCACGGGGCAAAGCGTCGCCCCGCACGGCAACTCGCTCGACAGCGTGAAACCGCATCACCGATACGAAATCAAGAGGACGGACACGGGTGAGGTGGCCAAGACCGGGGTGAGTGGCCAACCAATCAACAAGGACGGTTCTTCCCCACGAGCGAATCGTCAAGTAAACGACTGGAACAAAACGGAGGGCGCGGGCACCTACAAGGCAGAGGTGATGGAAACGAATCTGCCCGGAAGGTCCGCCGCACTCGAAGCCGAGAAAAACGCGACGAAGGCGCTGCACGCCGCCGGCCACCCGCTTGACAAGCAGGTATTGCCGAAGCCATAGGTACGATCTCAAGGAAACCGCGCCATGACATCTGACCGTCTATCTGTCGGTGATACTTTCGCTGTGCCGACTCCCGGTGACCAGTACGGTGCCGTTAGAGTGCTTCGCGTCTGCGAGGCCACCAAGACTTGCCTGGTGGCGGTCACACCGTGGGTTGGTCAGTCTGCGACCATCGCCGAGCCGGCATTGAGGTCGATCCTGGTTCAGCACCGTGGCTTCTATCGCGGCGAGCCAGCCATCGCGTGGTACGAAGGGTCCCCGCCGTCCAGCTTTGCTTTTCTCGGTGTGATTCCTCCAACCGCCGAAGAACTGGCGCTAGATCCGCGGGGGGCGTTCGGCGGGCCGTGGCACGAATCGATGGTGAAGCCCGCCTTCGCTGAACTTGGGCTTTCGCGAGCAACGACCAAGACCGGTCCGGAGACGACCGAGCGTCTCACCGAGAAGCGTCCAGATCACGAACCGTGCATGTCAGATGACGTCTTTTGGATGCTGATTGATCGACTCAATTGGGAGTCATCTACGGAGGGCGGTACTCTGGAGCCGATGGTCCAATCGCTATCTTTGATGAGCCCCAACGATATCGTCGGATTTCAAACGCAGCTGATGCGGAAACTTCTCGCTCTCGATCGCGAAGAACTCGCGCGCGAGATTGGGCTAGGCGCGTACGGCACGGCGCACTTCTCAGCTGACCATTTCTTGGACGTTAGGTGCGCCGTAGTCGCCCGCGGTCGTCATCACTATGAAGCAGTGCTTCGCAACCCTAAGTCGATGTCCGCAGGCACCGAGCTCGAAGGACTACTCACGGCAGCCGAGACTGCTTATGCCCGCAAGACGGGAACGTACCCCATGCCGTCAATTGGAGGTTCGCCTGAAACGCTGCGCAACCGAGACGGGTGGCCGTCGAAAAGCCAAAGCGAAGAGGCCGAAAATTGACGGGCCATCGGAGCTAGCAGATGGGATCAGAGGGCCGCCCAACCAGGGACGTGGTCGTAAGTTGACAGTTTGTAACGCACTCGAGGTGCTATTCCCAAGGAAAGGCGACCGATGAATATGCGTAGCGTGCGGAAGAACGTGAAGGCTGCGACGATCCCGTGCAGACCTCGATCACCGCGGACCTGCCCAGCCCCGAGAACGATCAAGTCACGACCTACACCTTCGGCACGACCAAGGGCACGTCGCCGGGCGACTCGAAGATCGCCAGCGGTCACATGCTGCAGAAGGTGACCTACCCCGACTCGGCGAACTCCGACGACGTGGTGCGTTTTGCCTACAACGCCCAGGGCCAGGAGATCTGGAGGAAGGACCAGGCCGGCGGCGTGATCGAGACGACCTATGACCTCGCCGGCCGCGCCACCTCGCGCGCGGTGACCACGCTCGCCTCGGGCTTCGACGGCGCGGTGCGGCGCATCGAAACCGCGTACGACTCTCACGGGCGCACGGAGACGGTGACCCAGTACAACGCCGCCTCCTCCGGCAGCGTGGTCGACCAGGTCAAGTACATCCACGACGGTTGGGGCAACCTCACCAACTTCCGCCAGGACCTCGACTCGACCGTGGGCGGCAGTGGGTACTGGGAGGTCGCCTATGCCTATGCCAAGGCCACGGGCGGCCGGAACACCCTGCGGCGCACCCAGGCGAC
Organism: Phycisphaerales bacterium; assembly: GCA_044371005.1. Taxonomy (GTDB): domain Bacteria; phylum Planctomycetota; class Phycisphaerae; order Phycisphaerales; family UBA1924; genus UBA2402. The sequence goes on along the minus strand of JBILUL010000215.1, from coordinate 4,304 downwards.
CCTGCCCGGCGGGGAGGTGTTCAAGTTCCACTACCGCACCGGCACCGCCTCGAACGACGACAAGTACAGCCGGGTGACGACGGTTCGGGACGCCGAGGACACCGATCTGGCCGGTTACCAATACAATGGGGCCGGGCAAGTCGTGCGCACGGAACTCAGCGAGGTCGGAATCTTCTCGAAGTCGTACAACGGCTCGGGGACGACGTTTGGCCGGCTCGATCGCTTCAACCGCACGCTCATCAGCAGCTGGACCCGTGACCTCGCGACCAACCGCGACATCTACAAGGTCACGCTCGGCTACGACCGCAACTCGAACATCACGAGCCAGGACGACGCGGTGCACACGGGCCACGATGTGGCCTACGCGAACGACGACCTGAACCGTCTGATCGACGCCGACGAAGGCACGCTCTCGAGCGGCGTGATCGATTCGCTCACGCGCAAGCGCCGCCAGCAATGGACCCTGAACCAGGCGGGGAACTGGAACCGCGACAAGGTCGACCTGAACGGGGACGCGGATTATCTCGACGCGGGCGAGCTCGACGACACGCGCACGCACAACGCGGTCAACGAACTGCTCACGCGCGACACGAACACGTCGAGTCCGGCAGAGTTCAGTCTCACGTACGACGCGGCCGGTAATATGACCGACGACGGCGTCTACAAATACGAGTGGGATGCCTTCTACCGGCTGCGTAAGGTGAAGAACCAGTCGAACGCGCTGGTCAGCGAATACTGGTACAACGGCCTGGGCTACCTCGTCACGCGGCACCAAGACACGGACGCCGATGGCGACGTTGACGGAAGCGATCTGAAGTTCCACACGGCCTATGACGAGGACTGGCGGCAAGTCGCCACGTACCGCGGCAGCGACGCCGATCCCAAGGAGCGCTTCCTCTACCACTGGGCGGGTAGCGGTGGGTACGGCGGCGGCTCGCATATCGACTCGGTAGTACTGCGCGACCGCGACATGACCAACGGCTGGACCGGCGCTGCCGACGGCACGCTCGAGGAGCGCGTTTACTACCTGCAGAACTGGCGAGCCGACGTGGTGGGGCTCGTCGAGCCCGACGGATCCGGCGGCGCGACGATGGTCGAGTGGGTTAAGTACTCTGCGTATGGGGTGCCGTTCGCGCTGCCCGCTGGTGACACAGACTCCGATGGAGACTGCGACTCGACCGACGATGCCCAGGTCACCACCTGGAAGAACGCGCCGTTCTATGACGTTCGAGGCGACCTTGACCTCAACGGGGTTGTCGACGCAGCCGACGAGACGCTGGTGGTCAGCGCGCATCAATCGCACGGCCGCGGAGTGATCACTTCGCCCTCAATCGGGAACCGAAAGGGCTATGCCGGATATGAAACTGACGCGAAGCTGCTGTCACTGTCTTTATGTCGACAGCGCTGGTTCGATTCCAACCTCGGCAGGTTCATCTCTCGTGATCCCATTTCCGAGCAGATGCCTGGTCAAGCGTACTTGTACACGAATGCTGCGCCCCTGCAGTTCTTCGATCCTAGCGGGCTAGTTGCTGAATGTGCGGGTGCGAAATGTGTGGAATTCAGCGGCAACCCAGAAGTGGACGCAGTCGTCACAAAAGTAAAGATTGTGGGATATTACGATCTTGGCGCGATTACCACTAATGGTGTGAGGAGAGAACACAAAATTACCGCCGCTGTTGCGAACCGCGCGGAAGCCGATTGCGAGGCGCAGGTGAAAAGAGAAGCAGAAAGGTACCTTACTCCACAAACCCTGCCAGAGACAAATCCATGCCCGAAGCCGTGTGGGTGCGAGGGGTCACCTATCGAGAAAAATGGGGCAGAGCCATTCAAAGAGGAGCGTGTATTTGTTGCGTGCGACTTCAAAAACAACCTGCAGACCTACCACATTAATTACTGGGTCAACATGCAAGGCACGCTCACATGGAAGGTAAAAGTTGTTGAGGGAGTCTGTGTTAGCACGGGAGGTAGCGCCTTTGCTGGCGCGCAAGGATCCAGTCTATGATGAACGCGATGCCCTGTACGGCTTTGTCTGCCGTGGCTTGGCCGAAGCCCAGAACTGCGGCGCGTCCCTTGGCTCTACTGAGGTTATCGTCGCTTCTTGTCGTCGGGATCGTATGGCAGGGTGTCGGCGTAGCTGTGAAGAGGTGGGATTGGCTGCTGCCCGCGATCTCCACTCCAGCTGCGCATGCCGAACTCTCAACCGGATCGGCTGAACGGACAGAGTTGACCCTGTCCGAGTCTTCCTTGCGGGCCGTAAGAGAAAGGAATCCAGTTGAAGTGTGCGCGGTCGAGAGAGCCCGAATTGCCGGCGAGCTACTTCACACATTAGATGGACCACTGGATGTCATCTGTACGAATGGCCGAGTCTATATTTCCACTGAGTCCGACTGTTGTGGGAGGCCGGCGGAGCTCACGGCGATTGTGGCGTGTGGGCGTTGGGAGCTTGAACTGCCGGGATGTCCAGAGCATCCGTACGGGAGGCACCGAGTGTCCAGCATTCTCGGTGTTGACCTGTACGGCGCTAATCCGGCGTTTGTGTGTAGCGTGGTGAGATCCGGAGATCCGTCTTCATGTGAACTGTTTCAGGTTGCGCTTGAAGGCGGCCACTTGGTGCGGGTGTTCGATGCGGTGACCCAGCAGGAGTTGAAGTGCGGATTCCTGTCAAGCGTTGACCCGCACTTTCAGCGCGAATCGCAATGCGGCTCGATCTGCGAAGCTACTCCAGTGAGCTTTCCCCTTCGACTTGGCGTGAAGGCTGACGGGGTTGTCGGCAGCGAAGAGGTTTTTGTTGGATCCTCCGGGTACTCTTGGGAAAGGGTGGCAATCTACGCGCCAAGCGGAGCGGAGCGCCGCGTCTATCTGGCCTCGGCCGGAACGATACGAGCAAACATTGTGGCTGGCAGACTGCCATCGGCGGACACTATTCGCTTCGAAGTGCGCAGGGTAGATGATGATGTTGTTGTGGCATCGTCGTCAACTTCATCGGCAGGTTGTTTGGAATTTGGTGAACTTCCTGCCGGTCGCTATGTTGTTAGAGGTGACTTCTTTCTCGATGGTCGGTCAATCGCGCAGGTTGCATCAGGCACTGTTGATGTGACTTCCGGTGGAACGGCCAGTGCGTTCTTGTCGTTGGTCGCCGCTGTTGAGGTTCAGCGGGTTGATGTTGTTGGACATCTAGAACTTCCGTCGCAAAGTGCCGTTGCGCACGCTCGAGCTCTGATTCGCGTGGCTCCAAATGAGGTTGGATCCGGCACTCTCGTGCGCTGGCTTGAGATGGTTCGACGAACGCCATCGCCTGCCCCCGCGCTGACATGGAAGAAGCTCAGCCTTCTTCCCGGGCGTTATACGATTGAGATCCAAAGTCTGGGCTATGCTGAGGAATTCACGGTCACCCCGATCGGCACCGAACTAGTATTCAAACTCCCCGAACCCGCTCCTTTCCTCGCAAGGCTTCAACTTGAGGGGCAGCCCTTCATCATTCAGCGCGGAGACCTGACTTGTTGTCGGATGTTCGCTGGTCGGCCGTTCGGCCCGATGATTCCTCTTGAGCCTAGTCTTCAATCGGGGGAGTACGTGGCTAGCATCAGCCCCGGACAATACCTCCTCGTTCTGGACGACGTCCGGACCGCACGTGTTGTTAAGGTAGTCACGGTCCAAGGAAACGGATCGACCACTACTGTTGACGCCAAGAGATGTGCACGGCTCGAACTTGAGCTACGCTGCAATGGCCGCGCAATACCGTTTCCATCGGAATGGGACTTACTGATCCGTGACTCGCATGGCGAAGAACTGTCAGGATTTGGGCGCCTCGTCGACAGTGTCATGTGCTATCGCCTGCCCATGGACGGTGCATTCGAAGTGGAGTTTGATTCCATCGAGGGATTCGAGCCGCTTGTGCGTCGCGAATTCGTGGTAAATGGCAGTGAAGTCGTACGCATGACGCTCAATCTGACTCTCGCTAGGTAGGCATCATGACGCGGACACCGGACTCTGTCCTGCTCCGCACTCTTCACATGTAACAGGTCCATTCCGTGTTCAATCGTCCGCCCGCTCCTCGCGCGGTGAATAGCGGCAATCATCGGACTGTCAGCACCTGACCGTTGCTTGACCGAACCGGGCTGAATCGCGGTCAAGTTGGCGAGAGCCCGCGACGTCACAGCAAGATGCGCGCCAGCGGTTTTGGGCCTGTAGTCCGCGACTTGACCGCTGCTTGACCAAAACCGAGCGAATTTCCGAAACGTCGTCGCGGGCCTGGGCGCGCAGGTCTTGGGCTCACAACGACTTACGTTGATCGAGGGGCCTCG
>JBILUL010000214.1:0-7101 GCA_044371005.1 Phycisphaerales bacterium | reverse complement strand
GTACAAGGCGAATACTGGAGGGGACACTCTCGGCGGGCGCTCCGGAGGCGTGCGCTTCCAGAAGCGGCGGCGTCAGGGCGTTCTCGGTGATGAGCAGGTAATGGTCGGCCTCGACACGGAAGGCAAAGACCACATCGAGCGTGTCGCTTTCAATGCGCCACCCGGCATACGCGGTGGCCGCCACATCGGTGGCGAGTTCAGGTGGGTGGTCGGTCCAGTCGTCGGTGCCGCACGAGAGCCAGAGGCCGACGATGGTGAGTGCCGCGGCGACACCGCCGGCCACCAGCGAGAACGTCCATGTCACGATGCCCGAGAAGAGCCACGCATACAACGAGTGCAGGGCATAGGCCCCCACTGCCACCATCCCGCCGGCACCCACCCCGATGAGCACGAAGATGGCGATGGAATAGGCGCGCCCGGACGACATCCGACCGGCGTAGTCATCAAGCTCGGCATCGGTGTATGGGCGAGAAGCAGTGGTCAGCATGGGTGACAGCCGGGCGCACGCAGGAGAGGGAGCATCGACCAGTCCACGTACGGCCTTACGTTGGCTGGCTGCGTCCGGTTCACACCCGCCTTGCGGCCAACGCTCTTGCCGATTCTGGCCGACAAGTGCTGGTCAACGCCACGACGCTCCACCTCACCACCCCATCTCGCGGAACTGCCGGATTCCGGCTTCGATGGGCTTGGCCTCGTCGGTGCGACCGGTCTTGCGGTAGAGCTCCAGCAGGACGTCGAGTACGATGCGTACGTGGGGACCCCAGGGGCCAAGTGCTTTTTCTGCGATCGCCAGTGCCTGCTTGAGGAGTGGCTCGGCCAGAGTGTGCTGACCTTGACTCAAGTGGAGAAACCCCGGATTGTGCAGGCTGTTCGCCACCGCCGGATGGTCCGAGCCCAGAACCATCTCTCGGATGGCAAGAGCCCGCTTGCAGAAGACCTCGGCTTGCGCATGCTTGCCAACAACCTCAAAGTTTGCGGCCAGATTGCTCATGATTCTGAAGCGGTTCGCGGAAAGTGAAGCGGCACTGCTGGGGCTGCACACCCTGGTGGCATCGGTCCAGCCGGTGCAGACCGACCGGGTGCGATGGTGCCGCGACGAACTGGTGAAGCTCTTCGAGACATGGGACGCCGCAGAGCCGGGCCAGGGGCATCGAGCCAAGGCGCAGCCGTGGCGTGATGGGGGAAGTTCCTGAGTTCCTGAGTTCCTGAGTTCCGAAGTTCCAAAGTTCCAAAGTTCCAAAGTCCCGAAGTCCCGAAGTTCCGAAGTTCCGAAGTTCCGAAGTTCCGAAGTTCCGAAGTTCCGAAGTTCCGAAGTTCCGAAGTTCCGAAGTTCCGAAGTTCCGAAGTTCCGAAGTTCCGAAGTGCGCTGTCGCACATTGAACAGGCCGCTTCGCACCGAACCGGGCGCGACCACTTTCGCACGCGGCATGGCCCCCAACGCCACCCAGGCCGCTCAACCGCACTCCCGCCCTTCCCCGCGCACTTCGGAACTCCGGATCTCGCGCACTCCCCCTCCCCCCCACCACCCACCTCGCTATAATCTCTCCGTCGCCGCCACCCCCGGTGACTCCTCAAACAACCAATGGCCAGGGGGGCTTGGCCGGATCTCCACGACGCGCTCGCATGCGCTGCGTTCGTGGTCAGCATTTGGAGTGTGACCCAATGGCCCAGTGGACGAAGAAGGAACTGCTCAGCAACCCGATCAAGCACATCGACATCACGGGCTTTGATGCTCGTCCGGTGGTGGATGCGTACCGCAAGATGGCGTACACCAGCCGCACGCTGGCCAATGCCGCGGATATCTATTCGATGATGCTCAAGGACAAGGAATGCGCGGTGATCCTGACCCTCGCAGGCTCGCTGATCTCGGCGGGTCTCAAGAAGGCGATCATCACCATGCTCGAGAACAACATGATCGATGCGATCGTGTCGACGGGCGCGAACATCGTGGACCAGGACTTCTTCGAAGGCCTGGGGTTCAAGCACTACATCGCTCCCGGCAGCCCCGAGGCCCCTCCGGTCGATGACATGACGCTGCGCAACCTGATGATCGACCGCATCTACGACACCTACATCAACGAGGATGATCTTCGCGACTGCGATGCTCGCACGCACGAGATCTTCAACGCCTTCGAGCCCGGCGCGTACAGCTCGCGCGAGTTCATCGAGGCGATGGGTGCGTACCTGGCCCAGAAGCACCCCAAGAACGAGAGCCTCGTGAAGACGGCCTACCTCAAGCGCGTGCCGATCTTCGTGCCCGCCTTCTCCGACTGCTCGGCCGGCTTTGGCATCGTGCTGCAGCAGACCGAGGCCATCGAGGAAGGCCGCGGCCAGGTCGCCTTCGACAGCGGCAAGGACTTCCGCGAACTCACCGACATCAAGCTCGGCTGCAAGGACACGGGCCTGCTCATGCTCGGCGGCGGCGTTCCCAAGAACTTCGCTCAGGACATCGTCGTCGCGGCGGAACTGCTCAATGAACGCAAGGGCGGCAAGGCACGCGGCGACATCGGCATGCACAAGTACGCCATCCAGATGACCGTCGCCGACAGCCGCGATGGTGCACTCTCTGGCTCCACGCTCCGCGAAGCCTGCTCCTGGGGCAAGGTCGATGTGGTGCACGAGCAGATGGTCTTCGGTGAACTCTCGGCTCTCTTCCCGCTGCTTGCCAGCGATGCCTTCCACCGCAAGGCATGGAAGTCGCGCAAGGGCTTCAAGTTCGCCGACATGTTCGAGAAGGGCAACGGCCTGCCCAGCTGGATGAATGCCACGGGCCGCAAGAAGGCCGCGAAGTAAGTGAAATCCTGGTAGAATCGCTCAGACCCCGCCGCGGCTTTCGCGGCGGGGTTTTTCGTTGAACCCCACCCGCCGAAATGGCACGTAGCACCGGCAGCTTTGGGCCGGTGCTGCGTGCTTCCCACCCGGAGTGCGAAGGATTCAAGCCTCGCGACACACTGGTGCTTCCTCGCGACTGTTGTGAAGCTCGCACCAGCCCGCAAGACCGAGTTCAGCGAAGTCTCTTCGGCCCCGCCCGAGACTCAGCAGCCTGCTTCCCATCTCACGAAGAAGAACTCGACATCGCCGCCATCGACCCCGCCATCACCGTTGAGGTCGCCCGCCGCTTCGCCCGTCTGCCAGGTGACAATGAATGACTCGATGTCAGATCCATCAACCCCGCCATCGCAGTTGAAATCTCCGATGCAGATGGTCACCGCGGCCGAAGTGCTCGTGACCGTGCCGCAGGCGTTGGTGACGACACATTCATACACCCCTGCATCAGAAACGGTCGCGGCCGAGATGGTGTAGGTGCTGCCGGTTGCCTCTGCGATGTCGAATGGCGGCTCGCCACGGCGCCACTGATAGGTGAAGGGGCCCGTGCCACTCGCGGCAACGCTGAGCGAGATCGAGCCACCCGGGCATCCGTTCTGCGAAGTTGGTCCGGATGTGATTGCCGGCGCGGTGCACGGCGTCTGCAGTTCCCAGGTGTCACCCACAGCCGGGGGTGAGTTGCCGCCAAAGAGCACCGTCGCACCGCGGCGAGCGTCGTAGGTCATCGGCTGCAGGAATCGACGAGTCGGGCCTCCACTGGTGTGACGAGTCCACGTCGTGCCGTTCCACTGCCATGTCTCGGAGTTCGAGACGCCCTGAGATGATGAGCCCCCGAAAAGTACGGTCACGCGACGACCTGAGTCGTACGCCATCGAGTGATACCCGCGTGCTGAAGGCCCGGCCAGAGACCGCTGTCGCCACGTGGCCCCATCCCATTCCCACGTGTCACGGAGGTCCGAGCCGTTTTCATCAACGCCACCAAAGAGCACCGTTGCGCGTCGAGCGGAGTCGTACGCCATCGCGTGATAGCCGCGAGCTGGGGGACCAACAACCAGCCGCTGTGTCCATGCGGTGCCATCCCACTCCCAGGTCTCGCCGTTGGCGATGAAGTCGAGCCCGCCGCCGAAGAGGACGGTGACACCGCGAGCCGAGTCGTAGGCCATGGCGTGCGTGGACCTGGCCGAGGGGCCATCGATGCCGACTTGAATCCAGCCATCGGAACCCAGCTCCCATGTGTCACCGAAGTTCTCCGAGTTAAAGCCGCCAAAGAGGACGGTGACGCCGCGGGCTGAGTCGAAGGCCATGGCGTGGAGGCTGCGAGCCGAGGGGCCGCCAAACGCGCCTTGGGTCCAGGCGGTGCCGTCCCATTCCCATGTGTCGCCAAGGAAGTCAAAGTTTGCATTGCCGCCGAAGAGGAGAGAGACCCCCCGCGATGCGTCATACACCATGGCCGACGAGTACCGCGCCGGCGGCGAGCCTGCGGGCGAGGGCTGGTTCCAGGCCACAACTTGCCCGTGGGCGTGCGAGGGCGGAACAATCGCGAGTCCCGAGGCCATCATCAGACAACACTTGATTGCCGCACCACAGACCGCTCGCTCAGATCGCATGATCGTCATCCTTTCGAAGTGCACGCCCACAACGCACGTGTTGGGAAAACCAGAGCGGGGTATGCACCAAACTTGAGGGTCACCGAATGGTGACCCTCAGTAGCGACCCAGTAGAACCTCTTGAACAGGACAGGCCTGGGGAATCCTCAAAATCGAAGACGCTTCGAGAAGTCCGTACTTCCGGATGCATGTTCGTTGGCGCGGTGCGACGAGGCGCAACCGGCGGCCACAGCGAGATGGCTGCTCATGCCGACCCGGCAGAATCGAGGGTGATTCAGGTTACCTTGATGTGGTTTACTTCGGGCTGGCTCGATCGATTGTCGCTTTTGCTTCCGCAATCGCCGTGGCGAGTTGTTCGGCTTTTGGCATCAGGTCGGCGATCACCGAAGTGGAATCGAGGATATCGAGAAAGACGTTGCTCGCAAGAACGGTGCGGATGGTGTCGACGGAGACGCCGCGGGAATCGACGAGTTGGGAGAGTTGCGGATCCTCGCGGATGCGTTCCATGGCTCGCACGAGACTGGGCATTTCCTGGATTTCCTTGAGGACCGGGGAGTTGAGAAGGTGATCCATCGCCGCGGGGTCGCGTGTGACTTCTGCGAAGTCGCTGGCGAGTACCATGATCTGCGTGCCCGGCACGGGGTTGGTGGCCTGAGCCACCGCGCCCATGGATGACGATTCAACGGCCTGGCTGAACTGAACGATGGAGGAGGCCAGTGCCTGTGAGGAATCAGGCTCGTTGTTGGCGTCATTGTCCGCCGCGTGCTGGGGTTGCTGGCGGCTCGCCGCGGCTTCGAGTTGTGATTTGGCGACCGGGGCGAGTGCGAGGGGCACCCAGAAGACGAGCATGGCGAGGATGGAGCCTTCGATGGCGCCCAGTGCCGCACCGGCGGGCGAATCCCATCGCTTCCAGGCTTGGTGGTTCTTGAGGAATCGTCTGGTGATGAGTCCGAAAGCGAGGGTGCAGAGGATCGTGATGAGCAGTGCCGCGGCGGCGATGCTGGCGAATCGATTGGTGAGCCCGGTGGTGCCCGCCGCGGCGGAGGTGAGGCCTTCGAGGAGTCGGCCGATTGGTGCCGCGAGTAACGCGGCGAGCACCATGCCGATGACGAGGCCCGCAAGTTCGGTCGCACCGCGCCAGAGGCCTTGAAGGATGCAGAGGGTGAACAATGCCGCGGCGATGCCGGTGGGCAGTGTTCCGGCGAAGAAAGCCACGAGGGTGAGGATCGCGAGCGTGGAAGCGAGGAAGAGTTTCCAAGGAGCGATGGGCGTGGCTTGGTGCATCGACCCAGAGCGTATTGCGCTTGGGCGCGCGGCGGAGGAGGCTCGTAGCGAATGGGCCGGAACTTGCGACCGGCACTCATGGCTTGAATCTGCGGGTTTGCGGTTGGGGGGGGGTTGGGGGCCGAGGCCTGCGGGGGGGCTGGCCGGGGTGGTCGTCCGAGGGGTGAAAGCACAGGTGCGGAGGCGCCGTTGGTCAATCGCCCCCGTTCGCAGTGAACAGGTTCGACTCAGGTCCGGGCCATGCCCATCACCGCGCATGCAATCGCCCCGCGCGGTGCACGGGGCGATCGTGTGAATCAGGATGTTGCCGAGAGAGGCTTATGCCCGGCGGCGACGGCTCGCGGCGAGTGCTCCGATTGCGAGGACGCCCGCAGCGCCCGGCGTCGGGACGAGCTGGATGGAGGTCTGCATCGAGAACTTCGACAGCGAGGTGTGGCGTTCAGCGAAGAAGAGGTTGAACGAATAGTTCTGGCCTGCGGTGAGCCCCAGGGTGTCGAGGTTGACGGAGGCCGTCTGGGCAGTGTGGACGCCGCCCAGATCGATCACGCGCTGGCCGTTGATGTAGACCCAGAAGTCATCATCGCCAGTGAATGAGAAGGTCTGACCAGTCTGATAGGTGAACGACAGCGCCATCTCAAGGGTGAAGTGGTAGTTGTGGCTGCGGCCTTCGTTGCCCAGGAGCTGGTTGTCGATGGGGAAGAAGCTGTTGTTGGTGTAGGTGTAGACGCCGCCGGGGCCGGGCATCCCGTTGTCGACGGGAATCATGATGGTCGTGCTCTGGTTGATGCCGGGCACATCGTTGTACCACTGGTTGAACGTGCTGGGCCCGTGGGTCGTCGCGGTGCCCGTGCTGGGGCCGGCGTAGATGGGCTTGCCGTCAAAACCAAGAGTGGTCGTGACGAGGTTGCGATCGTTGGCGATGCGGTATTCAAAGTCGGGATGGGTCGTCGGCGAGAAGTCGCGGATGACGGCGGGCAGATGCACGATGTCGGCCACGGCGGCGGAACCAGCAACGAGCATGAAAGATGCGATGGCGGTCAGGGTCTTCAACTGCATTCTCCTCTTCTCTCTCGTGTGGTGAGTCGCACTGGCGAAACACCGGTGATGACTAGAAGATGCCACACCAAAGCGTGCGTGTAGGACTTTGACGCATCTTCGCGGCAAGCCCGCGGCGGGAACTGCCGGGCTGAGGGGTGCTGCCGCGTGTGAGGGTGCGAGGAGGTCCGGAAAGAGCCGGAGCAGCCTGATCGGCGGCCAGTTGAGTGGCTTGATGGGTTGTGGAGGTCGCCGCGTGCGCCGCTCAGGACCCGAAACATGATCGTGGCGTGTTCAGGTGTTGTTCATGGCCTGTTCACGGCTTGGAGTGGGTCGCGAACAGCAGGCA
>JBILUL010000058.1:0-25085 GCA_044371005.1 Phycisphaerales bacterium | reverse complement strand
CCTCCTTCTCCATCATCCACTCCCCCCTGCCCCCTCTTCCGCCAGCTTGCCCACGCCCGCACAGTGCTGTCGCCCCCGTTCCTTCCCCCCGCAACCCCCATTGGGGGTCACCGGGCCCATGCGGACCGTCCAGCGGGAGTGTTCCGATGGGAATCGCCTCGTGAGGTGCGGCCCGCCGTGCACACCCCTGCCCGGCCGTCGCTATTCTGGTTGCCTTCCTCGGTCCCACGCCCTGAACGTCGCGGGCGTTCGCAACCGCCCACAACCCGACAGCCCCCATAACGAGGTTCACGTGGCGATTCGCACGCTCACAGGTCTTGGCACACGCGCGCCGCTTCACTCTCACTTGCACGAATTGCAGCAAGCCGCGCACATGCAGCGGCACACGCCGACGAACCGGCCGACTCGGCGCCGGCGACCGCCGGTGTGTGGTCCTTCGCCATCGCCGGTGAGAAAACGCACGAAAAACAGACGCGATGATCATTCTCGGTCGCAAACGCTTACATGCTTGTGTTCTAGGTCCGCCGCACGCACTGGTCGTTCGGATCATGCCGCGCGTGACGCGGCAACTGCATCGATGTGCGGAACACTCGCTGTGCTTGGTCGTATCGGATTCCGATGGTTGTGCCGCGTATCTCATCCGGCAGCACACTCAGTGCTGGCCGGAGAACAAATCTGCACCCCGCGGCAGAGTCAATCGAAGAACCGCGATTTGTCTCTCGCCGCGAGCGTGCCTCCACAGTTGTCCCACGCAAAGGGGTAATCGATGGGTGTCATGCCAAGAGAACCTGAAGCCTTCGCCGAATCAGTCGCCAGCCTGCTCAAGCGCATGCAGCCCGACTACGCCATCGATCTGGTCGGCCCCCGCGAGCTGATCGTCAACGGCCGCCGCCTCGACCTCGAGAACCTCTTCCGCATGGTGAGCCACGAGCCCACCCGCGGCACCGAGATCGTCGAGCACTACCTCGAACAACTCTTCACCGGCGACACCGTTCAGCTCATGACGATGTCCCTGGAGTTTGCGCGGCCCCGCATCATGCCCCGCATCCAGCCCGAGAGCATCTTCAACCACCTCTCCCGCGAGCAGGTCGCCCACATCCCCTTCGTCAACGACACGGTCATCGTCTTCGTGACGGACCTGCCGCACATGACGGTCAGCATCACCACCGAGCAGCAGCTGCGCTGGAACATCTCCCTCGATGAGATGGACCAGATCGCCCGCCACAACCTCGATGAGTATGCCCCCGAACTCGAAGTGCAGCTCGTCGAAAGCAAGGAAGGTGGCCGCGCCGCGATCATCAGCCAGCACGATGGCTACGACGCCGCTCGCCTCCTCCTGGGCGGCCTCTATCAGCGCCTCGCGGGCCAGCTCGGTGGCAACTTCTTCGTCGCAACCCCGGCACGCGACATGTTCGTCGCCATGTCCACCGGTCCCGAGCCCTTCCTCAACCGGCTCAAGGACCGCGTGCTCCAGGACTACCGCCGCCTCCCCTACCCGATCTCCCCCGACTTCTTCCTCGTCACCCGCGACGGCGTCGTGGGAATGAAGGATGCTCCCCTCGAACGGCGCGAAGCAGCCTGATCCTGCCACGCACCAGTCGACGAACAACCAAGTGACAAGACAGCCGCCGCGTTCGATTGGTCCCGAACGCGGCGGCTGCGTTTTTCGTGCGCCTCGTGCCGGCGGCCCGTGTGCGATCCCAATCACATCAAACGCACGAGCATGCCCGCCCGCGACAGACAGTGCAAAAACAACCTTCCCCCCTCTGAAATTCTGAACTCTGAAATCTGCCCCTCTTCCCCTCCCCCAAACCCACGCCTCAACTCACCTGAAACGGCCGGTGAGTTGCTGCATTCACCATCCTGTCCATCCTGTCTATCCATGTTTCCATTTCTTCTCGGAGAATGAAACATGGATAGACAGGATGAGCAGGATGAAAGACACAAAGCCGTGGCAGTTTGGCGTGCGTTGCGAGGGGCAACCGCAGAAGCGCAATCCTGACCAGCCACTTTCGATGAAGGACTGGGTTTGAATCAGAGTTGAACTCAGAGATACAGGCCGCGGGCGGTGATGTACATCAGCACCGTGGGGTCGATCCACTGCTCAATCAGGTCTCCGCTGCGGCCGCCTCGCAGTGCTTCGCGAAGTGCCGTCGATGACACATCCATGAGCGGCGAATCAAGCATGCCCTTTGCCCACAGGCGGAGTTCTTCTTCGCTCCAGGCGCCGCAGGTGCGAAGTTCTTCGAGCAACGGTGCCGCGTCATCGCCGCGGCGGGCAATCAGCGGCGGCGCAAGCTTCAGGAGGTCATGAGGTGCTCGCCAGCGTGCAAAGGCACGCGCCTGGTCCGCACCGATGAGCAGACGAATCTCGCCAATGGGGTGCACTTCGCGCAGACGCCGCACCGAATCGATGGTGTAGCTGGCTTCACCCCACGCGGCACGATCGATCTCGTCGGTCCAGATGCAGGCATCATCAAGGCCCGAGGCCATGAGGCGGAGCATGGCGATTCGATCCGAGTCCGCCGCGGCGGGGCCAGAGTGCTTATGCGGCGATCTCGCGGCGGGCACAAAGACGATCCACGCTCCCGGGCCCGCAGCCTGCTGGGCGGCGCGAGCGATCGCCGCGTGTCCCTGATGCGGTGGATCGAAGCTGCCGCCGCAGAAGACCAGCGTCGCGCCTTTGTGAGGCGCGGGCTCCATCAGCGGCATCCCCCGAGAATCGTGGTTGGCGCTCATCGGTGGGCGTCTCCCGTCGAGCGCAGTGGGGGGGGCTGGTCGTTGGGTGGTGTCAACGCTTCGATCATCGCCGCGGCGGCGGGCCAGCCACGAATGAGCCGATCTCGCTCGCCAAGCGAAAAGTCCGCCCAGTCAAAACCTGGCGAGACCGAACACCCGAGCAATGCGTAGCCGTGCGTGCCGCCCGCGGCGACCCGCGCACCCTGCCACACGCCCGCCGGGACGATCACTTGCGGACGCTCGCCGGCAACAAGGTCGCTGCCGATCTTCACCACGCGGCTTGATCCATCTTCCAGCAGCCAGAGCTGCTCGATGGCATCGCCCATGTAATGGTGGAAGACCTCATCGCTGGCGACCAGATGCATGGCGGAGACAACGCCGGTGCGGAGCAGAAAGTAGATGTGCGTGCAGCAGTGGCGATCGGCCGGAGGGCCGCGGCCCGGGGGCGGGGCGACTTTGAGGCTGCTCCGATACGTCTCACGAAAGAACCCGCCCTCCCAGGGAAGGGGCGAGAGTTGGAGCTGGGCGACAACTTCGTCTGCGGTCAGCATGAGTGGCGGGGACGTTGGTGGCGGGCGGCAGGGCTGTTGTGGCAAGTACTTCCGATGCGGGCGGTCAGCAGTTGATGGCTTCAGGCCCGGAGATTCGTGGGTGCACTCGGGCGGCCCATGATGCGATAGATCGGCCAGAACGTCAATGAATCACCAATAAAAACCCGAACTGCAGGGTTGGAGGGGTGTTGAAAGGTGACTCAACGAAAGGTCCGCGCTAGAATCTAGACCTGGACAAAGTTCGCAGTTGTTCACCAGTTGGCCCCGTCGTCTAGCCTGGTCCAGGACACATCCCTTTCACGGATGCGACATGGGTTCGAATCCCATCGGGGTCATTACCCCCGCTTCGGCGGGGGTTTTTTGTTTTACCACCGAATCACACGGGGCACCAACACCCACTAAGCCAGCGCGAGATTTTTGCAGCTGTTGAGTCGCGGTCGTTTGAGTGTCGCCCCGCACGGGCACTCGGGGACCGTCTGGGTGCACCGGGGTACGCGTACCGATCCGCGAGAGTGTGCCGACTGTTTGGTACTTTACCAGTGGCGTCCATTCAGGTCTTCGATCCATGTCGCGGTGATTTCGGAACAGCCGGAGCCCCCGGGGCCAGCTGGGCCCAACTCAAAAAGCGGCATGCCCACATCGTGACTGCTCGGCCAAGCTCTATCAACAGCCTTGCTCCCAGTGCTCGAAGAACACACCCACATCAGCACCGTCAACACCCCCGTCACCGTTCACATCGGCGAAGGCGCCGCCTTGCTCCCACGCCGCGAAAAAACTGCTCACGTCTGAGCCGTCGGTCCCTCCGTCGAGATTGAAATCCCCTGCACATACTCGAATCTCAAACGGCCCGCTTTCGGTGGTGATGAAAAAGTCTCCATCGAAACCATGGCATCGAAAGGTGGCCACAATTCTCGGGCGGAGCAACTCGTCCGCAAGTTGGACATTATCGATCTGAAGTCCGCCAGTTGTCCCGGTCGCAATGCTTCCGCTCGAAAGCGGGCCGTCTACAAGCTGGGCGTTTCCGTCGAACCACTGGTAGCCCACGAGCGAAACCGCCGTCGTCTCGAAGAAGTTGAATCCAAGGTAGGCCGAAAAGACCACACGTGCTCCCCGGGAGACCGCGTCCGCCGGCGTAACGCTGACTTCCCATCGTGGGTCAAACGGGATCTCCCAGCGGTATTGCACTTGCTCGTTGCCGGTCACCCCGTGGACCTCCAATCGGTATCTGCTTTCGACGGGAACCGTGAAGAACCGTCCGTAGCGGGGCGAGGTCCCGCCATCTTCATATCGATGCTTGAAAGCGCCGTCAATGAACAAGTCCGTAAAGCCCCCGTTCACTACGGGCACCGGCCCGATCGCCCTCGGTGACCCATTCACGCAGGGGAGTGCAGTTCCTTCCACGATGCCGACGGGGCAGGGGCTGTTCGACGGCAACCCGCAAGTGAGAAAGCAGGGGCAAGTTCCGAGCCAGTAGTAGCCGGCCCCGTTGCAATCCGGCCCAACGCACTCTAATCGATCCGCGTTGGCCCAAACGGTCTGCCCGCCCGCGAACCCTGCCGAAGCCCCGATTGTGAACAGTGACCCAACCACCTTCCAGTGACGCGCCGCGAGAAAAGGCATACCGACCCTCTCGAATGAGGTTGAACGAATCAGGGCTGCTTGCCCACAGTTGAACGCACATCCATGCGGTCTTGATGATACGACCCGCACTCACAAGTCCTCAATCCGTGTCCCGATACCGTTTTACTGAATCGCCGAGGGTTATGCGTCAGCCAAGTCCAGCCGGGTTGGTGTCTTGCCAATCACTTCGGCTTGGCGGCCTTTGCGCTATTGTGCAGGGTCCGCAGCGTGGTCCCGCTTTGCATGGGTTTCTGGATGGCGCCAGCTTCTCTGCCTCTGTAGTGTGCCGCGGCGCGGGTGAGCAGCCTGGAACGGGTTTCTCCGCGCGCCTACGCATATCGGTCGATTGCATCGAGAATGCCATCGGGCATCGTGACGCCGATGCGGGCGAACTTCACGCGAAGCGATGAGTCGTTCCCTGCACGAGGGCCCAGATGCCACCAGCAAATTTTGGGTCGGTTCGGAGCTTTTCAATCGGAGATGCGACCGGAACCGCGTTCCCTGCTTCAATCAATCCCTCAAGATGCAGTTCGATCGCTTCTCGAGCCATGGCGAGAGCTTTATCCACGGTCGCCCCGGCAGAGATGCACCCGGGCAGGTCGGGCACAGTGACGCCATAGTCGCTGGTCTTGTCCTTGTGAATCACCACTGGAAAGTTCATGCGTTGCTCCATCCGCTTGATTGTCGCAGCTCCGGACCGAGCGGACCAACTCCCAAGGGCCCAATGGCCGTTTCGCCTTTGGAACACCCTGCGGGCTGCACGCAACCGGAGCCGATGGGCTCCATCATCCCTGAACTCACATCAGTGCGGGCCTTCCAGTAGCGGATGATTCCTCCGTGGATGTTGGCGCAAACGGTGCTCATACTCCTTTGTCAATCGCGGAGATCTTGAGAGTAAGCTCCATCCACGTGCCGCTCAACTCAGCATCCGCAAACGCGAGCAGTATTCAGCCAAAGGTTTGAATGTCCCACATCACTCGACCTTCATCGTCACAAGCCAATGCCAGCGAACCCCGCACTGCATTGCGCTCGGTTCAACTCTGGAGTCGGCCCGGCAAGATCCGCCCTGCCATTCTGCTCTGGGCCCTTGGCGTCCCCATCCCGCTCATTCTGCTGGTCTTTCTGCTTCGCGGCTGCATGTGATGCTGACGCTTCCGCGCTCTCACGGGTCAATCCCTCGTCAACACCGGACAGAGCTGCATCGCGGCTTGCCTCACACCCGTTCCCACACAACGCAGTATCTGCGAACAACATGGAGTCTCTCATGAACGCCAATTGGTTCTCAGTCGCCGGCATCATTGGAATATCAGTGCTCTGCGTCGGCTTCATTCCACTTGGGAATGCCCAACTGGACCAGCCCACCCAGCCGCCGGCAAACCCACAGCCTCAGCCCAAAGCTCCCAAGGCACCCCCGACTGGCAATCCGCCTGTCCAGCCTGTTGTCCCGCCTGGCACCAAGGCTCCGAACACTCCGGTGAATCCAAACACCCCGGCTGATTCCTATCGCACGAAGACCCTGAGCGATGTCGCCGACCCGAACACTCCGGACCAGCTCAAGCAGCCGAAGAATCGCAACGCACGTCCCTTTGCCTTCCAGAACCCGGATGACGAAGCCCGCTTCAACGAGACGAGTCAGAAGCTGGTCCGAATGGAGCAAAGGAGCGAGCAGTCCAATCTGCTGCTTCTCAAACGCCTTGGAGAGATCCGACGGATGAGCCCTGATCGCCAATCCGCCTCGACCATGGACTTTCTGCAACAGATACTCAAATCCCAGACGGAGATGCAGCAGTATCTCGTGAGTTCGCGAGCACTGTGGACCGGCGATGTGGAACTCTCGGGGCAACCCGCCGATGATGCGGCTGAGCCAGCAGCCCAGGATGAGCAACCCGCGGCACAACAGCCGATGGCTCCGCAACAACCCATGGCTCCGCGCTAGCCCATCAGGGCCATTCACAGACCACACCGCGCCAACAACGCTCAAGGCTCGAGCTTCGCCATTCAACTGTGCGACAAGGGCCCATCAGAGTTTGCGATGGCGGTTCATGGAGCAGCCCACAGCAACTATACAAACTTTCATGTGGGATCGGAGCCGCGGCAAGACCAGTTCACACTGTTTGCGAGACGTCAACGAGTCGATGAACTCCCGGCTGGGTTGTTCGTCGCAGCGGAGGTGGGAGCCTCGAAGGGCCTGGCAAGCGCGGCTTGCGGCGGCTTTGCCAGCCACAGACCATTTCGCTGGTTCTTGCAGTGATAGATGAAAGAGTCAACGACCTGCTTCACCACTCGATGCTGCGTGTTGCTGTAGTGCCACACATCACTCCCGCAGACAATGCCAACGTGCTTGCGAGGCACATTCACCATGGTCTGGGTTGCCATCGTCACGTTGCGTTCCTCGGTCACGAAGAGAATTCCCGTGCCGTAGTTCGCGCGGCACGCATCCAGAGCTTCAGGTGCCACGCACTTGGCGAAGATCTCATGCACCCGCATGCACGCCGGGCGAGAAGGACCGCACGTGTACCCGAATGCCAGCGAAAGCACGTGGGACACGAAGTGTGCGCAGTGGTTGTCATTGTCCGAAGCGTTGCTGTTGGGGCAGATGAGCCCGATGTGTGCACCAAGGTACGAGTCGAGCAGTGGGGCAGTGATCATCGCGGCGGCTCCGTTCCAGTTGGCATGTGCAAGTTCAGCCCCAGGGCCCAACCTGCCGGAAATCTCGTTATCGCTCGGCGGCGGTCCGCGTTGCACCGACACCAGCGTACGCCGCAAATCAGATCGCGATCGGGCATGCCAGATGCGCAGGAACGCGAACTGCCGGACACGCTCCATGGAGCCTCAGCCACGACCATGGGGCCGGCTTTGACCCTTGCGAGCAGGCACGCACGCGGGGTTCGACCGGACTGTTGGATGATCGCTCCAGTCACAGGGAGTCCCCCGAATTCACCCGCACTGTCTGTGGAAATGTGGCGTGGCGGTGCTCGGCTGCATGCGCTGTGGCCCGACATGGAATTGACTGTGCTGAAAATCAAGCATGGCGTGCCAACAGAGCACGCCATGCTTCAGTTCCAATCGTGTATGCAATTAGTGCGTGCGGCCGCCGCGGCGATGGTTCATCAAGAAGCAAGGGCGGGACTGCCAGCGGACAACGCCTTTTCATTTCAGCCTTCACGCCTCGCGATCCGCAATGCGATGGTGGATGTCGGCACGATCGGTTCGCCCGACACAAGTCCGTCTCCCGGCGAACGCTCGGACCCGCACTTCGAAGCAGGTGCATCACCTCCTTCGAAGTCGCTTGCGATATCGCGCCGGTCACCACAAAGGCGCTCCTGCTCAAAGATCCAGGCAGGGGGGGGGCATGTCAGTGCTGGGCGAACGAGGGACCAAGCACGCGGCGGTCAGTTTACGACCGCGACCTTGCACTTTGCCGAGGGCTTGGACGCGTTACCTGCCTGGTCGATGGCTTTGGCGGTCAACTCGGTGACCTTGCCCCTTCGCATCGCCGTCACGATCGTGATTTCGTACATGCCGTTCGCGGGGACAGTCGTCGTCGCAACGACACGTCCGCCAGCGTATACATTGAGCACCGATCCAGGAGCGGCCACGCCACGGAGCGTCGGGGTTGTGTTCCGCGTCGCTGCAGATGCGCCCCGCGGCGTGGGTGTGACCACATCGGCCGGCGCGAGCGACATGATACCGGGAGCATCGGGGGCTACCGCATCTCTGGTCACTTCAACGCCCCCGCTGGGCTGGGATGACTGGTTGGTGCGTACGTTGGTCGCGACGAACGTGTAGACATGGGTGCCTGCTGGCGCCCCTGCAAATGAGAGACTGAACCTGCCGTTACGATCGGCGGTGGTTTTCCTGGGGGTAGCGATACCGTCGACGAAGGCCGTTACTCGCGAGCCCGCATCCGCGGTACCGGCGAACACCAGCGTCGCCGCCGCCGTCACTCTGTCGGAGTTCGATGCACCGGTGTCGGACCGTGCCGCCAACGCCACCTGCTGTGGCGATGCGGGACCCTGGCCGCCCCCGCCGCCGCCGGCGCCGCCGACGAGTCTGAGCAGGACTGCCCTCTCTCCACCTTGCCCATTTGGGCGGGCCGAAGCCGCGATCCAGCCGGAATCGGCGATGTCATTGGCGCACACGATGGTCCACGACCGCGAACCGGGTTCGAGAAGCGTGTTGAGGTCGTACATCCGTCCACCATCGGTGATGAACCCGCGCGACTGCTCTGTCACGCTGAAGTCCGCATTCTCGGTGTCCCATTCCTGCGGGGGCAGGTACCGGATGTGGCCCACTGCTCGTCCGGCGTTGTTGATCCGATACGGTTTCACATCCGGGACGCGGAAGTAACCCGCAGGCGGTGTCCAGGAGATGGCCGAAATCGGAGTGGCGTTGCCGCCATTCCACACGACGACTCGGAAGTCGTTGACTGGTGAATCGACCGGATTCAGCACGCGTCCGACGACGATCCCGCTCTCGCTGATGCCTTCAGCCATTCCACCGATGTACCCCGACGGGATTCGCAGGAACGAGATGACTCCGTTGTGCATGATGTACGGCCTGGTGCCGACGGTGCCCGAGGTCCCGCAGCCAACAACTGCGCCAGCGTTGTTGAGATCGCTCACCCAGTTGAGATACCCGCTGAGCGATCCGCTCCCGACCGCCGTTGCTCCATTGAACGTCGCAGGTGAACTGGGCATCCCGGCAAATCCGACGGTGCTGGTTGGCCCGGTTCTGCCCGACCCCGCGACCGCTCCTGCATCGTTGAGGCCACCCAAGTCCGTATCCGAAAAACCGTTGATCCGGCGACGCAGGCCGTTCAAAGGGTAGAAGAATGCCTGCCGATCCTCGTCGAACCCCGAACTGGCCGCAACATCGCCAGTGTTGTTGATGAAGATCGAGCCGGAACTGTCCCCTCGGATGTTGCTGCGCGTCGTATCTCCCCCAGAGACGTCGCCGATGAAGTCCAGCGTCTCAATCTCACCCTGGGGTGAGCGCCTCCACAGCACATCGCCCTGAAAGCTGCTGGCCCAACCCGCCGACCAGCCGCTGTTCGACACGGCCTCGACTCCGCACTCGAACCAACCGGGTTGGGCGACTTCAACCACCTGATAGACCCCAGGTTGAGCCATCGCGGCTTGTACGAGGATGCCCGCCACTGTTCCGACGACGACCTTCAAGTTCATCTGCTTGTTTCCCATTGAAATGTCAAGACCGTGCAGCCCTACTCGGCGACTCCTGCGATTCCCCGGCGGGTTATCGCACCTTGGGGCCTCGTGTTGCACGGTCGGTGCCTGCAGTACATGGCGAGTTTTCGAGGGCGAGCCGCAGCCAAAGCCAGAATTGCGATCAAGAATTGTGCCTTCGGGCTCACTTTCCCGCCACTGGAGATGCCGGGCGTGTTTGGTCCAAGCGATGCCCGGCTTGGTGAGTTGGTGTCAGCGCCGGGCCAGACACGGGAAGCGACTCCCAAAGCTTGGGGTAACATTGAGTGCAACAGGCAGGGATGGCGGAGCGATGAATCGCCTGCCCTCGTCCCGCCGGTTGGGAGTTCAGGAGCAGCATCATGCGGAGAGTAGTTTTTGCCTCGTGCGTTGCAGTCGGGTGCTGCGCGGCAGGAATCGTCCATGCCCAGGGCCCGGTTACGACAGCATTCACGTATCAGGGTGAGCTTCGCACCGCGGGCTTGCCGGCGATTGGGCCGCACGATCTGCGATTCCGGCTTCGCGATGCCGCGACGGGCGGGACTCAGCTTGGTCCGACGCTGTGCGTCGATAATCTCAGCGTAGTTGCGGGTCGGTTCACGGTGACGCTCGACTTTGGTGCGCAGTTCACCGGTCAGCAGCGGTTCCTCGAACTTGAAGTCCGGGCCGACACTGGTCTTGGCTGTGGCGATGGTTCAGGTTTTTCGTTACTGACGCCACGGCAGCAGCTGACCGCGGCACCCGATGCTCAGTTCGCGATGTACGCCGCGAATGCTGGCACCGCGGTGAACGCGGCCAACGCCGTGAATGCCGTCAGCGCTACCAACGCGACGAACGCCGGAAACGCCGCGACAGCTGCAACTGCGACCAACGCGCTGCAGTTGGGCGGTCAAGCGGCCGCGTTCTACCGCAATGCATCGAACTTGAATACGGGCACGGTGCCCGGCGCAATGCTGGGCGGGACCTATTCGGGTGCACTGATCTTCAGCAACGCGACCAATGCAATCTCCGGTACGTTCACTGGAAACGGTGCTGGCCTGACGAGCCTCAATGCCAGCAGCCTCACGAGCGGCTCGATTGCTGATGCCCGCCTGCCTGGCAACGTCGCCTTGCTGGATCGTGCTCAGACTTTCACCGACCTCGTCTCATACTCGGCATCCCCGGTTTTCAACGCTGGCGGGGTTCCATTTTGGGTTGCAAGCACCTCCAGGGTGCCCAATCTCAACGCCGATATGCTGGATGGCTTCGAAGCTTCGGCATTCCTTCGTTCGATTCCCGTCCCCTTGAGTCTGAGTGGCGCAAGTTCGACCCACATCGTCCGGGGCGAAAACACTTCCGCTGCCGATTTTTCCTCGGGCGTGTACGGGAGTTCAACTGCGACGACAGGGATCACCTTGGGTGGCCAGTTCGAGAGCAGCAGTTCGAGCGGGAGCGGAGTTTTTGGGAGCACAACTGCGTCCGGGGGGGCCAACTATGGAGGTCAGTTTTGGAATGCAAGTCCTGACGGAGCCGGTGTGTTCGGCTGGAACTCGGCGTCCACCGGCAACGCGTACGCAGGAAAATTCCAAAACCGCAGTACCACTGGGCGAGCCGTGTTCGGCGACGCAACCGCAGCGAGTGGTGTGACCTTTGGTGCCCGGTTCGAAAGTGCAAGTACAGCTGGGCGAGGCGTTTTGGGCAAGGCTTACGCAACCACGGGCGTTACCTATGGCGTATGGGGCCAGAGCGACAGCAGTTCGGGCAGCGCGTACGGCGTCTGGGCGCAGGGGCGCATGGGTGCTTCGGGAACCAAGACCTTCCGCATCGATCACCCCGAGGATCCCGAGAACAAGTATCTTCTGCACTACAGCACCGAGTCTCCCCAGGCTCTAAACGCATACTCGGGCACGGTGACCCTCGACCAGACTGGCGAGGCTATCGTCGAACTGCCTGGCTACTTCTCCAGAATCAACAAGGACCCTCGCTACACCCTTACCGCCGTGGGTGCTCCGATGCCCATGTTGCACATCGCCGAGAAGATCGATGCGGGCATCATGGCTGAAGGCGAGCGGGCCATGCCCGGCCAGGTTGTCCCAGTGAGCCATTTCCGCATCGCGGGCGGAGTGCCGGGCGGCGAGGTTTCGTGGGAAGTCAAGGCCGTCCGCAATGACCTGTGGGTTCGTCGGCACCTCGCGCCCATCGAGGTGGAAAAAGAGGGCATCGAGAAGGGAACATACCTGCACCCCGAGTTCTACGGCAAGCCCCTGGAGAGTGGCCTCGAGCACGACGCGATGGGCGAACCTGTTGAGCGAGCGGCGCAGCGACCGTCGGCACTCTGATGACGGGAGGAGGCATGGGTTTCGACAACCCCTGTCCGTGATGCTGGCGCGGAGCGAGAGTCGTGGTCACCGCGAGCATGTCTCATGGACTGCTGCCAAGAGCGGACATGGACATGCTCAAGCACCAAGAATTTTGCATTGAGTGCACGAATCCTTGCGTGGCGTGCGACTGCAACTTGCAACGCGGGAAACACCCAGGGCACTTTCAGGTCAATAATGAAACAAAGCGTGCCAACGCGGCACGCCCTGCTTCAAGTGTCAATCGTGTGTGCGATTGGTGTCTGCCGCGGCCGCCGCGGCGGAATTTCTCTTCATCTCAGCAACCACCCTCCCAGCGAGCAAAGAATCCCTCCACGTCCGCCCCATCGACACCACCATCCCGGTTCACATCCGCCGCGGCTTGGCCAGTCTCCCAGTCGAGGAAGAATGTCTCGATGTCGGCCCCATCGACGCCGCCATCCTGGTTGTAGTCCCCCGGGCAGCACTCGATCACCTGCAACTGCACTTCATCGCTGGTCACTTCCCCGCAGCCGCCATAGGCCTGGCAGCGAAGGGTCATGGTGCCGTGCGTGGGGCTGGGTACTGGATCATCGCTCATGAAGCCCTCGAGCATGAGATTCGCCTGCATCGCGCCGCTCACAGTGAAGTCGCCCAGTTCGCGGTGCTGATTCAGCCCATCGTTCAACTGGATCCAGACTTGGTATTCATCGTCGAACATCTCCCACTGGATGTTTGCCGAGCCATCGGAGAGAATGATGGCGAACTCCGCCGCGTCGCCCTGACATTCGGTTTCGGAGAGGGGCTGCTCCAGCACCGACATGCCGCCACCGCTCGTGAGCGTGGCCGCATCGGTGGTGACGGTGCCACAGTCGGTCGCAATGGCGCATCGGATCTGATGGACGGCTTGCGGATCCATGTCGATGCCGCTCAGTTGCAAGGACTGACCGTCAGGGCCAAACGAGCCGTAGAAGGCCACCTGACCAGTGATCGGGTCGATGTTCGCATCCACCTGCACATCGATCCATTCACTGCCGGCCCAGGGGAGCCACTGCCATTGATGGCTGCCGGCGGTGTCCGAAGCGGCGTAGAAGTCGACGGCATTTCCGCCGCACGACTGGGCACTCTGAGGGTGTTCGACGATCTGTGGCGGCGGCATGACGGTCAGCATCGCTGCGGGAGTGGCGGTGGTGCCGCACGTGCTCGTGAGAATGCATCGGAAGGACGCGGAGGCTTCAATGCCCAGCCCGCCAGCGGGGATCGAGAGCAGTGGGGTGCCCGAACCTGAAGCCGTGAAGGTGTCGGGTGATTGTGGTGTGCTGTTCAGGCCATCGCTGACGGGGATCCACGCCGCGGAGCCGGCGGGTTGCCATTGCCACGCGTAGGAAGGCGTTGATTCCGATTCACCCAACGCGGCGAACGTGGTGAACTGATTGTTGCAGGAGGTCTGATCGACGGGACGCTGCGTCACTCGGATGCATGGCGGCGGGCCGCCCGCATCGCCCTGATAGACCAGATCGCACCGGTGTGTCGGGCCGTAGATGTCGATATCAAGGTACGAGATGTGGGGCGTGCCATGCTCATCAACATCGATGGAGTTGCCGTAGCGGCCCAGAATCTTGTGTGGCCCGTTGGTTCCGTCACCATCGACCTTGGTCACGACCCAGCCAGAAAGCTCGCGCCGTGCCAGATACTGATCTTCATTCGCGGTCATGCCGAACGTTGCGAATGGCTGGTTCGTGTCGCTGAGGGCCATCGCGATGCCGCTTCCGCCGTTTCCCGGGACGACGGTTTCAAAGTGCCAGCCCGACGTGTTCTTGTACGCGTACGTGATGCCCAGGTTGGAGTTGAACATCATGCGGGGCATGTCATCCGTGCCGATCGCCAGCGAAGGATCCACACCGGTGATGCCCAGATCCTCGTAGTGCCACGCCCCGCCGGTCATCGATGCGTATCGGATCGCGCCCCAGGCGTTGATGGTGTCCGAGGGTTCAGCAAAGGCGATGTGCGGAACATCCTGGCTGTCAAGCTGCAACGCCGTGTTCGAGAATCCAATCGTCGGCGTCCAGATGTCGGTCAATAGAATTTCCGTGGAGCCGCGCACCCATTGTGTTCCGTTCCACCACGTGTACCGAAGGGAGTAGTCGCCGCCGTTGGCCAGGTTCATGTACGTGAGGTGCGGCCGCTGGTGTGAATCCAGCGCCATCGACATGTGTGTGGGCCCAAGGCCCGATTCAATATCGACACTCGACACGTCCCACCCTGAGGGTGAACCGTGGGCGTACCCGATGCCGTTCCACGAGTCGTAGAAAATGTGGTAGAGTCCATCCGAGGCACGCCGCATCGTTGAATGGCTGCCGCAGTTGGAGTCCACCGTCATCCAATGCCAATCGGTACCCTCTCTCCACGCGAAGCGCAGCGTGTACATCTCGGGAGGGTTGCCCGCATGGTCGTCCTCACAGTAGTAGCTGATGCCAACATCACCGCCGCCCGCGACGATCGAACTCCAGTAGCCGACCTTGCCTAGGCGGGCAGAGCCGCTCTCATCGACGTGCATCTGAGCACTCGCGCCGCTCGCCATCGCCAGTGCCAGCGTCAGGGTGGCGTGTTTCCAGAACGAACGGCGTGGTCTGGCTGCAGAATCCAGCTTCATGGGTCAACTTCCTTTCAAACTTCTTCAACTGGGACCTACTCGGTGCTTCATCCCGGCGAATATCCGGTGAAGCCCCGTGGTCCATGAAAGATGACATCAGTGTGCTTGGAATACAAAAAAAGCCCTGAATTTCAGGGCTTTTGTTGCAGTCGACCTGCGGGATTGTCATGATGCCGCCGCGTGGAACTGCCGGGGCATTCCTGTTGGAGCCGCCGGGCTGCCGGGGAAAGCCCATGCCCGGCTTCGTGCTCAGCAGCCCGCTTCCCAGCGCCCGAAGAACACTTCCACATCGGCCCCATCCACGCCGCCGTCGACATTCACATCAGCAGACGTTTCGCCCAACTCCCACGCACGGAAGAATGACTCGATATCGGAGCCATCCACGCCGCCATCGCAGTTGAAATCACCCACGCACGCGCTGACCTGCGCCACCCGACTCGTGACGCTTGCACAGGCATCAGACACCACGCAGTCGTACGCGCCAAGATCGCCCCACGAGACCGAATCGATCGTGAGCAGGCTCGTCGCTGCGGATGGGTTTGCCATCGCATCGATCGCGATCCCGTCATGCCGCCACTGATACCCCAGTTCGCCCGAGCCGCTTGCTTCAATTCCCAGGATCACACTGCCTGGAACACACAGGTGCGCATCGCCCGGATCTCCTGTGATCATGATCGCAGACGCCGGTGCATAGCGTGCAAAGCACAGGCTCGGCACCGCTCCCGATGTCGTGAAGGCCCCGCCCGCGTAGATCTCGTTGCCATACTCGCAGATCGCTAGGACCACGGCATCAATGCCATTGCCAAGCGCCGACCACGTGCTCCCGTTGAGCGATGCGATCCGGTTGGCCGGAGTTGCTCCGGCGAACGTGAAGAACCCGCCCGCCATCAGCGAGCCATCTTCACGCAACGACAGGACTCGGCCAGGCATGTTGAGCCCCAGACCCCCCAGCGGCGTCCAGATGCCACCACCGCTCGACGACGCGGCGTAGTTCACACGCGTCGCCCCCGCCGTCGTGAAGTTGCCCGTTGCCGCGATGCTCCCATCCGCCGTTGCCGCCAACGCCATCACCACCGCATTCATCGTGCCCGCCGCCTGCCACGCCACGCCATCCCACCGCGCAATCCGAGTCCGAAGACTGCTGCCCGAGGTTGTGAAAGCCCCGCCCGCGTAGACATTGCCGTTCGGCATTGCGGCCAGTGCGTACACGATGTTGTTGAGGCCAGCCCCCAGCGCCGACCACGATGTTCCATTCCAATTGGCGACCCGGTTGGCCGTCAACCCGCCCGCCGTCGTGAAGAATCCGCCCGCGTACAGCGCACCATCGGGCGCCACGGTCAGGCAGTTCACGCTGTTGTTCATTCCGCTGCCCATCGGACTCCACACTGTGCCGTTCCACGAAGCCACATACGCAGTCGCGGTTGCTCCCGCCGCGGCGAAGCCGCCGCCTGCGATCAACTCACCGGTCGGCAGCGTGGCAAGCGCATAGACCGGGCCATTGAGGCCCATGCCAAGCGGCATCCATGCAATCCCATCCCACGCGGCGATGTTGTTCGCGCCCACCGATCCGGCCCAAGCAAACTCTCCACCTGCAATCAGCAGCGGATGTGATGGACCCGAACCATCCGGATCCCACACTGTCATCGCATAGATCGTGGGGGAGGCCACACCCGCAACTCCTGGCACCGCCGTCCAGTCCCAGGCGCACTGGCCCGGTGCCGGACTGACACTTCCCAGGAATGCAGCCATGCCGTACGCGGCTCGGATCTTCAATGTCGGCGTGAATGTTGCAGTACTCATATGCCTTCAATGAGTGCTGCGCCCTGAGGGTCGATACGTCAGCAGACTGAAATGGCGCAGATGAGAAAGGGACTCATTCCGATGCTCTTCTGACTTCAGTCAGGGTGAGGCGATCCCTGCGGCCCAGGCGAGCGCTGAGGCCGGAAAATAGGACGATTGGCCGCTCCAGGCAGACCCGAGGGGGAGCCCCACGTGGCGACAGCCATCGAGGAGAAGCTCTCCCGGTGCACATGCACGATGATGGTTCCACATCTCACGGGCTGGCCGCCGCACGACAGCGTCGAGAGCAACTGTCGTTGAAGCGGATGTCGCACCATCCACTTTCTGAATCACCGGTGCCGAGTACTTGATCCAAGAGTGGTTTTCTGCGAGGCGAGCACCTTGATCTCTGCAGCGGGTGCTGGTGTGTCTGAACCGGAGATTTCGATCGACTCAAAGGCCTTGGCGAACATATCGCGACTGGCGCCTGTCCAGTCGCCCGGAGGCAGCGTGCGAAGGAAGTGGTGGACGATGTACCACTTGCGAAGCGCTTCTCGATCGTTCTTGAAGTCCGTGCGTTGCACCAGTGTCTCGATGCAACTCACCGCCGTTGCGCTCTGGCCAAGCAGAATCGCGGCACCCATCTGCTCGGGCAGCTTGTGCGCCGAGAGCATGCCCCGCAGCACCGCTTTTTCCTCTTCAGTCAGTTCCTTGCCCGCGGCCTGCTTCACCAGGCACTTGTTGATCCGGAAGCGGTCCTCATTCCAGAATGCCGTGGATCCGCCGTCCCGATAGGCGCGTTCGCCGATGTCCAGGATCTTCTCGGCATCCTTGAACCGGTCCAGCCACATGTACGCCACCGCCAGATCGAACGTGATCATCGGGTCGCCGGCAAAGTGACTCTGGCACTCATCGATGACCGTCAGGAGACGGTCGGCCTGTTCGGTGGAGCCAAGGTCCGCCACGCGCTGAGCGGCACGCGCCACGATCGAAAGATCGACCGCCGCGGCCACCTTGAGGTAGGGAATCGCGTACTCGACCGCGCGCGAGGAATCAGCGATGTCAAGCTCTGCCTTGACCTTGGCACCCAGCCAGTCCGTGAAGCCCGCGGAGAGCGTTCGGGGCATGCGAAGCTCAGGGTTGTGCTTTGCGACACACCCGTAGATGACGTGCATGAGCGAATCAAAGCCGCGGCTGTCGACGAAGGTGATCAATCCCTTGTGGATCTCGGCGATCGATGCGACCAGCGGCGGGATCTCCGGCCATGCGCTTGATTCCGACTCCCGGTGCAGGCACCAGTAGATGCCGTGCGGAAAGAAGTTCGCCGCCTTGTCTGGATGATTGAGCAGCAACTCCGTCAGCACCTTGTCCTCACCCGAGTAGCCGCACACCACCATGCCCGCCCCGAGCGAGAGATGCTTGAACTGCTCGTGGAACGCCTCATAGGTCTGGCCGATCTCCTCGAGCGTGTTCTTGATCTGCGGGTCCCGGTAATCGCCGTGGAGCTTCGCAATCACCGGATAATCCTGGTAGACCGCGAGCTTGCGGAACATGGTCTTGTCCCACAACTCCAGAGGGCGTCGGCGAGAGTCAAGCGTGATGCAGGCGATGGCCAGAAGGTCATCAAAGTTCGTCGTCATCGTCACGCGGAACGCCGCCCGTTCGTGGATCAAGGCTGCCAGGTAGTAATAGCCCGACGAGGGCTTTGCGTTCTGGAGACATGCCGCGACGTAGTTGCTTCGCTCGATGGCTTGCGGAAACGCGGCTTCGAACAATCTCGCGAAAATCTGATCCTGCTGCTGATACCAGTCCTGCTTCCGGATGGCTTCCAGCATCTCAACGTCGTCCAGGAGCTTCTCGAAATCTCGGATCATCGCACCGGTCGACCGTACGTGACTGGCGATGCTCGCACCCGCACCCAGAAAGAGATGGTATGGCTGCCCCTGATGCTCACTGGCCCGCACAATCTTGTTGCCAAGTGCGGCTTCGGTGATGATCGTGAACTTGGGCTTCTTGCCACCGCCAACCTTGCGCTTCGCCATGATCTTCCTTCCTCCTGAGCCGCCGCCGAATGGCCCGGCTCCCGGCACCGTCAACGTCTCTGCAATGTGAAGTTCAGGACCGCGACGTGAGCCCTACTCCTGATCAAGCCGGGCGCACACCGCTCGCTGACGCAATTCCCGCTTGCCCTCCTCGATCAACCGATACACATCCGCACGGGACCGCCCGATCTCGATGCTGATCGCTGACACCGGCCTTTCTCCAACCGCTCTCGCACAGGTGCAGTGCACTGCAAGCGTGTCACTCAACAGGGAACGGATCGTCGCGAGCCGCGGCATGTTCTCCGGTCCAGCCGTCGCAGCTACCTCAACGCTCCTGGCTCGCAGCCTGATCAACCTTGAACGGCGAACCTCCGTGCGTCGCGCTGCCTTGGCGACATTCAATGCCCGACGCCAGAGTGCCGCGGCGATCCACTCCGCACCCTTGCATGCGCCGCAGCCGCGAGTCGATCGACCCGCCGCCTTTCCGCCGGCACCCTCCCCCACATTCCACTCTCCGATACACGCAATGATCGCCTCCTGGACCGCGTCACGCGCGTCCTCGTCGCTGACACCAGGGCACCGGGCCACTTTCCGGCATGTCGATTCAAACAGCGCGATGAAATCAGGTGCAGGGATCCCGAGCACCAAGTCCCTTCGCGCCGCTGAACGCCGTCGATTCTTCATCGATTCTCCTTTGCGCAAATGCCCTATATTGCCCATGATACCGGAATCGGCCGACCGTTGAGCCGGAATTTCACCGAACGAACCCAGAAAATCTGTTGAAATCTGCAGAAAAAAGTCGATTGCCTTTCGGAATCACTCGGAGTCATGACCTTTGGAGGTATGAGGGCAGGGGCGTATCGATCCTCGTTCACAGGAGACTGCCGCGAATGCCCAAAGGGAACAGTTGGTGGGATATGCTCCTCTCGCTTCTGGGTGCTTCAGATGAGCCCCCTGATAGATGAGAGTTCAACGATTATCTGAAACCGAAACTGACCGTCGTTTCTTCACTCTCATCGAAGGCCTTTTCAGAGTACAGGAGTGTCAGATGCCCAAGGATTTCTGAGCTGAATCGAAACGCATCTGTGCAGCCGCGGCTTCCTGGTCGCGGCTGTTGCGTTTTTGTGGCCACCGAACTCTCCCAGCCGCCCCCTTGAACCCCGCTCCCCCCTTACCCATCTTCACTTCATAACTTGCCTTGCTTTTATTCGACATTCATCCTTGTGTAACAGTTGCGGAAACGCTACACTGACGTTACAGGTAGGTCTCGCCGCGGCGAATGTCCGTCGCTTCGAATGCACCCTCCAATTCGTACTCCACACAAGGGGATTCATATGAAGCTCGCTCACACCCTCACGCTCGGCTCGCTCCTCTGCCTCGCCGCTACCCAGGCACTCGCTGTCGATGTCATCGGAAACGGCGGCTTCGAAGACGAAGGCTTCGACGGTCCCGGCAGCGCCTTCTACTGGGGCCTGGTCAATGGCGGCGCGGCCGGCACCGGCTCGGCACGCTCCAGCGAGAACCCCATCGCTGGCAGCTACTCACAGGTCATCACCGCCGTCGGCGGCCCCGGCCAGGGCGGCACGGCTGGCGTCGTTCAGAACGGCTACAACGCTTCGGGTGGCATCTCGCTCGCCCCCGGTTCCACCGTCCGCCTTTCCTTTGATGCCCGCGGCAACGCTGGCCCCGGTGGCGTTGGCTTCTACGCAGTACGCATCGTCAACACCAGCGGCGCCATCGTCGCCAACAGCGGCCTCCAGGTCTACTTCCCCGGCTCGTCGGTCGTTCGCTACACCTCGGCGGCACTGACGGTTCCCGCCCTCGGCGACGCTCCCAATGACGGCTTCTACGCATTCGCCGAAATCGTCGTCGCGGCTGGCGCGTTCGTTGGGTCCACCATCACAGCCACCCTCGACAATGTTTCCGTCGAAGGCACCTTGATCGAGACCGGCCCCGCATGCCCCGCCGACTTCAACCAGGACGGTGGCGTCGATGGCGGTGACATCGAAGCATTCTTCACCGCATGGGAAGGTGGCGATGCCAGCGCCGATGTGAATGCCGACGGCGGCGTCGATGGCTCCGATGTTGAGACCTTCTTCGCAGCATGGGAAGCAGGCGGCTGCTGAGCCTCTCGCGGATTCACTCCGCGACACTCCCCTCTGAACTGACTCAACGCACACACTGACAGCCGCGACGCCACGTGCGACGCGGCTGTTCTCTTTCGCACATCCAGCGTCATGTTCCAGTCAGCATCGGCGACCCGGGGTGCTATTTGCCCGGGACGCCGCGGGCTCGCTGAGCCTTCAGGTCTTCCACGGTCCTGCGCATCTGCGGGTCGTCAGGTGCGAGCTTGGCCAGGTGTTCGGAATGGGTGATCGCCTCATCCAGGAGCCCGGTCGACCCGCAGTAGTACACCAGTGCGGAGAGCACCTCGATGTCGTTGGGATGTTGCGTGAGAACCTGCCTCAACACACCGATGCCGCTGCCTGGCGGTCCCGCCGATTCAATCGCGACGCCATACACATACCCATAGCGTACCACCTGCGGTGCCGTCTTCCACGCCCGCTCCAGCATCGGCATCGCCTCCGAGTGCTTGCCCGCACGAACCAGTGCCAGCCCCATCGCGTGCGGCAGGTCGGCGCTCCAGGGTGACTTCTCAATGCCCTCGCGAAGCACCGCAAGCGACTCCTGCTCTCGCCCCAGTTCGCGGTAGAGGTCACCCAGGTTCACGTACGCACCCGGGAACCGCGGGCTCAACGTGATGGCGGTGCGATATGAACGTTCCGCCGCCGCGGCATCGCCCCGCTGCGCGTGATACATGCCCAGATTCAGATGCGATTCCGCCCGGTCCGCATCCAGCGCCATCGAATCAAGATACTCCTTGGTCGCTGCGACGCGAGCCTTGAGCTGCTCGGGCGTGAACGCAGCATCGGGTGCCGCCGCAAGCCGCCTCACCGCATCGATCCTCACCTGTCGAATCGGATCGCTCAGCAGCGGTGCAAGCCGCGTGATCAGTTCAGCGCCGCTCGCCGCACCGACAGCACTCACCGCCGCGGCTCGCAGAATGGGGTCTGCGTCGCGCAGCGAGTTCACCAGTACCTTCTCCCCCGCCGCGCCCTCGAGCATGGTCGCGGCGGTCGCCCTGGCGATGACCGGTTGCGTCGCATCCATCACCAGCTTCGCCAGCAGTGCCTGGGCTCCGGGATCTCCCTTCCGACCGGCATGGAGCGTCTGGCCGAAGTGGGGGCGTCGGGACTTTCCGGGAGTGCGTTTGGCGACCTCGTCCGCGGCCCACTGCGCTGTCTTGTCGCTGTGACAGCCGTTACAGGCGTTGGGCGTTCCAAGCTGCACCGAAAGATCCGGCCTGGGGACGCGCAGGCTGTGATCATGGCGAGGGTGCACGACCATGTACGTGCGGGTTGGCATGTGACAGTCGACGCACATGGAACCCGGAGTTCCCGCCGCGTGAAAGTGGTGGGATGGCGTATCGAATTTCTCAGGCGAGTGACATTTGGCGCACGCGTTGTTGCCCGGCGGAGTCTTGAGTGAATGCGGATCGTGACAGTCGGTGCAGCGCACGCCCACCGCATACATGCGGCTCTGCAAGAACGATCCATACTCAAAGACCTCATCCTTGATCTGCCCATCGACTTCATACAGATCCTGCTCGAGCGTCGTGATGCGGTGGGTTTGAAGTGGGTGGTCGCCCACCTTCGCATCCTCCTTGAACGCGCTGCGTCGCGAGTGACACTTCGCACAGGTGTCAAGTTCCACCTGTGTCGCCAGCGGCTGGTTCCGCTTGGCGATGCCCGTCGCAGCATCCGCCATCCAGTACCCAGGCGTCGGTTCGCGCAGCAACGCCACCAGACCCTTGGTCGCAGCCTGCGGGTCTGATTCATTGCGGGAACTTTTCGCCCGATGCCCCCATGCCACATGCTCCGATCCCGGGCCGTGGCAGGCCTCGCACGAAACATCAATCTCCGAGTAACTGGTCGCAAACGTTCCCGTCGCTGCGTCGTACTTCTTGTGCACATTCGTCGAATGGCACTCGGCGCACATGTGATTCCAGTTCTGGTACGGCCCCGTCCAGTGCAGGATGTCGTCGGAGGTCACGTGCTCGTTCGGGTAGAGGTGAAACCACTTCTGGCCCCCCTGATCTGCCGGCCGCGCATCCCAGCAGACATTCAGGGCCTGATACCGCCCACCGGGAAACTCGATCAGATACTGCTGGAGCGGGTAGATGCCGAACGTGTACGCCACCTTGTAATCGTGCAGGGCACCATCGGGTCCGTCGGTGCGCACGAAGAACGAGTCGTCCTTGCGAGTGAACGTCGACGTTGTCTCGTGATAGGTGTAGCTGACCCCAGAGAAATCACCGAGCACGGTCTGCGGCGTGGCCACCTGCATCGCCAGGTCATGGTGCGACCCCTGCCACTTGGCATCTTCCTCTTTGTGGCACTCGACGCACGCACTTCGCCCGACGTAGACGGGCTCGCCCGCTGCGGCCCGCACGAGGCCCGGTGTCGGCACCTTGGACGCCCCGGCGCGAAGCGGCGCCGTCATGCGAAAGGCCTGCCAGAAGACAATGCCAAGGCCCGCGGCAGCCGCCGCGGCGCCCAGCACCCAGATGAATCGAGAGGTGGCCATGAGCTCCTGCTTCTCCGAGCAATGGCACCACTCGTGGTGCCATTGCTGCAGGAGCGTAGGAACTCAACGGACCATGCAGAGCAAACGCAAGTCACACAACCCCTCTTCAACTCCCCCTCTCTCCCATGGCGAAGCGCGATGCATCTTGCCTCATCCTGTCTATCCTGTCTATCCATGTTTCCTCCTCTTCGAAGGCATGAAAACATGGATGGACAGGATAGAAGGCAAGAAGAGCAAGAAGCCGGGCTGATCTGCTCAAGCGTGTTTCACCTGAGTCATCAGAGTGTCAGATCCAGAATCGCCATCCGCTGCTCAAGTTCATCCGAATGCTCGATCCCGGTACGTGCCCCACGACGCGCCGTGGAGCCTGCGTCCGCCCTGCTCACCCGGAAGGTTCGTCGTCGATCTCGCCGTGTGTGGGTGTGCATCCACCTCACCCGACCGACCAGCGCACGCACTCACCGGTTCGCTCGCTGCGAGTCGAGCCCGGCAGGAACATCTCGATGATCTGGGCATTGGTCGTGGCATGCCGCGAGAGCGGGTAGGTCGTGAAGGAACTTGCGGCCCGGGTCCGAGCCCATGCCGCCACCATGGGAACCATCAGTTGGTCCGCCAGATGCTCGCCCACGCACACATCATGCGCCAGGTACTCGCGCACCTGGTCGATCGCCTCGCCCGCCACCCGCTCGGCACTCTTGCCGACCTGACCGATCGCACAGAATGTCTCGGTGATGCGTTCGCATTCCATCGTGAGCGTTACCACGTTGCCCGGGCTGATGGCATGCTGTGCCTTCACGATGTCGTGAGGCGAAACCGTCCAACCCAGCACACGCTCCACTTCCGCCAGTTCGCGCAGGGCCACATGGAATGGCACGCGTTGCATGAGGATCTGGACTTTGCGAGAACGAATCTGTCCACGACTATGCAGGTGCAGCCCCTTGACTTCACCGGGCACGACCCGAGCCAGAAGAACTCCGCCTCCCGCCGGATAGAACCCAATCCGCTTGAGTTCGGGTACCACGCTCGCGCCAAGCGGCTCCATCAGCGGAGCCAGCGACTGCGAAAAGAACTCGTAGGGCGGTGCCGCCTTTGCGTGCGTTCCCCCCTGCACTTCAACGGTTGATTCGCCTCCCGCGAACATCAGGGCAGGCAGGATCGCCTGAAGCACCAATGTGGTGCTCCCCGCGGTTCCGATGGAGAACGTGTACGCGCCGGGCTTCACGGCGCCTGGAACGAAGTGAAGCGAGGTGGAACCTGTGACAGCGCCATCGACCTTGGCACTGCAGATCTCCGCCGCGGCCTGGACGGCCGTGACGTGCTGACGCATCATGCCTGGCCGCTCTCGCCCGGCGCGAATGTTGACGATTCGAAAGGGGCGACCCAGCACCATGGACAGTGCCAGCGATGAGCGCAGCACCTGGCCGCCACCTTCACCCACCGAGCCATCGATCTCCAGAATGTCCTGCACGCCGCTCATGCTCCAACTCCTGCAATGCTCAGGTGTCGATTCACATGCGATGCCCGCATGTGAATCG
>JBILUL010000057.1:0-25165 GCA_044371005.1 Phycisphaerales bacterium | reverse complement strand
CCGGACGGTTGACGCGGCACCACACCCCCAGTCTCCTGATCCACCACCAAAGCACCCACAGCAAAAGTGCCACCGATTCCCGGCTTGAAGAATCGGTGTCCCCGCTCCGGTCTTCTGCGAAACTGCAACCCCCACCCGGACGGTTGACGCGGCACCACACCCCCAGTCTCCTAATCCACCATCAAAGCACCCACAGCAAAAGTGCCACCGATTCCCGGCTTGAAGAATCGGTGTCCCCGCTCCGGTCTTCTGCGAAACTGCCACCCACACCCGCACGGTTGACTCGGCACCACACCCCCAGTCTCCTGATCCACCACCAAAGCACCCACATCAAAAGTGCCACCGATTCCCGGCTTGAAGAATCGGTGTCCCCGCTCTGGTCTTCTGCGAAACTGCGACCTACACCAGAACGGTTGACTCGGCACCACACCCCCAGTCTCCTGATCCACCACCAAAGCACCCACGTCAAAGGTGCCACCGATTCCGGCTTGAAGAAACGGTGTCCCCGTTCCGGTCTTCTCTGACATCGCAACCCACTCCGAGCCGGTCGGTACAGCGCCACACTCCCCTCGAGACCTTTACACCGGAACCACCACGACACGTCACCGATTCCGAAGCCGGGAATCGGTGGCACTTCACTTCGGGTACGCTCGTGCGGGTACAAAAGGACCGGTTTCCGTCGGCACCCCTCGCTGCTGACCGTCATCCGACCCCGTACGCTTGCCGACTCATGTGGACCACGAACCAGTCGCTCGAAGCGATCGCCCAGCGGCTTGCCGCGGCCAAGCGCATCCTTGTCCTGACCCACCTCAAGCCCGACGGCGATGCCGTAGGTTCAACGCTGGGCATCGCCCGCGCTCTCAACCTGGCCTCCACATGGTCGAGCACGCCCCGCGCCCACCTGTGGTACTACGGACCGCCGCCGCCGTGGCTGGCTGAAATGTGCGGCCCGACCCCCTTCACACAGATCAGTTCCGATCTGCCGGTGGCCAAGGCCTCAGACACCCTGGGCGAGCCCGATGTCATTCTGATGCTGGACACGGGCTCCTGGACGCAGATCGAGCCGGTCAGTGAGTATCTTGCTTCCCGCACCGAGAAGATCATCTCCATTGATCATCATGCGCAGGGCGATCCGGATCTCGCGCCGTGGAGGTTCGTGCAGACAAGCTCCGCCGCGGCATGTCAGCCCGCGGCTGAACTCGCCCGCCTGCTGCTCCGCAAGGAATCAATCGCGGCACTGCCGCAGGAAGTGGCGGAACCCTTCTATCTTGGAATGGCGACCGATACGGGCTGGTTCAAGCACAGCAACGTCAACGGTGCCGTGATGCGCGACGCTGCGGCATTGCTTGATGCCGGCGCCAATCACATCAAGCTCTTCCAGATGACCGAGCAGAACAGTCTGGGTCGCGTGCGGCTGATCGGCCGCGCCATCGGTTCACTTGAACTGCACTGCGATGATCGCCTGGCGATCATGCGTATCACGCGCGATGATTTGCTGCAATGCAATGCCACGCCCGGCGATACGGGCGGCATCACCGATTTCTCGCAGTCGCTCGCAAATGTCAGAGTCTCGGCGATGCTGACCGAAGCGATGCCTGGCGATCTTGGCCGCTCGAACACGACGGGCCAGCTCACCAAGATCAGCTTCCGCAGCAAGTCCATCTCGCCTGCGGTGGACGTGAACGCCATCGCGAGCAAGCTCAACGGCGGCGGCCACATCCGCGCAGCTGGCGCACGGCTTGATGCCGACATCGCCACCACCAAGGCCCGCGTGATCGAACTGGTGGAGGCCCAGCTTCGCGAACTCACCCGGGGCTGATCTCCGCTCGGTTCTCGTGTTGGCTTGCAGAAACTGAACCCGTCCCAGCCGATCCGCCCCCTTGCCTCCCTCCGCCGATGCGAAACAACCCTTCTAAGCCGCCGCTTCGCCTCTTCTCCACGACGCTGTGGGAGTACCCGAGCCAGCACTACGACCCCGCCACGGCACTGGGGCCATCATCGCCCGCCCGCGCCCCGGAGCAGCCCGCGGCACCTCGCATGCAGGGCGACAAGAACTACGTTGGCGCCACGCCCTCGTGGGTCATCTGGCAGTGCCTGCAGCGCTACACGCGTGAAGGTGACACCATCCTGGACCCCATGTGCGGCAGCGGCACGACGCTGGATGTCTGCACGGATCTCAATCGCAAGGGCATCGGATTTGATCTGGTTCCATCGCGGCCCGACATCCGGCATGCCGATGCGAGAAAGCTGCCGCTGGCCGATGAGAGCGTGGACTTTGCCTTCATCGATCCGCCCTACTCAACGCACGTGGACTATTCGGATGACCCTCGGTGCATCGGCAAGCTCGATGCCAGCGGCGATGATGGCGGCGAAGCCTACTACGACGCGATGGGTGATGTGATCAGCCAGCTCAATCGCACGCTCAGAAACCGTCGCTACATGGCGCTCTATGTGAGCGATTCATGGCGCAAGCGTTCGGGAAGCACGGGCGTCTTCATGCCCATCGGTTTCGAGCTGTTTGGAATGCTGCGGCGGCACTTCAAGCCCGTGGACATCATCGCGGTGGTGCGGCACAATCAGAAGCTCGGCCGCGGCAACTGGCGCAAAGCCGCGGAAGAAGGCAACTTCTTCCTGCGTGGCTTCAACTACCTCTTCATCATGAAGAAGGAAAACAAGAGCGGCTGAACCGGCCATCCCCCGGCGTCGCAGCTGCCACTGAGAATCAGTCGCAACCGCGATCGGGCGGGATCGCCCAATAACAGCGCTGGTTGGATTTGCGGGGGCAAACTTTCTACACGAACGCCCTGCTAAAATGGGAAAGAGCCCTTGCGATTCGTCGCGGCTCAGTTACACTCTTGTTCACGGCTTCTGTCAGGGAAGTCGCGAGGGAAATCGTGGGGTGGTTCGCGGTTTCCGTGTTGAGAGAATATCTGAGTGATCATTTCTACTTCGTGATTTCAAACCAGATCTGTTACTGACATGAGCCTCCGCTTTCGCGGTGCATCGTGGCAGCTGTTCTTTTTCCGCCGCGTTGTGCATCAGGCTTGTTCACTGGAGCTGCATCGGATTCTTCTGGATGCGTGTTGCGAGCCAATGGAGGATGAGTTCAGGTCGGGTGTTTGGGTTGAAGTTTGGGTTGCGAATGTGAACATCGAGTGAGACTTTGCGGGGTTCATCTGCGAACAGATCGGTCCCATCGGAGTGGTTCAGGTGCAGATGTGGTTCGCGTGAGTCAGTCGGCTGGGGATTCCTGAGTTGTTGGGGCTGCTGAGTTCCGAGTGTGGGCGGCGGGATTCAGGAGCGTTTGGCGGGCCGGAGTGTGTCCGGTTTGCGAGTTGGGTTGAGGGTGTCCGTCGCGGCCGCGGCGGGCCAGATTCATAAGAGGGTCTTGTTCCATGACCATGACGTCAGTTTCCAATCGTGCTCCCGGCATTCGGAGCGTCTCGTCCGCCCTGCTCCTGCTCGCGGCAGCTGCGGCGACCGCACAGGCGGTTGGCCCCGACGTGATCGTCGGCGAGCTCCCCGATGTCTCCAACTACACCTCGAGCGGCGCGATCAACGGCAAGCGCTCGTATTCGGTGGGCACGACCTCGTGCAACGTGGGTGACACCCCCCTGCTGTGGATCAGCAGCACCAATCAGCACCCGGTCATCTCGGGCAACATCTACCGCATTCTCGACGGC
Organism: Phycisphaerales bacterium; assembly: GCA_044371005.1. Classification (GTDB taxonomy): domain Bacteria; phylum Planctomycetota; class Phycisphaerae; order Phycisphaerales; family UBA1924; genus UBA2402. The sequence continues at coordinate 21,482 of JBILUL010000057.1, read as the reverse complement.
AAGTTTGAACAGCTCGGCCAGTCGTGGCTGAAGCACGGCTTCACCGCACTTCAGGGCACGGTCTGCGGTCCTTGCACGGCCAATCCCAACGGCACCCGCCTTGGCGTCGGCTGCTCGGACCCCTACTCCTCCGGCCTCAACGGCAGCCAGGGCGGCCTTGGACCCAAGTCCGAAGTCAACGCCAGCACCGGCGCCTTCCTCTACCCCTGGGTCAACCGTGGCACCGCTGCGACGCAACTTGACAAGCGCATCGTGGTGAACGACGCTGACATGGGCGTTACCGGAGCTCAGTACTTCGTCGCCAGCATGTATGTCGCGCCCGACGATGCAGCCGCGGGCAACAACCTCAACAACCAGTCCTACCGCCCCATCACGGTCAACGCCACCAACAAGAACATCTCGCTGACGGGCACCACCCAGCGTCAGTCGCCGGCGATCTTCGCCTGGCGCGACACCGATCCCAGCGTCGTCCTCAACTCTGTTGATGTCCCCAGCGATGGCCGCTTCTGGGTCGGCGTGAAGGTGGCACCCAACGGCAGCGGCGGCTTCCGCTACTTCTACGCCGTGCAGAACCTGACGAGCCATCAGAGCGGTCAGTCATTCTCGGTGCCGATCCCCGCTGGCGCGGTGGTCTCGAACGTCACCTTCCGCGACGTTGACTACCACTCGGGCGAACCCTTCTCCCTGACCGACTGGACGCCCACCGTCACCTCGACGAGCGTTTCGTGGTCGACGCAGACCTTTGCGCAGAATCAGAATGCCAATGCGCTGCGGTTTGACACGATCTACAACTTCAGCTTTGACTGCAACCTGCCCCCCGCCGCGGGCAGCGCGACGCTGGGCCTCTTCCGCACCGGCGCGGTCGGCTCGGTTGCTCCCGCAACGCTGATCCCCAGCCCCGATGGCCAGTACCACCCGGTCAACGATGTCTGCGCCCTGGCGACTCCCGTGGTCGCCGGAACGACGAACTTCGATACCACCGGAGCGGCGACCGACGGGTTTGAAGAACCCGGCGCCTGCGCCACCAGCGGTTACACCCAGATCGGCAGCGACATCTGGTTCCGCTTCACGAACGGTCCCTGCCCCGGCCCCGTCACCATGTCAACCTGCGGCAGCGCGTTTGACACCAAGCTGGCTGTCTACGCCACCTGCCCGACCGGCCCCGGTCAGGCCCTGGCCTGCAATGACGACCTTTCGGGTTGCGCCAACCTGGGCTCACAGGTGACCTTCGACGCCACCCCCGGCGCCACCTACCTGGTCCGCATCGGCGGCTTCAACGGCGCCACCGGCGGAGGCAGCCTGTCGATTGCAACGCAGAGCTGCGGCCCCGCCAACGAGACCTGCGGCACCGCCACGTGGCTGGCCGACGGCGTGAATGTCGATGGCAACACCACCGGCACCACCGACGACGGCGACGCGACCTGCGGCGGCGCAGCGAACTCGCCCGACCTCTGGTACCGCTACCGCCCCTCCGCGGCGGGCAACGTCACCTTCACCACCTGCGACAGCGTCGCCTCCTATGACACGGTCGTCAGCGTCTTCACCGGCACCTGCGGTGCGCTGACTCAGGTCGGCTGCAACGACGACAGCTGCGGCCTGCGTTCCAACGTCACCCTCGCGGCGACGGCTGGCACCACCTACTACGTCCGTGTCGCCGGCTACAACGGCGCGACTGGCGCCTTCAAGATCAAGGCCACCGGCGGCGGCGGCATCGCTCCTCCGTTCAACGATGACTGCGCCAACCGCTCGGGCATCCCGCTGGGCAATACCCCCTTCACCACCGTGGGCTCCTCCACCGATGGCCCCACCCACGCCGGGTGCAACTTCTTCGGCAGCAACCAGATCACCAACGACATCTGGTTCAACTACCCCAGCGCATGCGATGGTCGCCTCGTGATCAGCACCTGCGCCGGCACCACCTACGACAGCAAGATCGCGGTCTACGACGGCTACGGCTGCCTCAACTACGAATCCCGCCTCCTTGCCTGCAGCGATGACGATTGCGGCTCCGGCCAGTCGACCGTCACCATCAACGCAGTCGCGGGCGCCTTCTACACCATCCGCGTCGGCGGCTTCGGCGGCGCGACCGGCGCAGGCACTCTGAACCTCGAGTGCCTCCCCAACTGCATCGGCGACTTCAATCAGGATGGTGGCGTCGACGGCGGCGACATCGAGGCCTTCTTCGCCGCGTGGGAAAACGGCGACTCGGCTTCTGACGTCAATCAGGACGGCGGCGTCGATGGCGACGACGTGAGCGCCTTCTTCGGTCACTGGGAAGCCGGCTGCTGAGCCACCCGCTGATCAGATTCTGACCACTTGCGTCTGAACACAAACCCCCGCGTGCATGCACGCGGGGGTTTTTTCATGCGCAGCGCCAGCGGCCCGCGAGGGGCCCATGCGCCCGGCGCGCTGAGATTGCGCGAACTCTGCCGCGACCCAGAGACGCTCCCCTGCCCAGCCTGTACGCTTCGCTCACACATCAAGGAGTATCAATGCCCCACCCCCACCTCACGCGGCGTGAGACGATCCTCGGTGCCGCCGCCGGTCTCGCCGCCACACTCACCCCCGCTCGCGCCACCGCCGCCATCCCGACCGCTGCAACCCGAACGCTTCGCTTCGCCCATATCACGGACACTCACATCCAACCCGAACTTCGCGCCGGAGACGGCGTCGGGGCATGCCTGCGACACATCCAGAGCCACAAGGATGCACCGAGCCTCATCCTGACCGGTGGCGATCTGGTGATGGACGCCTTCGCGCAGGGCTTTGACCGGACCAAGTCGCAGTGGGATCTGTTCACCCGCACCCTCAAGCAGGAATGCTCGCTGGAACTCCGGCACTGCGTGGGAAACCACGACATCTGGGGATGGAACAAGACCAAGAGCAAGACCAGCGGCACCGAACAGGGCTGGGGCAAGGCATGGGCCTGCGAGACTCTGGGCCTGGCCAAGCCCTACTACAGCATCCCGCGTGGCGGCTGGCGGATCATCGTCCTCGACAGCGTGCAGCCCAACGGCGATGGCTATCTGGGCGGACTCGATGACGAACAGTTTGCCTGGCTCGAAAGCGAACTGGCGGCCCACCCCGCAGCCCCGACGCTGATCGTCTCGCACATCCCGATCTTCTCAGTGGTGGCGCTGCTCGCCGATGCCAAACTCGAGAACAACGAGTTCAGGATGTCCGCAGCGAGTGTCTTCAAGGACGGAAAACGCCTGCGCAGCCTCTTCGCCAAGCACCGTCAGGTCAAGGTCTGCATCAGCGGCCACATCCACATGATCGAGCGCATCGATCTTGACGGCGTCTCCTACATCTGCGACGGAGCCGTCAGCGGTGCGTGGTGGAAGGGTGCCAAGGAACGCTGCCCGGAGGGCTACGGCCTGTTTGACCTCTTCGATGACGGCACATTCACTCACCAGTACGTCGCCTACGGCTGGAACGCGACCCCCTGAACCTCGCCTCATCGCTCGCCGACTCCGACCGAACATCGTCTTGATCATCAATGAAGAAGGGCACCCGATTCGGGGTGCCCTTCTTCGTTGAGCGGAGTTCCGACCTCGTTCACGCACCCCGCGTCGGATGCCACCCGGACCCGTCACCCAACCAAAAACACGAGCGGTCCGGGGTGTGCCCCGGACCGCTGCGTGCGTGTGTGCGTGTGTGTGTTACCCGAGAGGACTCAGCGTCGCTGATCAGCAGCCGCCGTTTTCCCAGGCAGTGAAGAAGGTCTCGATGTCGCCGCCGTCCACACCACCATCAAGGTTGGTGTCAGCGCACGAGTCGCCCGTTTCCCATGAAGAGAAGAAGGCTTCGATGTCGCCGCCGTCCACGCCGCCATCGAGGTTGAAGTCGGCCGGGCAGTTGGAGGCCTGCCAGCCGCAGGAAGGCCCGACGCCAAATCCTTCGAAGGGGATGTAGGCGAAGCTGAAGGCGCACAGGCCAGGCTGCGTGCTCACCAGGTCAAGTCCGGAGATCTCGAACTCGCCGTTTTCGCCAGCTTCCCAAGCCATCGCGAAGGGACCATCCGTGGCGTTGAGCAGCAGCATGCCAGCGGTACGGGCATCGACGCCATCAATCGTCAGCTCGAAGACCGGGAAGCCAAGACCAGCGTCCGTGCCCGCGGCGACCGTGAAGGTGCCGCTGCTTGAGGCAGTGGTGCCATCCGCATTGATGTAGCCGGCCACCAGGCCCGGCGTGCTGTAGGGCAGCACCACATAGCCAACTTCTACGCTGTCGGTCGCGACCTGCCCCATGAAGAACGTGTCAACGCCGCCGACCTGGACATTCTGCGCCTCATAGGGGATGAGGTCATAGTTTGCGCCGTTGGGTGATACGCGGAAGGCACGGTTGTTGTTGTCCCAGTTGATCGCCATCACCACGCCATCGGTCATCGCATCGGCCGCGGCGGGAACCTGGAAGAGGCCATCGAAGACGCCCACATCGGCATTGCCCGTGAAGCCACGAGCGACCGGGAAGTAGGCCGTTGCGAAGTTGCTGTTGATTTCGCCGCCAGTGATCGCCGCGACGTGCGACACGGCATCGCCGTTGTCGAAGCTGAACGTCGACCAGCCGCTCACGCCGCCGGTGATCGTGTTGTCACGCACGAACTCGGAGACCGAGCCAAGCATGATGCCTTCACGCGTGTCCTGGCTGTTGTCGTAGGCGGAGGAGAGAATGGCGTTGAGGTACGAGATCTGGTTGTCGCCGCGGTTGGCGCCGGCGATGTCGATGATGTCACTGCCCATCAGACGGACAGCCTCCATGTCGCCGCTGGTGTTGTCGGGCGTGAACTCGGTGATGCCGAAGCGGGCGGCTGCGACCTCATCAAGGCGTTCCAGATACGAGCGGGCAGGCGTGCCGGGGGTGATGGCCACGCCATTCTTGAAGAATGCGAAGCTGCACACGGCGTCCCAGGTGCTGTCCTGGAGACCCAGATTGGGCTGGTCACGCGTCGTGATGAGCCAGCCGTCGCCATCGGGCTGCGCCCAGACCGGATTGTCGGTGGGGTTGCCGGTGCGGTCAGCACGGGCGTAGGGAGCCACCATCAGCGTACCCGTTGCTGCGGATTCACCGGGAATGGTGATGCGGAACGTGCCGTTGGACAGGGGCTGGCCGACCATGGCGACCGACCAGTCACCCTGGCGGAAGAGCTTCTTGGCAGTGCCGGTGAACGTGCCCATCGTCACGCCGGCCGTGCCTTCGGGAATGAAGACGAACGACGCGGGATCGTTCTCGCCGTTGCCGCCGTCGGCCGCGAGATCCTGAACGTAGATGTACGCATCACCGGTGATGTAGTTGGCGGCCCAGGCTGCGCGGTTGTCTTCGTCCTTGGCGCCGCAGGTCAGGAAGACGCCGTCGCGGCGGAAGTCGATCGTGTCGGAGTGCAGGTAGTAGACGCCTGCCGGAGGGCTGGCGACATTGGGATCGAGCAGTTCGTTGCCGATGCCCGTGTAGTTCGCTTCAGTACGGAGCGTCACGTTGCCCACCACCGAGGTGATCACGCCGTTGTTGGCGCTGTTGTACAGACCCGCGGCGAGCCATCCATCAGCCACCGGGAAGTACGCGACCGTCGCGTTGAGATTCACTTCGGGCTTGCTGGTGCCGGCGCGGAAGACCGAAACCTGATATCCGGTGCCAGAGGGCGTGCGGGCGCCCATGGGCACCGCGTAGTAAGGTGCTGCTCCAGCGCCCACCGAAGGCTCGATGCGTTCGAGCTGGTACGGGGCCACCATGAACACGCCCAGCGTGTTGTCGCTGCCCGTGCCGAAGTTGAGCACATAGTCGCCGCGGCTGGACGCGGCGGCATCGACGCTCCACACGCCAAAGCCGGGCACACCCGTCACCGCGACCGACGATGCCAGGTTGCCACCATCGATCTCCGTGACATTGACAATGCCGTGCTGCACCTGACCAACGGCCTGCCCGGCCGCGGCGACGAGAACCGCTGCGACTGCTGAACGAATCTTCATGATCTGCTCCCTGTAGAACCCTGCCAGGATCTCCTGTCATCCAACGCAACACACCGGGCGAGCTGGCATCACCTCATGCCCGGGGTTGAATACCACGGCAGCGGAACGCCCGTTGTCGTGTTGTACATTCGAAGAACTTCGGCCTTCTTGTTCCGAGCCTCGGACTCGGAGACGACGGAGACATGCCCGTCGGTCCACGCCACTGAGCTCGCCCGCGTGTGGCGGAAATACTCACGCGACCAGAGCTGGTTGTCCGGCGCGGGCAGCGTGTCCCACTGATCAAGCTGAATCAGCGTGTCACCGTTGCCATCGAGCATGACCTCCGACCCGTCCTGGAACATGATGATGCTCGACGGAAACAGAATGTCGGCCAGCTTGCGTGGAACTCGCTTGTCGGTGTTTCCGATCCGCCGCTTCTCGAAGAACGTGCGAGTCGCCGTTTCGGGCACGTTGTCGTATCCGGGCGTGACGCCGTTGAAGCAGTAGGTTGAGTAGAGCGTGAACGGGTCGTGCGCCAGTGCGCCGTTGTTGCGGAAAGCCGGCAGCGTGTACTTGGCCTCCGGACACTTGGTGACTTCCCAGCCACCCAGGTATGGCCGCTGGCCGATACCGCCCGCCACCTCGTACATCGAGGTCTGAATCTGAATTCCAAGCTCCGCGTCATAGAGCGACGCCCAGTAGGCGTCGGTTTCGTCGATGTCGCCCAGGCCGTTCACCACATACGGACGGATGAGGTAGTAGCTGCCCGCAAACCCCGCGCGGGCTCGCGGAGCTTCGTTGTCCCAGACCAGGTGCCAGCGCTCCTTGTTGGAAAGCGCGTACATCATCACTGCCTGGGCCACTTGCCGCTGCTGGACGCCGCACTTGACGGTCCGCGCCGTGGCACGAGCCTTGCCCAGCGACGGAAGCAGAATGCCGATGAGCAGCGCAATCACCGCGATGACAACGAGCAGTTCGATCAGCGTGAATCCAGAACGATGCGGTAGTCGACCGGTGCGTGCCATAAGTTGAGCAAGTAAAGCAGTCGCCTGCCTCGTCTCGTATTTCGATCCGGCTAGGACTGCGCGAAGTCCTGTGCTCAGATTGCATGAACACTTCGCACAAGTCGCTGAAATCGCTCGAAGTGCGCGGGCGCGGATGTAAACTCCATACCACCATTTCCGGAGCCACTGCATGCCCGCGTTCTCATCACTTCTCACGGCACTCGCCGCGGCGCTGACCGTGCATCCCGAACCCGACGGGGGCTACACCGGGCGAGGATCTCTGCCGGTTCCGTTCACGATCGTCGCCTACCCCGACACGCAGTACTACAGCGAGACCGCCGCGTGGACCCGTCACTTCACCGCGCAGACGCAGTGGACCCGGGACTGGCACACGCCCTTCAACATCGCCTTCGCCACGCATCTGGGCGACATCGTCGACAATGGCGCCAACGGCGGCAACCTCGCCGAATGGCAGCGTGCTGATGCCGCGATCGATGTGCTCGACACCGTGCTCCCCAACGGCATGTTCCCCTACGGCGTCTGCCTGGGAAACCACGACTTCGACATCGTCAGCGACAAGAACTCAGGCTCAGCGGTCTATGACCAGTTCTTCGGCCCAGCCCGCTACGTGGGACGCCCCTGGTACTTCGGATTCTCGCCCGATCGGCAGAACCATGCACAGGTCTTTGAAGCGGGAGGCCGCCACTACTTGCACCTGACCCTCGAATGGAGACCGGACCTGGCCACCTTTCAGTGGGCCCAGTCCATCATCAACGCCAATCCGGGGTTGCCGACCATCTGCTCCACGCACGAGCACGTGAATGATGCCAACACCTCCGGCGCCAACGCGGGGCGATCCTCGGCGGGCAACTCCACGTGGCTCAACTTCGTCCGGCTCAACCCGCAGATCTTCATGTTCCTCAACGGCCACTTCGCCAGCGGAGTCCCGAATCACAACGGCGAGCATGCCATCATCGGCATCAACGCGGCGGGCCGCGAGGTCTTCGAGATGCTCTCCGACTATCAGGCGTGGACCGAAGGCGGGAGCGGCTACATGCGCCTGCTGCGCCTTGACGAGCGCAACTCGATGATCACCGTGCGAACCTACTCGCCTTCACTTTCGCTCTACCAGACCGACTGGAACAGCCAGTTCCGCTACGCCTTTGACTTTGCCAACCGCTACGACGGCACCCCTTCAAGCCTGACGACACTCACCCTCCGCGACGGGACCAACACCTACCTTGGTGTTCAGGACGCCGAGATCAACAGTGCCACGCCGGCGGTTGCCAACGGCACCGCCAGCGTCATCACCGTGGCCAACACTGACGGCACACCCGCCGGACCAGCTCAAGGACTGATCCGCTTCGACGACCTCTTCGGCCCCAACCCCACTCAGATACCCGCCGACCGCGACATCCTGCTCGCAAAGCTCAGAATCTCGATCGCGAACAGCGGCAGCGGATTCAGCCTCCACGATCTGCTTCTGGACTGGAACGAATCCTCCACATGGAGTTCCCTCGCCAATGGCATTGCCGCCGACGGCATCGATGCGTTCGCCTCGCCCGTCGCAGTGGCCGGAGCCAACAACGCTGGCAACCTGCTCCCGCTCACAGCGATCGAACTCGATGTCACATCGTCGCTGCGTGCGTACATGAACGGAAGCCCCAACCGAGGCTGGGCACTGCTTCCCTTCCCAACCACCAACGGCATCGATTTCGTGTCGTCCGAGAGCGGCGACTTCCTCAACCGCCCGCAGCTGGTCATCACCATGCCCAGCGTGCCCGTATCGATCGCCACCTTCCAGGAAGGCGTTTCCGGCTACACCGGCACCCAGGATACCGAACTCCGCCAGTCGGCCTCGACCACCTTCTCGGGCAGCGCGATCAGCATGTTCATCGATTCAAGCGACCCCAACGGGACTGGACAGGCCCGCCAGGGACTCCTGCGCTTCGATGGGCTCTTTGGCTCCGATTCAGGCCGGATCCCCGAAGGCAGCCGCATCACCTCCGCCATCCTCCAACTTCGCGTCACTCAGGAAGGCTCCGGCTTCACCCTGCATCGAATGCTCTCGCCATGGTCCGAAGTCTCCACCTGGAACACGATGGCCTCGGGCGTGACCGCCACCGACGTCGAAGCACACCGATGGGCGGAATACACCGCGGGCAATGCCACCGACGCCGCATGGGTAAAGCCCGGCACCCTCTCCATCGATGTCACCGACTCAGTCCAGGCGTGGGAACGCGGCGAGCCAAACCTGGGATGGGCACTTCTTCCCCGCGCCCCCGGCGCCGACGGCCTTCTCATGGCCTCCTCGGAAGCCACCGTTGCCTCCACGCGGCCTCGCCTGATCATCCGATACATTGCGCCTCCCACCTGTCCTTCCGACTTCAATCAGGACGGCGGCGTGGACGGCGCGGACATCGGTGCCTTCTTTGATGAGTGGGAAAACGGAGCACCCCGCGCCGACATCAACCAGGACGGCGGCATCGACGGCGACGACGTGGGGACGTTCTTCGAATTCTGGAGCGCTGGCTGCTGAACTCGGTCAGTCCCGTTCACCGCGAACCATCGGCAAACATCCATTTCTCATCAACTGCACAACTGCGCCGATTCAATCCAGCCCCCGCCCAGCACGCGGTCGCCGTCATACAGCACGACCGCCTGCCCCGCCGCCACAGCCGCCTGCGGCGTGTCAAACTCCACAGCAAATCGCCCGAATCGTCCCGAGTGAGTCTGCCCCGCACCCGATTCGAGCACCCGGATCACCGCACTCGCGGGCGGCGTGTTGTAGCGGTACTTGGCCATCACCACACGCCCCTCCACGTGGGCCGGGTCGCACAGCCAGTTGGCTTCACCCACTTCACATCCGTGGGCAAGCAACCGCTCCTTGGGACCCACGACGACCGTGTTCGTCGCCGCGTCCTTGCGAATCACATAAATCCGTTCACCCTGGGCGATGTCGAGGCCGCGTCGCTGCCCGATCGTGAACCGGTGCTGGCCGTCGTGCTTGCCCAGCACTTTTCCTGACTCATCGACAATGGAGCCCTCGCGTGCCGCGTCCGGACGCTTGCGATCCACCAATGCCGCGTAGTTGTTGTCGGGGACGAAGCAGATCTCCTGCGAATCGGGCTTGTCGAACACCGGGAGCCCGAACTCTCTGGCCAGTTCCCGCACCTGAGTCTTGGGCATCCCCCCCACCGGAAAGCTCATCGAGGGCAACTGCACGCGGGGCACGCCAAATAGCACATAGGACTGATCCTTCGAGGCATCCAGCCCGCGTTTGAGCACCCGCTCACCCCCCTCTTCCTCAATCCTCGCATAGTGCCCGCTTGCCACCACTTGGGCGCCGATCTGCCCCGCATACTCGTGCAACTTGCCGAATTTCAGCCAGTCATTGCACCGCACACATGGATTGGGCGTGCGCCCGCTCGCATACTCATCCACGAAATAGTTGATGATCCGCCCGAAGTCCTTCTTGAAGTTGCAGACATAGAAGGGAATGTCCAGCTCCGCGGCGACCGCACGGGCATCCGCCGCGTCGGTGATCGAACAACACCCCTGATGCCCGATCTTGATCTGCGGCAGCGACACCCCACCAGCACTTCCCCCGGCGTTCACCCGGCAGGCATCTTCCCAGGGGGTGAGTTCATCGAGCGTTTCGCCCGGTGAACCAAGGCGCATGAAGCACCCGACGACGTCAAAACCCTGACGCTTGAGCATCGCCGCGGCGACAGAAGAATCCACGCCGCCGGACATTGCAACCAGTACTTTTCTACCACCAGAGTATGACACGTTCAATGGTAGGGAAGTCAGCGTGAAGCGCCGCACGTACCCAAGAACACCCCTTGCTGGCGGCGGCCCCGGGGCACGCCAACGGGATGGTGCCACCGCCTTGCATGAACGGCTGGACAGTCAATACTGAGGCAAGATTGTCGCTGGGGTTTGATATGCTTCTTCGCGACACTCAGAATCAGATTCGCAGTTCGTTCGCGGCCAAAGCCCCGTGACGAAATGCACCAATCGCGGAGCGGGCACAGTGTCCTCTCCCGCGATCAGACTGGGCTTACCGGCGCTGTTTCCACCTGTTCGCCAGCGTTGGTGGTTCAACTCTTGGAAGGAGTAGACGAGATGAAGAAGTTTTGTGTTTCATTGGCCGCCTTTGGCATGCTCGCGGGTGCTTCAGTCAGCGCCAACGCTGGCTTGATCTTCGACAACGCCAGCAACTTCCGCAATTCAGTTCCACAAGCGCTCGCTTTCGCGACGAACTCGAGCCCGAATACGTTCATGGGCGGTGGCTTCGATCTGGCTGCAGGCTCAACGGCCATCACAGGCTTTGACCTCTTCCCCGTGAATATCACCGACGGCGCATTCACCGGCATCAAGCTCACCATCTTCGTGTGGGACAACGTCAACACTGGCCCGGTCAGCACGGCCAATCCGGCGTTTTCCAATCTCCTGGCGTCGTACTCGCTCACCATCAGCGGCAACTTGGCCCCCAACTTCTACATCCCGCTTACCGGCACCCAGGAAGGTGTAGACGCGGGCATCAACCTCGCCGCCCCGCTCGCGATCGCTGATACCCGAGTCGGAATCACGCTCAACTTCCAGGGTACCACCGATGGAATCAACTACAGCAACATCAATGGCCTGACCTCCATCATCAGCGTCGGCACTCCTGCCACGGTCGGCGCGAACGTGTTCAACGGCTTGTACCGCAATGCTGCCGGCGAAGCCAACGGCAACTTCACCTCGTCCCTCCGCTCATTTGCCGGCATCAGCAATCAGTCCATCGCGCTGCGCATCTACGGCATTCCCACCCCGGGATCGCTCGTGCTGCTTGCGCCGGCCGCCCTGCTCGTCAGCCGCCGCCGCCGCGCCTGAGTCCGGCAGCCCTGTCCGGGTCACGCCGGTGATCCAGCTCGCACGGAACGTGTGACCTCTTCAGCCCCCGCTGCCTTCGGCAGCGGGGGCTGTCTTTTTCGATCAGTGTCAATCACTTGGAATGCGCAGTTGTTCCATCCCCAATCGCGTTGAGCGGGGACGGAACTCGCGGTTGCCCTGTCGGTGGCCAACCACCATGGACACGGCATCGGCCTGCTCTACACTTGCGTCTATGCCAAATCCTCTTGCCGCCATGTCCTTTGGAATCGCCGCGCTGCTTGCCTCCCATGCCGCGTTCGCTGCGGGCATCGAGGGGTATTACCGCCAACCCACCCTGCGAGGCGACGTGATCATCTTCGTCGCCGAGGGCGATCTGTGGAAGGTGTCGCTCGCCGCGGCACAGGGCAAGGACGGTGCGGTCGCGACGCGCCTCACCACCCACGCCGGCGATGAAGGCTCTCCTCGCATCTCACCCGACGGTTCAACCGTCGCCTTCTCCGCGCAGTACGAAGGGCCCACCGACATCTACACGATGCCCGTCAATGGCGGCCTTCCCACTCGCCTCACCTGGGACGGCAACGCCCGTGCCACCGTCGCCGGATGGACGCAGCCCGACGCGGCGGGCAAGGCGAAGGTCATGGCGACCACGAACCGATTCTCAACGCTTCCCAACGTGCAACTCACGCTGATCGACCCAGCAACCGCGGCACGCGAAGTCGTCCCGCTCGCGCAGGCCTCTGATGGCCTGTTCGCACCCGATGGCCACACGCTCTACTTCACGCGGATCCCCTTCAACGGCAGCTTCACCAAGCGCTACAAGGGCGGCACCATCCAGCAGCTCTGGAAGTTCGATACCACCCAGAACGCCGAGGCCATCGGGCTCACCACCGACTACCCGGGAACAAGCTACGCACCCATGTGGTGGAAGGATCGCGTCTACCACCTCAGCGACCGCGACAACACCATGGAACTCTGGTCCATGGACCCCTCGGGGAAGGACCTCAAGCAGCACACCGACCACGCCTCGATGGGCGTTCCCTACCTCGACGTGAAGGGTCCCGCGCTCGACAACGGCCGCGTCGTCTACCAGCTCGGCGCCGATCTCTGGTGCATCGACCTTGCATCCGCGCAGAGCGCCAAGCTGGGCATACGCCTTGATTCAGACTTTGACCAGATGCGTGAACGGTGGGTCAAGAAGCCCTTTGACTACCTCACCGCCGCACACATCTCCCCCGATGGCGAACGCGTCGCCATCACCGCACGTGGCACCATCTTCGTGGCCCCCAAGCAGCAGGGCCGCCTCATCGAGATCCCCCGCACCGGCGCGGCACGCAATCGCGATGCCCGCTTCATGCCCGATGGCTCGCTCCTGACCATCCTCGACCAGACGGGTGAGACCGAGTTCTGGACGCTTCCAGCCAATGGCGTCGATGCCGCGGCGAAGTCCATGCAGATCACCAGCGACTCCACCGTGCTTCGCTTCGAAGGCACCCCCAGCCCCGATGGCAAGTACATCGCGGCGTTCGACAAGGATCAGCGGGTCTTCCTCGTGGATGTCGCTTCGAAGTCCAGCAAGCAGATCGATGCCGACAACTGGGATCTGCCCGCCGACTTCACCTGGTCATCCGACAGCAAGTGGATCGCGTATGCGGTGCACGGCGCGAATCAGAATCTGCAGGTGAAGCTCTACAGCATCGACTCGGGCACCAGCGTGGCAGTCACCACCGACCGCTTCCAGAGCTACGCACCCGCGTGGAGTGCCGATGGCAAGTGGCTCTACTTCCTCTCCGATCGCACGCTCAAGTCCGATGTCGGCTCGCCTTGGGGACCGATGGCGCCCGAGCCGCACTTTGACAACATGACCAAGGCCTACGCCCTCGCGCTCAAGCCCGGTCAGCGCTGGCCGTTCGCGCCCGATGATGAACTGACTCCCAAGGCAGACGCCAAGAAGGACGACAAGAAGAAGGAACCTGCCAAGGAGGACGCAGCCAAGGTCGATGCGAAGAAGTCCGAATCGGAGAAGGCCGCGGAAGAAAAGTCCGCGTCCGACAAGCCTGCCGATGCTGCGGCGAAGGAAGAAAAGAAGCCCGCCCCCATCGAGATTCAGCTCGACGGCATCTCCGAACGGCTCTTTGAAGTCCCGATCCCCGCAGGCAACTACAGCCGCCTGACAGCCCAGGAGAAGCGACTTCTGATGCTCAGCAGCGGATCGGGCGAAGAAGGCAAGACCTCGCTGGTCTCGTTCCCGATCGCCAACACGGAACTCGAACTCAAGACCGTGGTCGCCGATATCCGGACCTACGAAATCGCCGCCAATGGCAAGGCGATGCTCATCCGCAAGCCCGCCGCGTTGCATGTGGTCGATGCCGCGGCTGCGACGGTCACCCTGGACGCCAAGAACCAGATCAATCTCGCGGGCTGGACCTTCCCCATCACGCCCCGCGAGGAATGGGACCGCATGTTCCTCGAAGCCTGGCGCCTCGAGCGCGACTATTTCTGGGACAGCAACATGCACGGCGTGGACTGGAAGGGCATGCTCGAACGCTACAAGCCCCTCGCGGCACGCGTCACCACCCGCGCAGAACTCAACGATGTCATCGCCCAGATGGTCGGTGAACTCTCGGCCCTGCACATCTTCGTCCGCGGCGGCGACATGCGTTCAGGCGACACCGACGTCGCACCAGCCTCGCTGGGCGGACTCTTCTCTCGCGACGCAGCCACCGGTGGATGGCGCATCGATCGCATCTTCGCGAACGATCCTGATGAACCAGGACGCCGTGCCCCGCTGGCCGCCCCTGGTGTTGAACTGTCTGTCGGCGATGTCATCACCCACGTCAACGGCCGCGCCGCTGCGGACGTTCCGGATATCGCCGTGCTGCTCCGCGGCCAGGTCGGGCGGCAGGTGCTCCTGGCAGTCAAACCCGCCGCGGGTGAGGCCAAGTCCGTCATCGCGACACCCATCAGCATGAGCAGCGAAGAGGATCTTCGCTACCACGAATGGGAATTCACGCGGACGAAGCTGGTGGACAAGGCCTCGGACAACCAGATCGGCTACATGCACCTGCGTGCCATGGGCACCGAGAACTTCACGGAGTTCGCCAAGGGCTTCTACCCCAACTACCAGCGTCAGGGCCTGATCATCGATGCCCGTCACAACCGCGGCGGCAACATCGACAGCTGGATTCTGAGCCGCCTGCTCCGCAAGGCCTGGTTCTACTGGTCGCCCGATGTGGGCAGCACGTACTGGAACATGCAGTATGCCTTCCGAGGGCACATCGTGGTGCTCTGCAACGAACGCACCGCATCTGACGGAGAAGCCTTCGCCGAGGGCATCAGGCGGCTCAAGCTGGGCACCGTCATCGGAACGCGAACCTGGGGCGGCGAGATCTGGCTCTCCTCGAGCAACTTCCTGGTGGATGGCGGCATCGCCACCGCGGCGGAGATCGGCGTCTTCGGCCCCGAGGGCGAGTGGCTGATCGAAGGACACGGCGTCGAGCCGGATATGGTGGTCGACAACCCGCCACATGCGACGTTCAAGGGTGAAGATGCGCAGCTGAACGCGGCGATCGAGCACCTCAAGCAGAAGATCAAGGAACAGCCGATCGTCGTACCGCCGACGCCCAAGCGGCCTGACAAGTCTCACCGCGAGAAGTGAGTCGCCCTGCCGAAGCGGCATTTCCTGTCCTCCACGGACCCACCTGCAGATTGACCACCGCCCCGCCGCCGGGGCGGTTTTTACTTCCCAAGCCTGCCGAACACGCGGCGGGTCTGGTGGCGATCGCTCTCTGGGGCGGTTGAGATGAAAAAACCATACCTACCAAAACTCGAACCTTCGAGAGAGGTGATTCTCCGGACTTTCTTCGCGGGGTGCACGAACCTACCCTTGTTCCCCTCACAGACGAGGCTTTTGGATCGAAGGAAAACACGCATGCCAACCACCGGCGTTATCACCCAAGTCATCGGTTCGACATTCGACGCACAGTTCCCCGAGGACAAGCTCCCGGCGATCTACAACGCCCTTGAAATCAAGGCGGAAACGAAGGCCGGTTACCTGGACCTCGTGGGCGAAGTTCAGCAGCACCTGGGTGGCGGCCGCGTCCGCGCCGTTGCTCTGGGCTCGACCGACGGTCTCTCTCGCGGGATGTCCTGCATGGATACCGGCGGCCCCGTCACGGTGCCGGTCGGTGAAGGCGTGCTGGGACGCGTCTTCAACCTGCTGGGCAACCCGATCGACAAGGCCGGCCCGGTGAACTGCACGAAGCGCAATCCGATTCACACGTCGCCCCCGCAGTTCTCGCAGCTGAACCCCAACACCGAAATCCTCGAGACGGGCATCAAGGTCATCGACCTCATGTGCCCCTTCGTCCGAGGTGGCAAGATCGGTCTGTTCGGTGGTGCAGGCGTCGGCAAGACGGTCGTCATCCAGGAGATGATCGCCCGCGTCGCCAAGAACTTCGGCGGTTACTCGGTGTTCGCCGGCGTCGGCGAGCGCACCCGCGAAGGAAACGACCTCTGGCGTGAAATGAAGGAAGCCGAATACACCGACGCGCAGGGCAAGAAGGCCCACGTGCTCGACAAGGTGGCCATGGTGTTCGGCCAGATGAACGAACCGCCGGGCGCGCGTCTTCGCGTCGCTCTGTCGGCCCTCACGATGGCAGAAGAGTTCCGCGATGCATCGGGTAAGGAAACCCTGATGTTCGTCGACAACGTCTTCCGCTTCACGCAGGCCGGTTCGGAAGTGTCGGCTCTTCTGGGTCGTATGCCCAGCGCCGTGGGTTACCAGCCCACCCTCTCCACCGAAATGGGTGCGCTGCAGGAACGAATCACTTCGACCAACAAGGGCGCCATCACCTCGGTGCAGGCCATCTACGTCCCCGCTGACGACCTCACCGACCCGGCTCCCAGCACGACCTTCGCCCACCTTGACGCGTTCATCGTGCTCAGCCGTGGCATCGCCGAGAAGGGCATCTATCCCGCCGTCGATCCGCTCGGCTCCACGAGCCGAATCCTGGACCCCCAGATTCTGGGCGAGCGTCACTACCGCGTTTCACGCCGCGTGCAGATGATTCTGCAGCGGTACAAGGATCTCCAGGACATCATCGCCATCCTCGGCGTTGACGAACTGAGCCCCGAAGACAAGCTGACCGTCTCCCGCGCCCGCAAGATCGAGCGCTTCCTCAGCCAGCCCTTCCACGTCGCCGAGCAGTTCACCGGCTTCAAGGGCGTCGACTCGCCCCTCGAGTCGACCATCGACTCTTTCGAGCGTCTTTGCAACGGCGAAGGCGACGATCTCCCCGAAGGCGCCTTCATGTACGTTGGCTCGCTCGACGATGCCAAGGCCAAGGCCGCCAAGATGCAGGCCAACTAAGCTTCATCAGTACAGCACGCAGATTTGACACAGAGCACGCCGCGAGGCGTGCTCTGTTCTTTTTCACTCGTATGTCGTCGTGTCATCGAGAACCAGGCAGATCGTCCGGGCACATGGGCCAACAAAGCTCAGATCAACTCTGACGGAAAGATCGAGCAGTCATTCGGGGGACCGTTCGCTTCTTCGCTACACCCCGCACGCCATCGGCTTGCCAGTCTGGGGCATTCCAACTGGGTAAGCCACATCGCGCGATGCACTGCAATAGCACGCCTTGAAGCGAACACGAATCCAAATGCCGTTCCCGGGGGGGCGTTCTCATTCCTCGTTTCACCCAGGCAACTGACCCAAAGGCCTTTCCGCTCTGAGAAACAACGCAGTTCACAAGCACGCATGAGGATGCGCGGAAATCAACCCGTCGTTCGTATCAGACAGAGGCCCCTTCCGGCGACTCTCTCACCCAATTCACACCTCGCCCGTGACATGCACGCACCAGCGTGAACAACGCGAACAACACCGCGCGTGGCACCCCCGCCCCTGCAGTAGGTCACCTCAACGCCAACACCGTTACTTGGCAGTTGCCTTGCCCGCAAAGCTGACGTCGGGCTTCACGAGCGCCTGGTCAAACAACGTCTCGGACAAGGCACCGGGTGCCAGGTACATCAGCGTCCCGGAAATCTCGTACTCGCCGGCAACCTCCTCACCTGCGGGAGCGAGGAACGACGCGGGCAGCACGAACTGCTGGCTGCCGTAGCGGCGGATCACGGCCTCGGCGGAGCGAGTGCCTGAGAAGACCTGCTTGCCGCCGCGGCTCACCGTGTAGGTGACATCCTGGAGCGGCAGGGCCTGAGCGTTGGGATTCTCCGCCTCAACGATGAAGTCAATCACCGCGGCGGTGTCGGTGCGTTCCTTGATGCTTGCCCCCGCCACAGACAGCTTCGGCGATTGCGTGCCCGAACAGCCACCCGCGGTCAAAAGGCTCGCGGCACTCACAACGCAGAGAACGGCTGTGCAACTGATTCGCATGGAAGTCGATGGTAGGTGGGATGACTCTGCGCGGCATCTGCCGCGGCGGTGCCGTCTCCGGGGGCCCAAATCGGCTCCGAATGCCATGCTTTCCCAGGCAAGACAAGCCCCGCAGGTCTTGTGCCCTCTTGCGCATCAGGCGGGTTTCACGTGCTGTTACCCCACACCAAAGAATCGCTGCACGTTCGCATTGATCTGCGCGTGGAATGCCTCCCACGACTCCCCCCGCAACGCGGCGACGGCGCGGGCGGTCACCGAGGCCATCCACGGCTGACAGGGGCGCACCTTGCGATGGGGTTCGGGGCTGAGAAACGGAGCATCCGTCTCGATCATGATGCGATCGGCAGGCACGAGCTTCGCCGCGGCGTGGACGTCAGGTGCATTTCGATAGCTCGCGACTCCGGTGAACGAAATCCACGCCCCGAAGTCGAGCACTCGTCTGGCTTCATCCTCGGTTCCAGTGAAGCAATGAAAGACGAAGCGATCACGCGGCAGACTTGATGCCGCGAGCCTTGGCAAGAGGTCGTCAAAGGCCTCCCGGCAATGGATGACCACGGGCTTGGCGAGTCCTTCTCGCGTCCAGGCTTCAATGTGGCCCAGCTGGGTTTCAAGTACGTCCCGCTGGACCGCCGCGGCGGGCTCCGGATAGTGATTGTCGAGCCCCAACTCGCCCCAGGCAACGCATTTGGGATCGGCCCCGGCGATGCGGAGCAGTGCCCACTCGTGCGGCCCTTCGTCGCTGTACCCGGGATGCACCCCCGCCGAGCACCAGACCCGAGGATGAGCACGCGCCACGGCCAGACACTCGAGGCTGTTGCGGGTGGTAGTGGAGATCGTGATGCATCCATCCACACCGTGCTCCGCAGCGAGCGAGAGTGCGTTCGCGATTCCGCCGGGTGTCCCGGCAAACTCCGGAAAGGTCAGATGGCAATGGGTGTCGATCACGAATCAAGCGTAGGAGCACACTGGCGAAAATCGGTTCGGGAGTTACCGGGTCCCGGGCTGGTAGAGCCGATCGCCGCGTAATCCTCGGGGAGATTGCGACTGGGCGGATGCAGGTGGTGCAAAAACACCGAAGGCCCGAGCAGTGATGCCCGGGCCTTCGGAAGTTTCGAAAGGTCCTTCCAACGAATCAGAGCGAACTCTGAGTGTGTCGGAAGTGTGTGAACTTAGCAGCCGCCTGCTTCCCACAGAGCGAAGAAGGCTTCGATGTCGGGACCGTCGGTACCGCCGTCCTGGTTGACGTCGCCGCAGACACCGCCAGCTTCCCAGGTGACGAAGAAGGCTTCGATGTCGGGACCGTCAACGCCACCGTCCTGGTTGAAGTCAGCAGCGCAGACCGGGCAGACGCCGCCGCAAGCGGTGAGGCTGTTGCTGTAGACCACGAAGGCAGCGGGGAGCGAGGAGCCCGAGGTGCTGCGGACGTGGAAGCGGTTCGTGCCACCTTCGACGAGGCCGAAGAGGCCGACAGCCATGTAGTACTCGCCAGCGGTCAGGGCACCGTTCTGGCCAGCGAAGGCGTCGCCGTTGCCGGTCGACGAGCGAGCGGGAGCAACATCGCCCCACGAGAACTGCGAGAAGGCGTCGTTGCCTTCGTCGTCGCTCGTGGCGACCAGAGCGCCGCTGGAGTTGAACACCATGGCCATGGTGTCCGAACCAACGAACGAGGTGGAGAAGTCGAAGTCGATGTAGGTGCCCTGGGCGCCAGCGTCGGCATCGTCAGCCACTTCGGTGCAGTTGTTGAACTTGTACCAGACCACCCAACCCGGCTCCATGTCGGCGGGTGCGGGATCGCCAGCGAGAGCCGAGATGTCGCCCAGATCGGTGACCTGGCAGGGGGGAATCGAGGCGCCGACAGCGGTGCCGCCAGCGTTGGTGCAGAGGTTGAGGGTCACAGCGCCGCCCGTGCCTGCGCCACCGACCGAGTAGGCCGGGCCGAAGGATGCGTTGCCAGCAGCCACACCGATGATGTAGGTGCTGGTGGCGAGCAGTTCGCCATCGCGACCGTCGTAGCAGCTGCCGTCGCCGACAGCCGGACGACGACCGATACCGAAGCTCAGCTGGCCGTTGGTGCCGCTGCCGTCATCGAGGTCGCTGGCGACGACCGAGCCGTCAGCGGTGTCCCAGATGGCAATGCTCACGTCGGCGGCGGCGCCTTCGGTGTCAGCATCGAAGAACTGCAGGGCGGTGTCGGTCGCATCACCGGGGAGGGTGATCTTGTAGTACTTGGTCGCGCCATCGGCGAGGGTGAAGGTCTGGGGAGCGCAGCCATCGGCGAGCGTGCCCAGATCGATCGTGCCTGCCGGCTCGGGGATCACGAGGTCACCCTTGAGGGTCATCAAGAGGCTGCGGAAAGCGGTGGTGCCGTTGGTGGTGGGGGGAGTCGCGGAGTTGCGGTGCTCCTGAGTCTGGCCAGCGGGGTTCGCCACACCCAAGCCGCGGCCCGGGTTGGCGTTGCCCGTGAACGCCGGGGTGGCGTACACGTTGATCGTATTGAGAGCGCAGTTCGTCAGCGCCTGACCGACCGTCAGATCGTTGGCCTGACCAGGAACGTAGGCGCTTGCGGGGTTAGAGCCGGGAGCCACGCCGGGGTTGCCCCAGGTGCCGCCGGTCACCGGATCGATGATCGTCGCACGAATGTAGATGCGGTTGATGCCGTCGGGAACGGTGATGGCCAGGCCACCAACGGTGTAATAGGTGTACACGCCAGAGCCCGAGGCCAGACCCGTGAAGTCCTGGCTGAAGAACGGCGTTGCGCCACCGAGCATATCGGTGAGGTTCGTGTACGCTGCACCGGGGGTGCCACCGTTGAGGGCATCGATCGCCTCAGCATCGTAGAACGCGTAGCGGACCGTACCGGTCGTCACGAGGCTGTTGGCGAACTTGCCGATACCAAACTCCATTTCCGTGATGACGCGGCCCGTCGAGCCATCCCAAGCCGTGCCAGCGAAGCTCGCGTCCTCGAGGATGTCATAGAGCGCACCGAAGAACACCAGGTTCGGGCCACCGAAGGAACCGTTCGCGAACACAGCCGACGCGCGGCTGTTGTACTCGGTGCCAACCGTCACGCGCTCGGCAACCAGCTGCTCACCAGTGAAATACTGATCATTCTGGGCCACGGCGCTGCAGGCCAGACCAGCCAACGTAGCAATCATCAACGTCTTCTTCATGAGATAAAACTCCTCTCGAAACTTTCGGGCCGACATGACCCATGGGAGAAACACCAATCACACAATAACCCAGGCACTGCTCAATGCAGTT
>JBILUL010000056.1:0-25334 GCA_044371005.1 Phycisphaerales bacterium | reverse complement strand
CATCAACCAGTTCATCAGTTCCACCTCGCGCCACTATGCGCCGGGCGACCGCAAGCTCTCGGAACTGGTGAGCGTCTATGAGAGCGACTTCGGTGCGTGCAACCTGATTCTCTCTCGCTGGGTGCCCGCCGACACGGTGCTGATGATCGACAGCACGCGCATCAGCGTCATGCCGCTGGTGGGGCGCAGCTTCCACTTCAAGCCCCTGGCCGCGACCGGCGACGCCGTGAGCGGACAGGTGCTCGGAGAATACACGATGGAGATGCGCAACGAGAGCGCCCACGCGGTGATCCGAGGTCTGACGCAGTAAGCCCCTGGTGAATCTTCATCCGACGCGATGTGTCCAGAGGGTGCGGGTGGTGAGCAGAGCGGCTGCTTCATCGCCCGCACCCCTGGCACGTGTCGACTTCGCTCCTCCCACCAACTCGTGAGACCGACGCCATGTTTGCTGCTGACCGCGATCTGCTGATCCTCGAACCCATGCTCTTTCATGATGTGCGGTGGCCATCGCAGCGTGTGCTGCGCGGGCGATGCACTGTGGACCAGAACTCGCTTGTGCTCGACAGTGCTGACATCTCGTTCGAGGCAGCACAGGTTGACGCGGGGAGCGTGATCACCGTGGGCGATACGCCGCTGGAGGTGGCGCGGCGGCTGGAGGCCAAGAAGCTTGTGGTAAGCCGCGTGAGGCCGATGGGTGCGCCGCCGATTCCCGTGGCTGGGTTCGTCGCGGACTGCATCGTCACGACGTTTGCGGTGCAGCTTGATCAGGCGCATCGCACGATGCGACGGATGGCCGGCCTGGGTGCCAGCGATGTCGTCACCATCCTCAACGCCGAAGATGCCCGAACGGCCAATGCGCTGGGAGCGCTCATGCTGATCTTCATCGCGGCCTCGAATGGTGCGGGTGCGGACCACCCTCATTCACAGCGGGCGGTGATGTATCAGAAGCGATTCGAGGCGGAGTGTGAGCGTCTCACGCTGGTACTCGACACGAACAACGACGGCGTCGCGGATACCAGCCGCCGCCTGGCGGGTGGTCCGATGATCCGGGGATGATTGGAACCAGGGAAGGAGGAGTGCATGCTGGTGCTTTCACCGCAGCGTGTGATGATTGATTCGACGCAGCTTGATGATGTGCAGGTGCTCAGTGTGGAGCGTGCCGCGGAGCGGACGCTGGTGCACTGGTCGGATGAGGGGCCGTTTGCGACGTTCGCGGATGTGCCGGAGATGCGGACGATCATCCGCATCGAGCAGTCGCTGCATGCGGCTCGCAGCGAGACCGTCCTGCTCCCGGGGCGTTCGGCCCTTCTCAGGGCGGGCATCGCGTCGGCACCTGGCAGCACGGCGCACACCGAGCTTTCGGCCAGGGTCGTGATCATGTCGGTGATGCACGATGTGGCCGGTCGCAAGGCGCCGGTGCGGCGCATCGAGTGTCTGGCGATTGCTTCTGATGGCTCGCGCGACCCGGTTGCGCTTCAGCCGATTCCATAAAGACTGCGAGGTACACGATGGGAAGTTCATTCAAGGGCGTTGATCTGTTCGGTTCGGGGCCTCACCGGTTTGTCAGCGGTCGCGAGGGTGAGCAGGTGGTGGCTTCGTATCTGCTGGGTGGGAGTGATGCGGGCGGTGTGGCGATCGGGCTGGTCGATGTTGAAGTGCGTGTGCGGGGGCGACTGGTGGCCAGTTCGGAGAGTTCACTCTGGGAGAAGCGGGAGGCGCTGCTCTCGATGCTCGTGCATCCGCCCGAGCCTGGCCCGTTGATTGACAGCAGAGGCCGGGAGTGGGACGACATGTCACTCGTGGGGTTCATTCCAGAGGACCGTACGGACCGGGGCCGGGTTGTGTCGCTGGGCTATGAGTGCGTCTTCCGTCGCCTGCCCTGAGTCTTGGATATCAGACGCGAGAAGCGGCCACCACCTGTCCGAGGGTGGTGCTGCTGTTTTTCGGGCCTGCGCAGGCGGTGTGCGCGGCGTGCGTGCGGCAATGGAGGCTCGCCGTTCGTGGGCGGGCCTCAGGCATGGGTGGATTGTGCCGAAGAGCGATGCGGACGGGCACGGTGCCGCGTGGGTCCGATAGGGAGTTGTGCATGCTGAGCAGTGAACATGACAGGGTGGATGGCAGGAAGCTCGGGAGGCCGGTGCGCCGTCGTGGCTTCACGCTGCTCGAGACGATGCTGGCACTGGTGATCATCGGTGTGGGCGTGCTCGCCTTCGTCGATGCACAGGCGGCGTTCGTGCGGAGCAACAACTGGTCGAGCCAGGCGGCGACGGGAATGCTGCTGGCCAATGAGATCCGGGAGTTGACGCGCACCTTGCCGCGGCATGATCCGGTGACGAGCATTTCGCTCCAGGGTACGGGAGTGAATGCGGCCGTGGTAGGCTGGGGTCGGGAGTCGGGTGAAGTGACGGTGGATGACATTGATGATCTGGATGATCTGGATGGCATCTCGTTCGGCGCTGGCGGGACCATGGATGGACCGCTCAATGCTGCGGGAGAGCAGGTTCCGGAGATCGGTCCGGATGGAGTGCCGGTGGTGGATGGTGAAGGCAACCCGGTTTTTCTGCAGGGGTGGTGGCAGTCGGTGACGGTGGAGAAGCTGGATCCGTACAACTTCGGGCTGGTGCGGACCCGCGGCTATGAGCAGGCGGCGACCAGTTCGCTTCCCTATCTGGCGGTCGATCGTTTCCCGCTGCGGATCACGGTGAGTGTGCGGTATCAGGGGATGAGTGATTCGCAGGCGGAGGAGATCACGAAGATGACCTGGATCGTGCTGCCGTAAGCGAGGTTGTGACTGAGGAGTCGGTTGGATCCCTTCGTGCGTGGGTCCGGAGTGAACGTCGATGAAACGTCTTGAGTCTGACAGGCGGGTTGGCAGGATCGCGAAGGTGCGCTGGTGGCAGACCCGCAAGGGTGTTGCTGCGGTGCTTGCGATGATGTTCCTGATTCTGTTCGGCTCGCTGTCGGCGGCGATGGCGATTGCCAGCCGCGGCAACATCACGACCGCGGCGACGCAGCTGCACGTGAACCGGGCGCAGTCCGCCGCGGAGACCGGGCTGCTGGTGGCGCGTTCTCGCCTGACTGAGGCGGCGAATCGGTTTCTGGTGTCTGAGAGCAATGTGAACAGTGCGTTCGGCGTGGCGTTGTGGACGGGTGAAACGTCGTCGCTGGGGACGGTGCAGGTGCTTCCGCCGCGTACAGGCCGGCAGGATCTGAGTGCGCCTTCGGGGATTGCGGCGGCGCTGGCGCAGGTGCATGCGCTGGACCAGAACACGATCTCGGAGCTTGGTGTTTCGACTCCGGTGGTGGGCAGTGCGCTGTCGGGCGCGAGCGAGACTGAGTACATCGAGAACTTCTGGGTGTACACGCCGGCGATTGCGATCGAGGCGGCCGGCGAGGGGCAGGATCTGCCGCCGCTGGCGTACATCATCACGTATGCGCCGCTGGCGAATGGCACCGATGTTCGTGCGATCGTGACGGGGGTTGATCTCTCGTACCGGCGTGGCGGACAGTATGTGCAGCGGACGGTGATGCAGGATTTCCGGATCAGCAAGAAGGTCAAGCACGCGATGATCTCGAGCAGCCGCGTGATGATCGGCAAGAACGTGATGATCAGCGGCGGCATGGGCTGCCGTTACACATCGGTGTCGAGCAACATGGGCAGCCCGCTGATTCTGCGGAGCGACTTCCGGGGCATTTCGACGACGCTTGACACGAAGCTCACGGCTCTTCAGAACGGTCTGGCTTCGTCCGACGTCGATGGCGACAATCGTCTGCGGGCATCGCACCCGACGGAGACCCAGGGCATTCCGGGCGGCACGACGGACTATGACGGCGACGGTCAGCCAGACCGGGCCTTTGACGATGTGACGGGCGATGGGTTCGTGGATGAGTTTGATGTCTTCATCAAGCACTACGACCGCAACGGTGACGGCAAGGTCGTTCTTTCCTCGGCGTTGACTGCGGGCACGCCGGCGCAGGGCGCCACAGCGGAGTTCACGACCGACGATGATCTCGCGCTGCTGATTGATTCCTCGAACCCTGACCGCAACCGCAACAGCGTGAGCGGCTTCGTGGATTCCAACAGCAACGGGCGATGGGACAGTGGCGAAGTCTTCCTCGACTATGACTCGGCGGCCAACAGCTACCGCGATCAGGTGCTGGGCTATCGCGACGGCGTGATTGATCGCAAGGATCAGTACGCGAAGGTCACGGGCAAGCTGTCGTTCCGCGTTTCTCAGTCGGACTGGACGGCGGCGCAGGGTGCGGTGGTGACGAAGCTCCAGGGCCCCATCAAGCCGGGCAGCGGCGAGAGTGCGACGGCGTACTCGGTGTCGGATGCTGATCTTCCCAGTGTGAGCACGGCGATCTTCACGTCGACGCAGAGCGGGCTGCAGACCCGCGCTGATGGACAGACGTTTGCGACCCAGGTGGCGCAGAACCGGGGCATCTCGGCAGGTCAGGTGCCGACCTTCGTGGAGACGCGGGCGGCGGGTACGACGCAGCCGCGGTATCTGAGGCTGGATGCTGATGTGGATCTGGATGGTCTTCCGGACAACTTCACCTCGGCGTACTTCGAGAAGATGCCGTACAACGCGCCGGCGTATTCGGACTGGTACTACCGGCCCGTGTACGAGAACATGGTCTTCAAGGATGTGGTGATTCCCGTGGGCACGAACGCGCTCTTCCGCAACTGCACGTTTGTGGGCGTGACGTGGGTGCGCTGCGAGACGGCGAACACGCACGCGCTGTGGAGCGAGTACGGCAAGATGCAGATGAGCAGCACTTCCGGCCGGCCCGCCCCGAGCGTGCCCAGGACCGTGTATGGCGACAGTGGCACCGAGACGAGCTATCCGACGATGCTGCCGAGCACGGCGTGTCCGCCGAACCAGATGATTCTGATGGCAACGACACCCCTGGACAAGGCGGATATTCCCGCCAATCAGGTCTCCACGACGGTTGGCTACAACCTGCTGCCCAATCCGCTGGTGATCGGCGGGCGGCGCATCACCGATACCAGGGCGCTCTCCAACAACATCCGCTTCCATGACTGCCTGTTCGTCGGGTCGATCGTGAGTGATGCTCCGCAGAACTACACCCAGATCCGCAACAAGATCCAGTTCACGGGTTCGACGCGCTTCGCGTCGGCGCACCCGACGAGCCCCAACGACACAAGCCTGAATCCCGATTCGAACGATCTCTCCGAGATCGCCAAGAGCAGCATGATGCTGCCGGGCTACTCGGTGGATCTGGGCACGTTCAACAGCCCGCCCACGCAGAATCTGCAGCTCAACGGAGCGATCATCGCGGGCGTGATGGACATCCGCGGCAATGCCGAAATCAACGGTGCGCTGATGCTGACATTCGCCCCGACGCTCGGCCAGGCACCGATGGTGGATGCTTCGGGTGCACCGATCGGCAATCCGGCCAACTTCAACGCGACGCTGGGGTACTTCGGCCCCACCGATGGTGACTCCGAGGCGCTGGATCCGGCGACGCTTCCGCTGGTCAATGGGCAGCGGATTGTCGGGTGGGACACGGATGGCGACGGGCTGGCCGATGTGAACTCGACGCAGCCGCAGCCCTCGGGCTCGACGGCGGTGCCGTTCAACGGGTACGGGCGGATCAACGTGCGGTTCAATCCCAACATGACGCTGCCCAGCGGCATCATGCTGCCGATGCAGTTGGATGCGGTGGCTGGAACCTACCGGGAGGGCAAGCCATGTCAGTAAGAACTCGCCGCGGCTTTTCACTGGCGGAAGTGCTGATCGCTCTGGCGATCACGGGGACGCTGCTGACGGCATCGCTCTCGGCGCTTGATGCCTCGTTCAAGAGCTACAAGCTCACCACCGAGGGTGCTTCGACCAACGTGGTGACGCGGATGGTGATGCAGCGCATCATGGCGATGGTCCGCAACGGCTCGGAGTTCGGGCCGTACCCGGTCGATGTGCTTGATGCCGCGCAGAATCCGCTGCAGAGTACCTCGCTCGAGTTCGTCTCCTTTGATGATGGAACGCGTCGTCAGGTGGTGTTGCTGGAACTGCGCGCCACCGATGACACGCAGCGGGGCCCCAACGAACTCTGGTATGTGCTCACGACGTTTGACGATGGCGTGCAGACCGAGCAGGAGGAGCGGCCGCTCATCACCGGCGTCACGAACCTGCAGTTCACGCTCCGCTACGACGTGGGACCCAGGCTGATGCGTGCCACGGTCGACCTCACGGTGCGGCCCAACGATTTCCAGGATGCGAGTTTTGGCAGTGACTTGGCCGCGCCGCCCATTCGGTTGGTCTCGAGTGTGACGCCGCGTCGGTTGGATTGAGTGAGCGAGGTTCTTGAGATGTAGTTTTGCACCCGCCGCGTGATCGCGGCGGGTGGCTTTTTTGGTGAACGCATTGGCTGAGGCGGGCATCACGACTAGGGAAGCGGGAAGAAAGGCAGAGTTCAGAATTTCAAATTTGAAATTTCAGAGGGTGGAGAATTGAACTTGCGCGAGTGAGAAGGAGGGGACGTGGAGCATGCGATGGTCCTGGGTTGTTGTCTGGGGACTGCTCGCGTTGCTGAGCGGGTCGATATCATCCGGGCAACACACTCTTGCTTTGGAGCGACACATGCCCGGTGACGTGGATTATGAGCGGACTGGACACGGCTATTCACGGACCCGGCGGACGGATCCTCGCATCGCGGCACAGATCCATGCGGCGTTGGGCGACGCGCGCACCGTCATCAATGTCGGTGCTGGTGCGGGCTCGTATGAACCCGCTGATCGCTGGGTGCTTGCCGTGGAGCCCGCGGCGACGATGCGGGCTCAGCGTCCGGTCGGCGCGGCTCCGGCGATGCGTGCCTTTGCTGAAGAGCTTCCGTTTGATGATGGGGCGTTTGATGCCGCGATGGCGATTCTGACCGTACACCAGTGGAGTGATCGGCCCCGGGGCATCCGCGAGTTGCTTCGCGTGTCGCGCGGGCCGGTGGTCGTTCTGACGTTTGACATGGTGGCGCTCGAGCGATTCTGGCTGCACGAGTACGGGCCGGAGCTGACGGCTGGCGATGGCCGGCGCATGCCCACCATTGAGTCGCTGTGCGCGATGCTGGGTGAAGGGACGCGCGTGGAGCAGGTGCCGATCGCCCGCGACTGTGCCGATGGCTTCACGGAGGCCTTCTATGCGAGGCCCGAGGCGTTCCTTGATCCGGCGGTACGGGCGGGTCAATCGGTGTGGAAGTTCATCGAGGAGGATGTGCACCGTCGCATTGTCGACTCGCTTGCTCGCGATTTGGCTGATGGCACGTGGGATGCGCGGTACGGGTCGCTTAGGAGTCAGGATTGGTACTTGGGTGCGATGCGGCTGGTGGTGGCGAGGGGTTGAGGGGAGCGGGAAGGAAGGCAGAGTTCAGAATTTCAAATTTGAAATTTCAAATTTGAAATTTCAGAGTTCAGAAGTTCAGAGTTTCGGGGGTGTGAGTGTTTGGAACATCCGGAGGCTGGTCGCGAGCTGCTTGATGTTTGGGGTAGAGGAGACGAGGGGGCTTGGATGGCGTGTGGTTGGGCAGGGCCCCTACAGTCCGGTCATGAAGCAGGCTGGTCTGAGCATGATGGCACTCGCCGCGGCGGTTTTGCTGCAGGGTGGCTGTCTGGAGCGTCGCGTCTCGATCACCAGCGATCCGCCGGGTGCCATTGTCACGATGAATGACATGGAGCTGGGGCGCACGCCGCTTGAGGCCGATTTCACTCATTACGGCGTGTATGACATTCGTGTGGAGCATGAGGGGTATGAGCCGCTGCGGACGACGGCGCGGGCGCGTACACCTCTGTACGAGTATGTGCCGGTGGATCTGGCGACGACTGCCATGCCGGTGACTTTCAAGCGGGTGGTGCCCTGGCATTTCGCGCTTGCTCAGTCGCCTGAGTCAACGCTGCCGCCTGAGCAGGTGCAGAGTGAACTGATTGGCCGTGCGAAGCAGCTGCGCGAGCAGCTTCCGGCGAAGTGATCTGATTTGAAATCTTGGTTCACGCTTGCGTGCTGGCCGTCGGTGCGAGGGTTGTCGCGTGCGCGATGCTGGGGTGAAGGCGATGCGGTGTGTGGATGAAAAAACACCCCGAGGCAAGGATGCCACGGGGTGTTCGAGTTTCGAGTGCTGTCACCGGGTGGTGACTGAGATCAGCAGCGGCCTTCGGTCCAGAGGTCGAAGAAGTAGTAGACGTCGGCGGCATCAACGCCACCGTCGAGGTTGATGTCGGAGTCGGAGAAGCCGGCCGACCAGGAGTCGAAGAAGACGCCGACGTCTTCACCGTCGATGCCGCCGTCGCGGTTGGTGTCGGAGCGGCAGGGGGGAGTCAGGACGAAGCCGCGGAGGCGGCCTGCGGCGTTGCGGCCCTGGCCGACGATCTGGCCCTGGTCGTTGACACCGGTGGCGATGAGCAGACGCCAGCCCGCGCCGCCGTTGCCCATCAGGGTGTTGAGGTCGAAGATCTGACCGCTGATCCAGACGCAGGCGCGCTGCTGGTTGCGGCTGTCGAGGAAGTAACCGCAGATGATGCCGTCATCGTTGATGCTGAGCGCGAAGCTTGCACCGGCGAGCGTGCCGAGGTTGTGGATGGCGCCGCCGCTCCAGAGCGTGGCGCGGTTCTGGCCGCTGGGGAGTTCGGAGAAGCCGACGACGTCGCCGAGTTCGTTGATGGCCTGAGCCTGAGCGTTGGTGCCGCCCAGGGTGCCCAGATCGATGATGCCGCCCGAGGAGGGGTAGAGGACGGCGCGGTTGTCGCCGCAGGAGCCGATGGCCGCGGAGTAACCGACGGCGGCTCCGGTTTCATTGACGCCCATGCCATAGGAGATGCGGCAGATGTCGCCGGGGAAGTCGGGAAGATTGACCGGTGCGCCCGAGGACCACTTGAAGCTCTCAACGCTGCCCGAACCCAGGAAGCTGTTCGTGCCGATGACGAGCCCGGCGTCGCTGACCGCCGTCGCGGCGGAGTAGACGCCACGGTTCATCGGATCAAGATCCGTGAATGCGCCAGCCCGGTAGATCCAGGGCTGTGCGGTGGTGCCGAAGAGGTTCGCCGCGGCGGCCGAGACGCCGGCGACGTGACCGTTGTTGTTGATGGAGTACGCGCTGCTGTAGGCGAGGCCGGGCAGCGAGCCCAGATCCTGAGGAACGCCGCCCCGAACCATGCGGATGGCACGATTCACGCCGCTGGCGAGCCGAGCGCCGCCGGCGATCCAGCCGTTGTCGCTGATGGCGGTCGCGTAGCTTTCCGTACCGCCGAGGGTCGGAACTTCTTCAACCTGATAGATCGGAGAGATGATTGCGAGATCTTCCCACTCTCCGTCGCCGCCGGGACCATCCCCGCCAAGGTCAGTGAAAGGGAAGGTATCTTGAGCTGCGGACACGGAAGCCATTCCCGCAAGAGCCACCAGCGAGAAGGCGAGCACATTTCGACCGAGGAAGACACGCTTCATTTTCGGCACTCTCTCTTTCGTTTCTCAAAGTCTGCACCATCAAACTCTTCCCTACGGGCTCACACACCCGGCGAGATAGAACTGAGATGACACTGCAGACCCGTCAACCGAACCACGCACACCCGAAACTCCCCAAACCCGAAGTGCATCACCCCAACCAACCACCAGCACCTCCGTCTGACCGAGACGTTGCGGGTGCAACATCCATCGCGACCAGACGGCGGCGATTTCAACAACAAACCCGGATCAAAGCCTGCTCTCTCTTCCACCATCAGGTTTGATCAGACGATCAGACCCGTTGGTGCTCGTTCGAGCCCATTCGACATGCGTGATTTCTCGGTTGTGATTCTCAAGATTGCCGCTTTCGCAGCACACGAATCACACTTTTGATCTCTCGTCGTCGCTCTGGTGCCTACCCGCGCTCGCTGCGCAGAGGAATCGAGTTTCACCGTCGGACACTTCGGTCTGCACGAATCCATGGCACCACACTCTGCGCCACGATTTTCAGTCTGCAGCCCGAAGGAAACAGGTCCTCCGGTAACGCTCTCTTCCTCCACGTGTGTTGTACTGAAATCTATACGACAATGCAAGACAATTATCAGGCAAAGATGCTTGGTGTCTCGCCATTTGGTGGAGATTGGGCTCTTCTACTCAGAAGCACCCCCGCAAAAATCCCTATTCAAGTGCGAACATTTCCCTAGTATTTCTCGCGCCAAGTTGGCCCAGAACCCCTACATTCGCAGGTTTGCGCCTTGGCGCGACCCATAACTCTATCTCATATAAGCATTATCCGTAAAGACTTGCATGCACCCAACCCACGCGAAGTTGTCGTCAATTCGCCTCATCGCGCGGTTTTCGGGGTTGCCACATCACCACATCAATCCTGCTCGATCGACCCGAACAGATTCCGCAAACCATCACTGAGCACCCCGATCGCCTCCAGATACTCACTCAGATGCAGCCGCTCATGAGGCGTGTGATCGAGCGCACTATCGCCCGGCCCGTAGGCCACGATCGGACAGCGCCACACCGGCCCCACCACGTTCATGTCGCACGTGCCCGTCTTCACCTTCAGTGTCGGCCGCACGCCTCGCGCGCGGATCGCATCACCTATAGCGACGGCACACACATCATGCCGCGGCGAAGCCACTGCTTCCTCGGCACCGGCCAGCGAGATCTCAAGGCTGTCGGCGCTGACGCCGAACTCTGTGCCGACTTCCGCCGCGATGCTTCGGCAGAGTGCTTCCATCTGCCCGGGGCTCACCCCCACCGGCAACCGGAACGCCACCTCGAGCCACGCGCGGTCCATCAACCCGGCTGGCTCGGTGGCCCAGGAGCGAATCGTCGATTGGATCTGATCGAACGCGCCTTGGCCTCTGCCGGGTGCTGCGTTCTCTGAAGAAACTCGTTCGAGGGTGCGGTGCCAGAAGCGGTGGAGCAGGTCCATCGAGCTGCCGCGAGCCGCGGCGGTATGCACGAGTTCCAGCTCGGCACTCACGCGCACCACGAGCCGCCCCTTGTACCCAAGTGTGACGCATCGTGAGCCACTGGGCTCGGCGATGATGCAGGCTTGGGGGTGGTATGACTCGAGCACGCCGCGTGCTCCGCGGGAGGTGGCGGTTTCTTCTTCGACGGCACCGATGACAACGACGCGGCAATCGGGAGGGAGCTGGCAGCGTGCCGCGGCCCAGAGGCAGGTGGCCAGCGGGCCCTTGGCGTCGACGGAGCCGCGGCCGTGCAGAACATCGCCGCCTTCTCCGCCTTCGACCCGCACCGGAATCTCGCCGGGCACCGTATCCATATGACCCAGCAGCACCACCGTCGCCGCGGCATCGGCGGGGCCTCGTTCGCCGATGGCGTTGCCGGTGGCATCGATCCATGCTCGCAGGCCTAGGGCCTGCATCCATTCCACCAGGCGCAGGGCCAGGTGTGATTCGTGGCCGGAGAGGCTGGGGGTGCGGACGAGTTGGATGAGGCAATCGACCGCCGCGGCGTCGCTGGCGATGAGTTCGTCGCGGGGCAGGGGTGGAATGCCCCGTGCGCCTACACCCACGCCTCCCCCACCACCTCCAGTGCCGGGTTCCACACGTTGCTCGCGGCGATGGTCAACAACACCCGGGCTCACGCGAACACCGTTCCTGCGCCAGCGAGGGCGCGTGTGAGAGGCTCGGGGCAGCGGGCATCGGCGATGACGACCTGTTCGACACCTGAGGGCGTGCCATCCGCAGCATCGGCGAGCGCTTCCTGCGCGGCGAGCACCTTCTTCTTCATTCGGCCCGCCGCGAGTTCCAGGGCTTCATCCCACTCTCGCCGCGGCACGCGGCCGATGAGCGACTGTTCATCGGGGAAGCTGCGGAGGAGGCCGGGGACATTGGTGAGCAGGACGAGCGCGCGGGCGGAGAGTTCACGGGCTGTCCGCGCCGCGGCTCGGTCTGCATCCACATTGATTGGTTCAAAGTCAAAGCTCATGGCCGGCGGACAGAGCACCGGCACGATGCCGGCATCGAGCAGCGTCCGCAGGAAGGCCGTGTTCACGCGCTCGACCGTTCCGGTCATGTCATCGCGGATGAGACAGACGCGGCCCTGTTCGACGCTGCGGATGACGGGCTTGCGGGCTCCCTGCCAGACCGCGGCATCGACGCCCGACAAGCCGCAGGCCTGGATGCCGGCCTTCTGGAGTGCCGCGACGAGGTTGATGTTGATCAGGCCTCGTGAGGCCATCTGTACGATTTCCATCGTGCGCCCATCGGTGCGGCGACTGGTGTGCCCTGAGGGTGAGGTGATGAATGCGGGTGGGTGCCCGAGTTGTTCGCCCAGGCGCGTGGAGGCATCGGATGCGCCGTGCACGATGACAAGCTGTTCGCCTGCGCGAATGAGGTTGGCTACATCGGCCACGAGATGTTCCATGCCGATGCCTGCTCCGCCGCCGATCTTGACCACGATCATGTGAGACTCCAGGCTTACGTTAACACGACTGACATCAACTCCGGTTCAAAGCCAGGCGGTCATCTGACCGACTGTCCGAGGACTCGATTCACTACCCGCCCCGCACTCCCACTCCCCGCTCCCTATCGCCACTTCGAACACCCTGCCCGCAGCCCGCTAGGGCTGAAAGTGCGTAGCTTGGGGTGAAGCACGGCTTTGCGTGCGCCACCCCAAGACTGTGACCCCAAACGACCCGCACGCCGGAGGCGTGCAAGTAGAGTCAGGAACGATGCGTGATGCCGGATCTTCGCGTTGCGCCGAAAGCCAAACCCATCCACGCTCCCCAACTTGCACACCTTCGGTGTGCGGGACTTTCTGTGCTGCGGACCCGGGGTGGCGCACGCAAAGCCGTGCTTCACCCCGGGCTTCGAACTTCCAGGCCTTACGGCCTGAAGCAACACCCCGGGGAACAGGCGAGCACGAGCATGCCCCAACGCCAATCGTGATTGGGATGACTTCACATCCCACGCTTGCACGCTTTCGGTGGCTCGGTTTCGCGGTGGGTGGATTTTGGAAAGAGGTTGGTGTGACACTTTGATGTTTCGTTCGTTTTTTCGCGGCACGTCATCGCCTGGAAAGGCGATGCCACAGAAAGGCGATGCCACATTGGCGATGCCACACTTACGGATAGAGCCCTGCGAACTCAAGGCCGGTGCGTTCCTCGAGGCCCAGCATGAGATTCAGGCATTGAATCGCCGAGCCCGCGGCACCCTTCATGAGGTTGTCCATCGCGCTCACGACCACGAGCCGCTGATGTTCGCCCACGGGTTCCACTTCGAAGCCGATGTCGCAGAAGTTGGTGCCGGAGAGAAGCCGCGGCTCGGGGAAGCGGTGCAGGCCGGTCTTGGCCTTCACGAGGCGGACGAAGGGTTCGGATCCGTACGCGCCGCGGTAGAGCTTCCAGAGTTCGCGTTCTTCGAGTGGGCGGGTGGGGAGGATGTGGGCGGTGCACTGGACGCCTCGGACGAGTTCGACGCTGGTGACGCTCATGTGCAGATCGCACGCGCCCAATTCCTGGGTGACTTCGGCCTCGTGGCGATGCTGGGCGAGGGCGAAGGGGCGGATGCGTGAGACGCGCTCGGGGTGGTGGCCGGAGGCTGAAGGGGAGGATCCGGCTTCGGAGGAGCCGACCTTCACATCGGCGATGGCGGTCTTGATGAGGCCGGCGCGGGCGAGGGGGAGGAGGGCAAGGTTGATGGCGGTGGCGTTGCAGCCCACGCCGCTGATGTAGCGGGCTGTGCGCAGTTCCTCGCGGCGAGTTTCCGGGAGGCCGTAGGTGAAGCGGCTGAGCCAGGCGGGGTTGGGGTGGGGTTCACCGTACCAGTGCTGGTAGGTGGCGGGGTCTTTGAGGCGAAAGTCGGCGGAGAGGTCGATGATGCGGGGGGCGAGCTTGGACCAGCGTTCGATCTGTGCCGCGGCTTCGCCGTGGGGGAGGCAGAGGAAGAGGAGGTCGCACTCGGGGATATCGGTGGGGAGGCAGAAGGGCAGTTCGCGGATGTGGGTGGAGACGCCGCGGAGATGGGGGTGGACCATGCTGAGTGGTTCACCTGCGCTGCTGCGTGAGCTCGCGGCGACCAGATGGAGGGCGCGGTGGCCGGCGATGAGGCGGATGAGTTCGCCGCCGGTGTAGCCGGACGCGCCGACAACGGCGCAGCGGAGGGGGGCGGAGGGGGGAGAGGGGGGCTGGCTCACTGGAGCACCTCGATGGGACGTTGGGTGCGGGGTTCGATGAGGGGGGCGGTGTGGTTGGCGGTTGCGGTGCTGGTTACGGTGGCAGTCGGGGTGCTGGTGTGGTTCGCCGCGTGAGTGCCGGTTGAGGTGGCGATGGGGTTGCCGGTTGCGGTGCCAGCGTGAGTTCCTGTGGCGGTTACGACGGGAGTGCCAGCCGCGGCACTGGTCGCGGGCTCGCCGCGGCGGGCCTGATCGACCGTCCACTGCGCGATGAAGCGTGGGATGTTCACGCCGGTGGGCGCGATGCTGTTGCGGAACTCCATGGTGTGGTTGATTTCGCTGACGAGCATGCCGCCGGAGGGGCTTTCGAGCAGGTCGATGGCCAGGACTGCGGTGGACGGGCGGGAGGTATCGCCGCAGATGGCGCGGGCAGCGCGGCGGCAGATCTCGGCGGTCTGCGGGTCGACCTCGAAGACGCCGGCGCGGCCGCCGCGGGCGGTGTTGGTGATCCAGTGGGCGCTCTCGCGGATGATGCCGCAGATGGCGGTGTCGCCGACCATGAAGACGCGCAGGTCGCGGTCGGGCTTGTTGACGTATTCCTGCACGTAGAAGACGCCGTGCTGGGCCGAGCCGAGCGTGGCCTTGTGCTCGATGATCGCCTCCGCGGCGTCGCGATCATGCACGCGAGCCAGAAGGCGGCCCCAGGAGCCGACCGTGGGCTTGAGCACCGCCGGATACCCGTTCTCCTCGACGGCCCGAAGCGCGGTGGCTGAATCGAGCGCGATCCGCGTGCGAGGTGTGGGCACCCCGGCCTGTGCGAGCAGGAGCGAGGTGGTGAGCTTGTCGCCGCAGGCCTCGATGACCCGCGCCGAGTTCACGCACGGAATGCCAAACCGCTCAAACACCCGAACCGCGGCGACCGCCCCCGACTGCGAAATGCACCGATCAAGAATCACATCAAACCGAGCCCACGGGGAGCCATCGTGGATGTCGAAGACCAGCTCGCGAGCATCGAGGAGTTCGTGCTCGATGCCGAGTGCGGTGAACTCATCGCAGATGAGACGCTCTTCAACGCGGATGCGGGAGTGGAGGATGGCGACGCGAGGGGAGCGAGGGGGGGTGGTCATGGGAAAGTGCCTGAGTTCCGAAGTTCCGAAGTGCCTTAGTGCCTGAAGGCCGGAGGCCTTTGAGTTAGTAGCCTGGTGGTGAAGCGAGTCTTCGAGCGCCACCCCAGGGAGAAGTGCAAGAGGGAGAAAGCGAAAGGTGCGGGTAGACGTGTTGTGCGGGAGAAAGGTCTGGTCCGGAAGTTCCGTAAGGCCGAAGGCCGTTGCGTTCGGGGCTGGGCGGCGAAACGAATCCTCGATCACCGCACCCAACGCCCGCCCGACTCCTTCACCTCTGAAATTTCAAATCTCAAATCTGCCCTTCTCAAATTTCAAATTTGAAATCCGCTCTTCCTCCCCCCCACTCACTCCCCCCAATCCTCCTGCACCGGCGGAGCCAGCTCCAAAACCAGCGGCTCAATCCTCGTGACCTCCAACTCACTTCGACAGTCGCCGCAGCGAACCACCTCCCCGCGAAGTGGGCGGTTGGCAACGCGGATCGCCGCGGCACACTCGGGGCATTCGCTGGTGGCGAAGATGGTGGCAGAATCGGTGGATGATGGGATGCTCATGGACATTGGCTCCTGAAACAAAGGGGGACGCGGGGACTTGAAAGGCGAAACGGGTGAGAACGCGAACACAAAGGGGGGAAGGAAACGGGGAAGGGGGAGAAGATGAAAGGTGAAAAACGACCGCAGGCCCGGGCGGGAACCTCTGGTTCCCATCCGAGCCTGTCATGCGTACCCAGGAGAACTGATCGCCGCGTGCGCGGGGATCAGAAGGCCTTGGAGAGCGCTACAAGCGTGACGGGAAGCAAAGGAATTTGCTCCGTTTCACGGCTTTGCGCGATTTTTTCGAGTTGGCCAGCACCAGACCCGCGACAACAGTCGCGGCAGTCTTCTTGGCGGAATGGGTGCGGGAGGCCTTCATGGATCTGGGGAAAGGCTAGGCGGGGAGGGGGGTGGTGGTCAAATGGGGGGCGAATACGGAACATCGCAAGCAATCAATCAGACTGCATGGCCCGATCATTGCAATGCCCAGCTCACTCAGTGGTCGACGAAGCCAAGCAACCTGTAGAGCATCATCTCAACACCCAACCATCTTCAGTGCGCTACGAGCGACTTCGGATTCGCCGGCAACCGTGAGGTGTGCCAGTCGGCCTCCTTGTTTGTGAGCCTCGCCCCCACATACCCTCCAGAAACCTGACCGAGGACTCCGAATGCCCAAACCGTACGACACCCGACTTGTAATGATGGTCGCTCAGAACTGGTTCGAGACCGGGGAGAATCAGTTCTGCAAACTCGTGCCCATTGTGTTCGTAGACGGCGAACGGCCCAAGAAGGGTGACTTTCCAAATGACGGAGAGATATGGTGGATGCTCACCGCCCGCTCGGCGATGCTCGCGCAGCCAGGTCACTTGGTAGTCGGACTTGTCGAGGACGCTGTCAGATTCGATGAGTTCGACGAAGACGCATCTCGCTATCAGGTCAAGATCCTCACCGTGCAAGAGGTCGATGCCAAAGATGGCATGCAAGTCTTGGAACTGGCAGGTAGTGCGATCGCATCTCTGCAGGAACTAGTTGCCGGCGGATTCAGGTTGGAACTGGCCGTGCGCCCAACGCCGGTGGTAATGGTGCGATGGCGGGGACACGTGTATGGACCATTCACCGCGTCCAGCGACCAGAGGCCAGCCACGGCGCTCCCCGGCTTCGCGCTCTTTCCCGCGGACACGGCGGGCATGACGGTCTTTGAGATTGATGAAACAGCTTTCAACAACGCCGCAAAGGGGCACCGTGTTGCCGTTTCGGATGAGGTCTCAGTTACGAGCCATCGTCGCTCCGAGAGCTTTGAGCTTCAACCGGTGAAGGCCGACTTCTTGTTGGCCTCAGGTTTCGAGCGAGTGTTGGCCACCAATCCGCGAAAGCTGGTTCTGGAGCCGCTCGACCGGAAACTGGTGCGATACGCACGGCAGTGCCTGACCCGCTCGAAACGACAGCAACTCCAGAGCCTACTTGGCGAGCTCGAGGTCAACAGCCGCGAAGTGGAGAATGCACAAGAACTCCTGGAGGCCATAAAGCACGCGAGGAGCACGGCGGAGAAGGAGAACGACGCACTGAACTCTGTAGCGGAGGCGCTCCTGAAATCTGGCCTCCTTGGAGAGGACCGTCTCGCCAAGGCTGAGCAAGCCTTCGCGGAGAAGTACGTGGAGGAACGTACCGCGGAGTTTCAGGCCAAGATTGAAGCAGCGATCGGCGAGCGCAAAACAGTGCTTCAGCAGATCGAGGCACAAGTCAAGGGACTGGAGGCAGCGGCACAAAAAGAGCGGAATCAACGTTTCGCCAAACTAGATGAGGAGATTGCGGCACAAAGGCTACAGGGCCTGCAGTCCATCGCCACGGAACGCGCCGAGTTTGATCGGAAGAAAGCCGAGCTCGAGCGCCAAGAAGGGGTGCTCAAGACTAACCTTGCACAGGTCACTCAAGAGCTTCGGAATGCTGGCGACGAAGTCGTGAACCGATTCCTGACCATCGCCCCGCTCCTCGGAATGCTGCAAACGGGCAGCGCCCCGCGCCACACCGACCCCGCGGAGATGACGAAAGCCGCGCCCGTGGTGGACGCGGTGTTCGAGTTGCCCGCGTTCGTGCGGGCCCGCAATCTGACCGCGCAGGACGGCACCACGCTCGCCGAGCAGGAATTCCTCGATAGATTCCAGAGGGTGGTCGAGGAGAGTGGCTTCGCATACAGACCTCTCGATCTTCTTCGGTTCCATCTCAGCGTCAAGTGCGGGGACGTAACGGTGCTCGGCGGGCCATCCGGAACGGGAAAGTCGTCACTTCCCGCGCTCTATTCTCATGCCCTGTTAGGCGGCGGCGGCGACCAGAGACCCGGGTGCCTAATGGTAAACGTGAGCCCCTCTTGGATGGATACGAGGGATCTGCTTGGGCATCTTAATACGCTTGAAGGCCGCTTCTTCCCTGCGGAAACCGGTCTGTTTAAGCACCTTGTATGCGCAGAAGAAGAGTTCGCGGTTGCAGGGAACTCAACCGGGATGTACCTGACCTGCCTAGACGAGATGAATCTCGCACAAGTCGAACACTACTTCAGTGACTTGATGATGGCGCTTGAGAGATCGGGTGACGAACGGGCCATCCAGTGCTTTGCCCGGGAGGCTGCACGTCCAGGCAGTGCCTTCTTTGCGTGGGCGCGGGTGCGGTTGTCGCCTTCGGTGCGATTTGTCGGGACTGTAAACTTCGACGAAACGACGCGGCTGCTCAGCGACCGATTCCTTGACCGTGTAAATCTCATCAAGCTCATGTCACCGGCCCTCCCCGGTGCGGCCGGGCCCTCTGGTCAGTTAGCGAAGTCGGAGGGTCGCATGGTCACGCTTGCCGACTTCGAGCTGTGGAGATCGGACAAAGCTCTTCCTCCCGAGCTCGGAGGATTGCTAGACCAAATGCGGCCGCTCCTCGCGGAACTCGGTTGCGCGATGTCGCCACGAGTCTACCGAGCCTTGTGCCGATTCGTGGGCTCTTCCGATGGTGTAATGCCACCATCCAAGGCGTTCGACGTTCAGGTCGCGCAGCGCGTGCTTCCCAAAGTGCGGAGCCTGGTGACTCACAAACAGATGGATGCGGTAGATGGCCTGCTCAGACTGATGGAGCAGGGTGCGGTATGCGCATTCGACGAGTCCTTGCCGTTGCTGCGGGAAGCCCGTGATGCGGCCGGGCAACGTACTTGGAATCTTGAGGAAACGGCGTGACGACGTTTGCGTTGCAGCGAGGCGCACATGTGGTCTGTTCATGGGAGATGGGCAGTGGACGTGTCACGGTCTCTGATCGCTATCCCAAAAAGGACGACATTGTCGTCGTCGGCGAGTCGGACAAGCTCGGTTTTGTGCTCAGTCCAGCAGAGGACGGAGTGGTGTACCGGATCACGATCGGCGACGTACCTCTCATCGACCTCCTGTCAACCCAGGACGACGCGGACGGGGCATTCTTGGGCGGAAACGTCTTCTGGAGAGAATTCGCTTACTTCGAGAGCGCGCGAGGGATCACTTGCGTCACACTGGAATCGCGGGTCGAAGGTGACATTGAGGGCGCATGGCAAGTGCGCATGCGCGGGAACCTCTACATCACGCCATCGAAGCTCGGCGAGGAGCGGTACCTCGCGATGGCGAGCGACCTTGAGGCGTTGAGCCGTGGGCTTCTCGTGGACCTCTACGGAAAGTCCAATCAGACCAGTGATATCCGACTCGCCGCCGAAGGCTCGGTGCACCGCCTCCCGGCCGAGGAACTAGCGTCCATCGAACGGCTGTTGGAGAATCTGGCGCCGACACTAATCGACATCGGGCGGCGCCCGGTGTCGCGCATTCGCTCAGACTTGAGAATTGAGCCGTACTGGGGGACGGAGCGCTTATCCGCCTCTTCACTGGCCGACCTGAGCCGACGGGGAGTTTCGCTGACTCATGGCCAGAGGCCCGCGCGCATTCGGCGCGAGTCTCGCCGCGAAACGTTTGATGTTCCCGAGCACCGGGTGATTCGCGCTGTCCTTGAGATTATCGCCGCGCGAGCCAGACACTGTCATGCGGTCGCCCGCAACCATGCACATGTGATCGAGAGCGAACGCAGGTTTCGCGACGTGCGGATCGGAGCCGGACCGAGTTTGTACGAGATGGTTGACTTACCCCGTATCCGTCGCCTGGGCGAGAATAGTGCCCGCGCCCGCCGCGCCGAGTCGTTGGCCAGGTCACTCATGGATCTGCCCTACCTGCGCGAGGCACCGGCAGAACTGCAAGCGATCCGAGGCGGAGTGTTCGAGCGGAGCGCTGACTACCACCGGGTGTTCTCGCTGGTCCGCGAGTACTTGTTGACGAACGCAATCTGGTTTGAAGGCGAAACAAACGCAAACATCACGAAGCTGACGAGCCGGCTGTTCGAGCAATGGTGCTATCTCCAAGTGGTTGAAGCGTTCCGTGCGGGTGGGCTCGACTTATGCGAATGGGCGGGTGTGCTGCGTCAGCACCTGCATTCGCGTTTCATTCTCGACTTTGAGCGAGGACTCGCATTTGAGGGCGACATCGGTGGCGGCCTCAGAGTCCGAATTCGATACGAGCCCTGGATTCTAAGCGATTCGGGCGCCAACGCGAAGGGCGAGACGTTGTGCCGCGGAACCTCGAGTGACACACCGTGGAGCCCCGACATTGTTATTGAATGTCTGCAGCGCGACGCGGATGAGTGGCGTGCCGTGTACGCGGTGGTGCTCGACAGCAAATACACGCCACGGATCACCAGTGCTCACTGGGAGAAAACGGCCAAGTATCTCGAGATCCGAAGGACGCATGATCGACGCCAAGTGGTTCGCCAGCTGTGGCTCATTGCTCCGGGACTCCCAGAGCACATCACGTGCGAGGATCCTGCCGTCGTCTTCAGCGACCATGGGCCATCTTGCGCTCCCGACGAGGCGGTGCGTTTTTGCATGAACGTTGTGCCAGCTTTGGCGGAAGCCAGTGAGCCCGCCCTAAGCCGATCCCCTTTCCTCCGCATGGCCAGGGGAACGATCGCCTACTTCATGCGGGAGTTCGGCGCAGCCGTTTCATCGTGAAGTGATCCGGAGTTCACCGCCAACCCGTGCGCGTTCGGAACGCGACACCGATCACAGCTCCAACGCGTGCGAGAAATAAGGGCAGGCAAACACCGACCTGAGCAACGCCGGTGTCGATGCCTGCCGAGCCTTGGCTTGCTCATCAAGCATGTGGTTGTAGTCCTCGCAGGCTCGGTTGCTCAGATGCTGGCTGCCCTGGTAGGCGAAACCCAGCGTTGAACAAGCCGCGACTGCGACCCAGCATCCGTTGGATCTCGAAGGACTCAATGCCTTCGAGCGCCAGAAGAACAGCACGGAGGCGATCGAGCTGAGCCACAACAGGTTCGCGTCGAACTGCAATCCTGAGTCGTTCGATGCCGCCGTGCGTTCCTTGATGAGCACCGTCGGTCTCCGTGATGGGCCGACGCCGTGATCATCATCTTGAGGGTCGATCTCAACGCCCAAATGCTCCCGAACTCGCACGGATTGGAGGTGGGATCCGCATAAGGGGTCGCCGCACGGACCGGGCACCTCGAAAGTGAACCTTTCTAGAGCACCCTCTTCCCAGGGTGTGAACGGGCTCCGTGCACGCAACATGACGTCAATTCGTGCTGGGCAAAGGGGCGCGTGTGCGACAAACTCTGCAGCTAACAATGTTCAGGGCCTATGCGGGCTGGTACGAAAGCGGGCTCGGCCAGATCTTCAGCGCCCGTCCAAGAAGCTCTCTCCCTCTCGTCTCGATCATCGCTTCGTTCCATTCTGCATAGTTGTGCAGTTGCTGGTTAATTGGAAGGAGTGAGGCCTTCAATAGTTCCGGCCGCTTCTCACTCCACGGCCCATTTGAGACGGCGGAGTTCAAGGCCTGGGTCAACACGGTCAGATTTCCAAAAGTCTCCAGTGCGCCCAACCGCGTCCGCGTGGCTGTCACGCGCGGATCGTCTGCGGGAGTATCGATGAGTCCCTGCCAATCGAGGCCCCGGGTCCCATCCGGCAAAGGCCAATGCTCGATCCAGCTTTGGGGGAGAAGATGCTCCACAGTCAGTTCGGACTCAATGGCGAGGCGCTCATTCTTATTGGTGAGGTACGTATCGTTGAGTCGCCTCAGAATGTGGTTCAAGCGAGCGTTGTTCAGGTTGGCGTACG
Source organism: Phycisphaerales bacterium (assembly GCA_044371005.1). Lineage (GTDB taxonomy): Bacteria > Planctomycetota > Phycisphaerae > Phycisphaerales > UBA1924 > UBA2402. Next base: position 3,400 of record JBILUL010000056.1, on the reverse strand, counting down.
CGGCCCTGGATTGCCACGCGTTTGAGAACTCTTCCTCGCCTGGCCACGCAGAGGACTCGCCAGTGAGTTCACCCAGGAACTTCACAAGCGCTTCAGGCAACGGCCCGCACCCTCCCTTCCGAAGCGCCCGCACCAAGTTCAGGAAGATTCTGTTATAGGCCTTGGTCGGCCAACCGAGAACGGCTCGCCGCAACAAATAGGACTCCAAAGACGTTGACACTCGTGCCCAGTCCAGATCACTCATCTGCGCTTCGAGGAGAAAGAGCAGCAGCGGGTACCCGGTGCGGATATCGAATCGCTCCATAAATGTCGCGAGACCAAAGACCACATCGCCCTTCTCAGGAACCAAAACACGACGAAAGTGCTTGCCCTGCGTAGAGAGAGTCGCAAGTTCGTCTTCGACAGTCTTGAACGGACGATCTCGTTCGATCCAGTGACGATACTCCACGAAGAGGTGCTTAATCGGTATGTCCACAGCCTGGCGACTCGCCAAGAAGTGCTGCATGAACAGATCGCTGCGCGGCCGGCGCAGGCGCCCCTGCGTCACCTCGGTCCGCCAGAACTCGTCGTCGAAGCCACGCCAGTACTTTTCGTAGAGCTGCTCCTGCGACTCTCCAGTTCGTGCTGCGCGAAGGAAAATGTAGTTGCGTAGCAAATCGGCCGGCAGCAGTGGCTCTCCACGCGCGTTGAGTGTTTCGAAGATCACCTGCGCGTCATCGCCTTGCTCAAGGTCAATGGCGACAACCTGCAACGCGTTCTTCAGCGCTGCGAATGCCTCATCTATCCGATCTTCGATTGGTCTGTCGCTCTCCAGTGGAGGTTCGGAATCCGTCCCCAGAAAGAACTCCCGAACCTCATCGCTAAAGTAGAGATATGCATCGACCATCCGGGGTCGCGGGTCGGGTTGTCGCTGGTACTTCCGGCGCACAAGCGGATATCGATTCTCAATTTTCTCCCTAGACCCGAGGCTGATCACATCCATGAACTGCGCCCGGTCTAGCTGCGTGGGCCACACCTTGAACTTGTCTACTTCCGGATCAGCCATCTTCCCGGAGTTCTGGGTGTGCTTCTCAAACTCAACCGCGAGCTCTTCACAACCCTGCTCACGACAGAAGTCTCGCATCACCGCAAGGAAGATCTGCAGCGTGGTAAGCCGCTGCTGACCATCAATAACCTGTCGCCTTTCGACATGAGTGGCGGGCGTCTGCTTTTGGTCCAAAACCATCGCACCGAGGAAGTGCACGGGGGCGTCCGTCCGGCCGTTGAGGAAGTCCGCAAACTTCCGTGAGATGTCCTCCCACAGCGGTTCCCACTGCTGCTCCCGACTCCACACATACTGCCGCTGGAAGAGTGGCACCTCTAATCGCATCTTTTTCTCGAAGAGATCGAGGAGTGGAACTGCATCAGCCTTCATCAATCCTCCTTACCAACGCTCGTCGCCCGCTTCCGTCATGAACTTCTCAGAGCGTATCCCACCGATAGTCGGATCTCATCACAAAGGGCAGTGTTTCGCTCACAGATTGAATCCAAGTACTTCGTTGCTTCGCCTGGCTACGCCAAACTCTGACAATCTGGCAACTCTTCCCCACCCGGCACCACCACTCTCATTCGACTGCAGGCAACAAGCGAGTCCGCCGCGTGCCATCTCACATCACGGCCCGCCGACCGCATTCGTATCAGCTGGCTGCGAGCGAGCGCTTCGCTCGCGAAGCTGCCGGCGAGGATCGGCGCGGATCCTCGTCGCTGAAAGGGCTGCGTTGATCACGCCCACGAACCAACCGCCCTCAGTCATAGGGCTGATCGTTCGCGACGCGTAGCTGTGGCCGAGGCGTGAGAGCGAACATTGTTTGTACGACCCCACTCGCACGCCTTCAGCGTGCTGCGGAATTGCGGCTCTTACCTGGGGTGGCGCACGCAAAGCCGTGCTTCACCCCAGGCTGGTTTCTTTCGAGGCCTACGGCCTGAAGCGTGGGTGCGGGCGGCCTCTATCTCTGGCGCTTTTCTCCTGAACCCGCAATCGTGACGGCCATGTCGACACGACACGAGTTGTGAATCGGTTGAGTATGGAACGGCATTCTGTTGGGCGAAAAGCTCTTGCGAAGCCGCGCTTCATTGCGTGACTGCAGGTCGGCGGCGTGCCCAACAGTTCCTTTTCACGCCGGAGGTTTGGTTACTCTAATCCGAACTGAGACTTGGATGCTAGCTTTCCGTTGATGAACACTATCGTGATGACACTGAATGACTTACTCTGCCAAGACATAATCCGTGTCTGTTCGCCGCCTAAGTTAGAACTGGACTGTTCCTTTCCCTCGATACCGATCATCGTCACTACGTCAGAATAGCTCATTCCGTCTGTGAGTTTCTCATAGGCTCGCATCGTGATGCCAAATCCGGGTTGCGACGCTGAAGGCAGCGCGTCCGCCGACGCGGACGGCAGTGCAGCCGGCGCCGCCTCTTCTGCCAGTGCCATCCTGAGGCCGGAAGTCAACATGTCAATGCCTCTCACTTGAACTTCCAGGCTCTCGCCACTCTTTGAGATGCTTGAGAACTTCAACTCAAACGCACCCTTGTTCGCGACATCGACGATCGCTGTCCCGTGCCTTGCTTCGGAAACCAGATACCAGTCTTCAAAGGCCACAGAACGCACCGTCAGCGAAGCCGTCGTGTCTCTTCGAAGCAACCGCTGCAGCAACTCTCGCGAACTCCTCGAGTATTCGAGGGAAAAATATCCATAGACGGCGAGAGCCGCGACTAGCAACATGGCCAACAGAAACCACCCACTTATTCGAGCATGCAATATGTTCGAAGACTGAGGGCTGGCTGGCAACTGTGCCTTCCCCGAGTCAACCGCTGGATCAGAATGTAGTGGATTCGCAGCGTCGGTCGCTATGGCCGGTGCCGTCAAGACTGCGGTACCACACTGCGTGCAGAATCTTGCGGAGTCGTGAAGTCCACTCCCACATTGCGAGCAATGACGTGGTGGTTGAGTTGCATCACCCGCGTCCTGTCTTTGCGGCTGCTGACCGGCCGAGCCCGCGCCGCCCGCTGGGTGAAAGTCGTAGCCACATTTTGCGCACACCTGGACGTCGAATAGGGTTGACTTGCTGCATCGGGGACATTTCACGCGATCGCCCTTTCAGAGTTGACGGACAACTGACCACGTTGGCCCCGGATGGATTGCATGCCAGAGAGGAGTACCCCATCTACGACTGAGCTCATGAGGAGAATCTCAGCGTGATCCGACGATTGTACCCCCAGACCTCTTCACCCGCCCAGTGTGATGCAACCTCCGGGAAGATGGTGGAGCGTTCACGAAGAATGGAGGGTGTTTGAAGCGTGCAGTCTGGAACAGCACGCTGCGTGCCTACCGCCGCTTCTGGTGCTACGGACCGGGTAACCG
>JBILUL010000244.1:0-5328 GCA_044371005.1 Phycisphaerales bacterium | reverse complement strand
GAATCGGCTCGTCAGCAGGCGCAGGCCGACCGTCAGAATGAGGTCGATCGCGTGAAGGGCATCGAGCAGAACCACCAGGCAACGGTGGATGCACTGAACAAGGAAGTCGGCGCGTACAAGTCCGAGGTGGAAGTCTACCGCCAGGGCGCCGATGGCTACAAGGCCAAGATCGATGCCGCTCTTGAGAAGGAGCGCACCGAGGCAGCCGAGGCTCGCAAGCGGATCGAGACGCAGCTGGCCAAGGTCAGCGAAGAGAAGTTGATTGTCGAGGGTCAGCTCGCGGCACTGCGTGGCCTCAAGAACGTTGAAGCGTTCCGTGGCCGTGCGGAAGCGACGCTGGTCGATGGCGAAGTGATCGGTGTTGATGGTGGTGCTCGCACGGCGATCATCAGCATCGGTGGCCGCGAGAAGGTGATGCTGGGCATGACCTTCTCGGTCTACGGCGATTCGAACTCGATCACCCCCGATTCCAATGGCCGCTACCCCGCGGGCAAGGCGACTCTGGAAGTGATCTCGATTGATTCGACGAGCGCGACCTGCCGCATCACCTCCGAGGTGAAGGGCAATCCGATCGTCAAGGGCGATGTGATCGCCAATGCACTCTTTGATCCCAGCAAGGTCTACAAGTTCGTCGTCTTCGGCAACTTCGACATGGACCGCGACGGCGTGCCCACTCCTCTGGAGCGCAACGACGTTGAGGGCATGATCGTGAACTGGGGCGGCAAGATCGATCCGGACCTCTCGGGCGATGCCGACTTCCTGATTCTGGGTCAGCGGCCCATTCTGCCGCCCCGTCCGGGCCAGGATGCTCCCTTCGAAGTCGTGCAGGAGTTCGTCCGTCGCCAGCGCGAAGTGGAACGCTACGACACGCTGCTCAAGCAGGCGGAAGCCACGAGCATCCCGGTGCTCAACGAGAACCGTCTGTACACGCTGATCGGCAAGACCCCGGCTCGCCTGGGTAACCGCTAAGCAATCACGCCGCGTTCGTGCAGCGTGAGCATCAACTCTGAAGTACTCGACAACCCCGGTTCGCCGGGGTTGTTCGTTGATGGGAGAAGGTGATGGGCCGGGGTCTGCGGACGACAGGACGAACGCATTCTCCAATGCCCTGCCCTTCCTCCCTCTCCCCCTCTCGCAAGTCTCGCCGGGCCGTCACTGTTTGATCTCTTCCATCCTGTCTATCCTGTCTATCCATGTTCTTTTCTTTTCTACGGAAAGGAAACATGGATGGGCAGGATGGACAGGATGAGGAACGTGGCAGCCCACGGGGCTTGAGAAGCACCGAGCGGGCGGCTGTGATAGGACTGAGCTGGTTGGAGGTGGGAGTGTGCATTTGCTGGTGTGGTTGACGGTGTGTGTTTGAGCGTTTTGGGTTGAGCATTTGTGGCCAAGATCAAGCATCTGCATCCCGTGTTCGAGCACCCCATCGCCGCGGCGATCCGGGGGGTGATGTCGTTGCCGCTGGTGCTGGGGCTGGATGCCTCGCTCGCCGCGGCGAGGGGCTTGGGCAAGCTCTACCCCACGCTGGCACCCAAGCGCTTCGCACGGTCGCTCGAGCACCTGGAGGTGGCCTTCCCGCAGTGGACCAGCGAGGAGCGGCGGGCCTGTGCGGTGAAGGCGTATGAGCACCTCTTCCAGCTTGGCGTAGAGATCCTCCACGCCCCGCGGCTCATCACCAAAGAGGGATACACGCGGCATCTGGCCCTCACCCACATCGAGCCCGCCGTGCGCGACCTGCTCAAGCAGGGCCCCTGCGTGATGATCAGCGGCCACTGCGGCAACTGGGAGCTGATTGGCTACGCCATCAGCATGCTGGGCTTTCCGATGCACGCCGTGTACCGGCCGCTGGATCTGCGACCTCTGGATGCGTGGCTCTATGAGACCCGTGCGCGGCGTGGGCTGACGCTGGTGAGCAAGTTCGGGGCGGTGCGGGCGCTGCCGCCGGTGATCAACCGGGGCGAGCCGGCGGGTCTGGTGGCGGATCAGTCCGGCGGCGACCGGGGGCTCTTCACGCCCTTCTTCGGCCGGCTGACAAGCACCTACAAGAGCATCGGGCTGCTGGCGCTCCAGACCAATGCCAAGTTCATCTGCGGCTTTGCCCGGCGGCTCAAGCCCGATGAACCGGTGCCGGATGGGCCGGTGTCGCAGGCCCGCAATGCGGGGCGGTATTTCGATCGGGCGGCGGGATCGCCCCCGAGCATGCGATACGCCATCGAGCTGGTGGATTCGTTCGGTCCCGAGGACTGGGCGGGCCAGCCTGATCCGCTCTTCTACATCACAGCCAGGTATCGGCGGGCGATTGAGGCGATGGTGCGGATGGCGCCCGAGCAGTACCTGTGGATGCACCGGATGTGGCGTTCGCGTCCGGCCCACGAGCGGCTGAACAAGCCCTTCCCGCCGGCGCTTCGCGACAAGCTGGCCTCGCTGCCGTGGATGACGCCTTCAGAGCTTGACCGCCTGGTGGAGCGGAGTGAACTGGACAAGCAGGCGATTCTGGCGGGGAAGAAGTCCTGAATCACTCGTCCTGCTGGCGGCGTACGGTTCCATGCACGATTCCTTCAGGTTTGAGAGATTCACAGCCACTTTTCGGCGCCACTCCAATGAGCAACGACCAACGCCTTCTAGACCGTCGCATCCTGATCGTCGATGACGATGCGGACATCCGCGAATCGTTCGAGGCGGCGCTGCAGGCCGAGGGTGCGCTGACGCTGGTGGCGCCCGATGGCAACGAGGCTATCCGCATCGTGAGCGAGGATCCGCCGGAACTGGTGGTGCTCGACATGATGCTCCCCAAGCGATCGGGCTTCCTGGTGCTCGAGAAGATCAAGGGATACGAGGAGAGCCCTGCGGTGATCATGGTGACGGCCAACGAGGGCAAGCGCCACCAGGCGTATGCCGAGTCGCTGGGCGTGGATGATTACCTGCAGAAGCCCGTGCCTCTCTCCAAGCTCATCGCCACGGCGGTGCGGCTGCTGGAGCGGCGCGATGAACTGCTGGGGATGGAAGACGATTCAGAAGACGATGCACCCAAGGCCTGAGCACGGAATTCTTCAAAGACATATGGCACGCCGCAAACGTCAACTCGTTCTGACCGGTTCCGACCCGGGCTCGGGGCTCGAGCCGCTGGGCACGTTCATGGAAGTCGCTTCGTATCTGGGCGATTTCAACACCGCCACTGATGGCTCGCCCGACAAGGGCACGGGCATGCGGCTCTTCTTCGGGCCCGGCTTCGTGATCGAGCTGCCCACCAGTGGCGACAAGATCGTGCAGGGCATGGTCTCGCTCAATGATGAAGACATCGCGCTGCCGGTGCTCTTTCGCATGTGCCGCAAGCTGGGTTGGCGCATGACGGACATGGAGAGTGGCAGGACGTTTGGGTGAGGCGGGGGGATTGTGGGTGGAAGGGCGGCGGCGGATCGATGGCGGACCACGCCTGAAGGCGCGGCCTACGAGCGAGCAAGCCCGCTGAAGCGGGCTGGATGACAGAATCTGCCTTTTTCAGGCCGCTTCAGCGGCCTTTCTCGCTTTGAGGCCACCGCTTCAGCGGTGGACGGTGGGCACAGACTTTGGGCACGATCGCGACCCGCCGCGGCACTGTCAAACCGCTCGTGTCCAAACATCGCTCCTGGCACCATCTGTTCCCGTTGCAAGCGCAGATGCGCCGCCACCGAACGCAATACCCTCTGCTCGTCGCAGAACGCCGTCACTCACGCACGCGCCGCCCAGAACTCCTGCGAAGTCTGAATCGGCATCACTTCAAAGTCCACCAGATCGTCCCAGCGCTTGATCCAGAGATTCAGCGCTTCGCGCGTCGGCGATTCCATGATCTGGAAGCATCGCTCACCCGTGCACTCCATCCAGCTGGTGATGTAGTTGACGCCCGGCGGCAGCATCCGCCCCTGCGTCGTGAACCGCTCACCCACGGCCTTGAGGTCGGGGTTGCGGAATCGTTCAATCACCATGTAGAGCATTCAGAACGGTATCAGGCCACGCGGCACGCGCCTTCACGAGGGTTTCTTCCCATTCCTGGGCCGGATCACTCTCCGCCACAATCCCAGCTCCGACGCTGTACGAGAGACTGCCCGCCTCAAACAACGCGGTACGAATCGCGACATTCAGCCGCATCCACCCCTGATCCGCAATCACACCGCACGCACCGCAATACGGACCACGCGGCAGCGGCTCAAGCTCCTCAATGATCTGCATCGCACGCACCTTGGGCGCACCCGTCACCGACCCACCCGGAAAACACCCACGCACCGCATCTTCACGCGTAAGGCCCGCACGCAGCGTCGAACGCACCGTTGCCGTGGCCTGGAGCACACCCCGCGACTGCGAGCCGTGCCGCTCCACTTCACGCGGCACCTCCACACGCACACTCCCCAGTTCACTCACCCGCCCCAGATCGTTGCGCAAGAGATCAACAATCATCGCCAGTTCGGCCCGATCCTTCTCCGCCAGCACCAGATCGTCTTGCCCCTGCTCCGCCGGGCGAGTGCCCTTCATCGGTCGCGTGATGAGCGAGCGCTCCGCCGGAAGGTACTCAAGGAACAACTCGGGGCTCAGCGATGCCACCGCAGCACGCGGCGATTCAATGAACGCCCCATAGCGTGGCCGCGCTGCACGTCCACGGGTGATGAACCAATCCAGCGGCCGTCCCGTGAACGTTGCCACCAGCGCGTGCGCGATGTTGGCCTGATAGATGTCGCCGGCGCGGATGTACTCGAGCACACGCGCCGCCGCGGCTTCGTAGGTGCGGCGCCCCATCTGTGAACGGGGCACACCCACTTCACACTGTTGGGCCGTGATGCCGTTGATCTGTGCCGCGAGGTTGGCGTGGCCTGACTCCCACCACACGCCCCGAAGATGATCGAAGATCAGTGCAGCCTCAAGGCGTGCAAAGGTGGCCGTGGGCCACTGACTTCGCCGCGGCGGTGTGGCAGGGTTCCGCGCGTTCTTCCCATGCGACTCAAACGCATGACCCGCGGCACCCGGTTCAGTCTCCCAACCCCATTCGTAGCTGAGCGAACCGATCCACCCGGATTCGAACGGTGGAGCGTCTGGTGCCGGAGGTGAACCCGGGGCGGTGGAGGCGAGAATCGTGGAGGGGTCGTCGGAGACGTGTGCGATGGGGCCGATGATGCTCCAGCGCGCGGTGTCATCACCCGCGATCGCCGCGGCGACCGGGAGGGAGTTGGGCCAGCGTTCCAGCAGGTCCCAGGGATCAAGAGCAAGATCGACAACGCGCACCACGGGTGCAAGGGTACGTCGCTGCGGGGGAACAGGATTCAATTCAACTCACAGGCCGATCGCACGCTCCCACACGCT
>JBILUL010000211.1:0-7300 GCA_044371005.1 Phycisphaerales bacterium | reverse complement strand
TCCGCCGCGGCGATGCGGATCTGATGTTCGGCGGCGGCTCGCACACGATGATTCACCCGCTGGGCATGACCGGGTTCATCCGTCTGACGGCGATGAGCCAGCGTCGCGACGGATACGAAACCGCGGCAAGGCCGTTCGATCAGACGCGTGATGGGTTCGTGATGGGTGAGGGCTCGGGCATGCTCGTGCTCGAAGAGCTGGAGCACGCGCTAGCGCGCGGAGCAACGCCGCTGGCGGAGATTGCCGGGTATGGCAGCAGTGCGGATGCGTTCCGAATCACGGACATTCAGCCAGATGGCAAGGGTGCGGTCGCGGCGATGAGTCAGGCGTGCCAGCAGGCCGGGATTGACCCGCGCGAGGCTGGCGCGGATGGCCGGCCGCGTGTGCACTACATCTCGGCGCACGGAACAGGCACGCAGGAAAATGACCGGATCGAAACGCGCGCTGTGAAGGCGCTCTTCGGCGATCACGCGGCGAAGGTGCCCTTCAGCAGCGTCAAGAGCATGCTGGGACACCTGATCCAGGCCGCGGGCGCGGTGGAACTGATCACGTGTGTGCAGAGCATCCGCACCGGACACGTGCCGCCGACGATGAACCTTGTGAATCAGGATCCCCAGTGCGATCTTGATTATGTGCCCAATGCATCACGTGATCTGCGCGGGCAGGGTGGCGTTGATGTGTGTCTGTCCAATAGTTTCGGGTTCGGTGGACAGAACGACACGCTGTGCGTGCGCGCGTGGCGAAAGGCCTGAGCATTCGTGGTTGTGGCGTTCCGCGGGCAAGAGACGCCGGGCGATCAACCGCGCGTGATCAGTGCTTGTGCGTGACAATCCACACGACCGCGGCGAGGAGCGCCACCGTGACCACCAGCGTGATGATGTTGAAGTACTTGTCGATGAACGTCTTGGCGCGTTCGCCGAAGAAGTAGAGCAGCGCGGCGATGATGAAGAATCGCGGACCGCGCCCGATGACGCTCGCCAGCACGAAACTGGCCAATGCCACATCAAGCACGCCGGCACCGATGGTGAAGATCTTGTAGGGATGGATCGCCACCGCACCGGCGGTGAGCATGAAGAGGCTGTCGGCATATTGCCGCAAAGGGGCGAAAGTCTCGACGCGGCAGAAGTCGGCGATGCGCTGCCAGCCCAGCTTGACGAACATGTCGCGGGCGACGGAAAGGCCGAAGTGGCCGATGTAGTAGCCCGTGATGCCGCCCAGGACCGAGCTGACGGTGTTCACGGAGGCGTACCACCAGGCTTTCCGCGGCTGCTCCAGTGTCATTGCGACCTGGAGCACATCGGGCGGGATGGGAAACCAGATCGATTCAGAGAAGCTGATGAAGGCCAGAGCCAGCGTGGCGTGACGGGTGCGCGAAAAAGAGAGCGTCCAGTCGTACAGGCGCCGGTGCAGGTGCCATCCTGGGACTTTGGTTGGAGCCGCGGCGGGGGAACTGGGGGTTGTGTTGGGCTGGCTCATGCGAGGGGCAAGCGTAGAAGGGCGGTGTTCATGCCGCGGCGGGCTTGTGGAGCCAGCCGCCGAAGGTTTCCTTGCGGCGTGAGGCCAGATAGAGGCACAGAAGACCGAAGGCGATCATGACGATGCTGAGCCACTGGCCCCGCGAGAGGCCCAGGAACCGCTGCACGGTGAGGTGGGCATCGGGCAGCCGGTAGAGTTCGGTGACGATGCGAAGGACGCCATAGATGCCCAGGAAGAGCGCGACGATGACGCCGGGCTTGCGGGGGCGGTACCAGGTGAGCAGGAGGATGATGCCCAGGATGAGGCCTTCCGCGGCGGCCTGATAGAGCTGGGAGGGGTGGCGGGCGGAGATGAGGGGGGCGACCTTCGACGCGGCTTCGTGGCCGGCGGGTGTGTGGCTGCGGATGAGTTCGAGGATGCGGTCCCAGGTGGCGACATCGGTTTCATTGCCGAGGCGGTAGGTATTCAGGACCTGCACAAACTGCTGCTCCTGAGCCGCGGTGAAGGTGGGTTCCATGTCGCTGAAGCGTTCCTGAGGGAACTTGACGGCCCACCAGGGAGCTTCTTTGCCGGGTGGTGCGATGATGTCGCCCAGGAGTTCGCCATTGATGAAGTTGGCGATGCGGCCGAAGAAGAGGCCGGGGGTGCAGACCAGGGCGGTGAGGTCCATGAGGTGCAGGAGGGGAAGTCGCTGCGCGGGATCGGGGTGGTTGAGGCCACTGCGCCAGATCCACCAGCACGCGGCGAGGACTCCCAGCATGCCTCCGTGGCTGGACATGCCTCCGTTGGCGAGCATGAGCGGGCCCCACCAGGGGGCGTTTGGGGTGAAGGTCCAGAGGAGTGCGGGGTCGTAGAAGAGGATGTAGCCAAAGCGGCCGCCGGCGACGACACCCATGCACAGGACGAGCATGGAGTCGGCGATGCGCTGGGGGTCCATGGGCGTGACGCCGCGGCGGTGGAGCCAGCGCAGGAGGAAAAAGGCGACGATGAAGCCCGCGGCGTAGGAAGTGCCGTACCAGCGCAGGCCGAACCCGCCCGAGAACTGAATGATGAACGGGTTGAGATCGTGGAGCCAGGCGGCCAGGGTGAGGGCGTGCATGATGTGGCTGCAAGTGTACGGGAGGCGTTCAATGCCCGCAGATGCCCGGGTGAGCCGGTCCATCTATCATTGAAGTCTGGGTCGCCTCGAGGGTTGTTCCATCTGGCCTGGAGTTCTTCCGGGTCTGTTCACGAGTGTCAGCATGTCGGGACCACTGCCGTACATTCCGATGACGGATGCGCATGCTGTTGCGGAGATTCTCCGTGAAGGTGCCGCGGCGGGACGCAGCGCCAAGTGTCGGACCGGCTCGATTGACCGGATTCATGCTCCTGGCCGATTGATCGCCACGGGTGATCTGCACGACAACCCGATTCACCTGCTCAAACTGCTGGAGGTGGCGGGGCTGACGGGTGAGGGCTGGGTGGAGGGGCAGGCGGGCGGCGAGGAACCATCGCACCTGGTGCTGCACGAGCTGATCCACGGCGACAACCTGATGAGCGGGATGGACTTGAGCTATCGCGTGCTGACGCGCGCGGCGGATCTCAAGCGTCGCTTCCCCGAGCACGTGCATGTGCTGTTGGCGAACCATGAGTTGTCGCAGATCACCGGCGCGGGCATCGTGAAGGATGGGGTGCGCGTCGTGGAGGCGTTCAATGCGGGGGTGGAGTATGTCTTCGGCGGTGATGCCGACATCGTGAATGCCGCGCTGGCGGAGTTCGTGCGATCAATGCCGCTCGCGCTGCGGTGCATCACGCCCAAGGGTGATCTTCTGTGTGCGCACAGCCTGCCCACGGCGGCGATCATGAATCGCTTCGACACGACGGTGCTGTCGCGCGAGTTGACGGAGGAGGACTACCAGCCTCGTACGGGCAGCGCGTACATCATGGTGTGGGGGCGCAAGTACGACAGCGAACTGCTCGAGGATCTGGTGGAGCGATGGGGCGTGAATCTGTTTCTGCTGGGGCACGAGAAGTGCGAGAACGGCGTGATGCTGGTGCCGCCCAATGCGGTCGTGCTCAACAGCGACCATTCCCGGGGCGTGTATCTGCCCATTGATCTTGATCATCCGCCCCGACCTGAAGAGGCGCTGGCGATGTGCGTGCCGCTGAACGGCTGACGCGCGGCGGTCACTGGGCGACGATGGAGATCGGGATGATGACTTCGGCCTCGGCGTTGTTGCCAAGGTCCTTGATCAGCACCTTGATGTTGTAGCGGCCGATGGCGAGCGTGCGCGGCAGTTCGATCTGCTGGATGAGATAGAAATCGCGACGGCGCGAGCGGCTCGTGTCGGTGATTTCCTTCGGGGGCGAATGCCACGCGAGCATGCCGCCTGCGTCCTGGAAGATGGAGATGGACTGGGAGATATCAACGCTGACCTGCTGATCAACGGGGGTGTCCTTGGCGATCTGGTCACCATTGCGGGCCGCGCGCGTCACGAAGTTCTCCAGTTCGATGTAGACGATGGCCCGGATGTTCGAGCCGGCACGGAAGACGTTGGTGGGATAAGGGACGAAGTTGCCGAAGCCCGAGACCTTCGTGCACAGTGCGGAGCGTGCGATGGTGAGCGATGGTCCGGGCGCGATGCCCTTCATGTGCTTCTTCACGTCGTCCACGCCCGCCAAACCAAGCAATCGCACCCGCTCGCGCGCTTCCACAAGCGTCTGACGATCCTCCGCACTCAGCGCCGAACCCAGAAAGGAAGTGGGCTGCTCCAGTTCAGCGATGCACCCCGGACGCATGGACTCAATGGCGGCAATCGCAGCGGCATCGGAGATGCGAGGTTGACCTGGCGTGATCGGCTCGCGAAGCACCGAGGCGGCATTCGCCGCGAACTCGACGAGCTGCTGCTCGGGCGTCCTTGGCATTCCGCCTGCTTTGGCGCTCATGACCGACATGGCGGGGTTGGCCAGCGCTTCGGCCCATGCCTTCTCTGCCGCCGCGGCTGCGAGTGATGTGTTGATGGTTGCCGCGGGAGCCGGCGTCACTGGTGCAGACGGGACCGCCGCCGGTCTGGCGGTCGGCGTGTTCGCACCATCATGGCCGCTGATGGGGTCGTCCGGGGATTCGAACCGGTTGATCCGCTGATCGGCATCGACGCTGACGGGCGTGAGTGTCCGCGGCTTGCTGTTGTACTCGCTCTGCAGCTTCACCTGATTGGCGATGAGTTGCTCGACCTCAGTGCGCGACTTGGGAATCGTCGGTTCAGACGTGAGCTTGTCCAGATCAGAGCGGAAGTTCTCGACCGACTGAGCATCCGCCTGCAGCGGCGTGTCGCTCAGCGAGTTGAGACCCGTACTGACCATTGCCTCGGATGGTGCGGGCGTGGAAGTCGAGCAGGCGATGAGGTTGGTCATCGCGAGCGCGAGCAGCAGCGATCCGGCGGCGCGAGTGCGGCGCGTGAGTTGCATGGGTGCACCTTTCTGGGGCTCCGCCCCGTGAGGTGTGCATCGGATGCGAATCGTGTGAGCAGTGAAAACGAGGATCGCCCTTGACAGGGGATCGCACCACTCAACGCCGCTGCGGCGCCGAGGCCCCGCCGGGACGGGGGAAGCGAAGCGAAGCGATCTCGCTGCTGCGAGCCGCGTCACCCAGACCGCTCTTGGAGCGGCGGTCGGCTTCGACGCAGGCACGGAACAGACCCACCGATCGACGCCATTCAAGGCCAGCGCCCGCGGCGAACACATCGTCGGCGGACGCGCCCCACAGCTTGGCGACGCGGCGGATCACACCGGGGTTCGCACCGGCTTTGGTGCCGCGCGAGATGACGTGCAGCTTGCGGGAAAGATCGGTGAGCGCAAAGAGCACCAGTGTGCCCGGAGTGCGCAGCGTGTTGATCGTGTAGCGGATCGCGCCGATGCGTGCCGCGTTGGAGGCCTTGAGCACTGTGGTCTGGATCGACCAGATGTCCTCTTCACGCGTCTTGCCGACGAACTGTTCGACCAGCGCGCGGTTGATGATGGTGGCGGTGTCCGCGGCGACGGCGAGTTTGGCGAGTTCGGTGTCGAGCTGGGCCTGGATGGGGCCAATGTTCTCGACCATGAGCTCCGCCGCGGCGGGCTCGATGTCGATGGCGTGGCGCTTCTTGCACTCACTGAGTACCCACTTGACGGCTTCCTGGGGCGTCGGGGGTGTGCAGGAGATGATGCAGCCGACGCGTTCAACGGCCTTGCCCAGGTTGCCGGGGATGAGTTTCTCGGAGCGGAAGACCAGGGTGGCGCTGTCGCAGGGGGCCTGGGCGTAGCGTTCGAAGGCGGGGCGGGAGTCTTCCTTGACGACGCCTTCGGCGTCTTCGACGAGGATGAGTTTGTGGCGGGCGATGAGGCCGAAGGAGCGGCATTCATCGAGGATTTCAGCCGCGGTGGTGGAGGGGCCATCAAAGACGACGGTGTCGACTTCGCCGTGTTCCTTTTCGAGGGCCACGCGCAGGAGGCGGGTGCTTTCAGCGCGGACGAAGAGGTCCTTGCCGATGAGCATGACCATGCGGCACTTGGGGCCCAGGGGGAGGCCGCCGGCGGCGACATCTTCGGTCTTGGAGCTGGAGCGCTTGGCCATGGAAGAAGAGGGTATGGTGGGTTTGGGGGAAGGAGAGAGTTCCGACGTTCCCAAGTGCAGGAGTGGGGCAGTGGGTGCTGGAAAGCACCAAGGTTGCTCTGCTGCACTCGTGCACTGCCAAGGGTCCTCTGCGCGCATGGCTGGAGCAGCCGCGTATCTGGCCCAAACTCTGCACGATTGCACTTCTTAAGGCCGTACCACCGTGTACGAACCCGGCCCATCGCCGTGGGCGGCTCCGATCTGCTGGAGCATGCCGGTGGGGTCGGGGTCGATGAACTGGAGGGCCTTGATGACGATCGCGCGGGTGCCTGAAGAGTCCTTGGGGTTCAGGCGATCGAGTTCCTCAAGAGTGGCCTGGGTTCCTGCGCCCCAGGCGGTATCGGTGCCGGAGCGGCGGATGCTGCGGGTGAGGAAGAAGACCAGTTCGGGTTCGAGCGTCAGGGCCGCGCGCAGGCCCGCCAGCGGCTGGGAGCGGCCCCGGGGCTGAATCGCGGCGATCCACTGCGAGAGCTGTGCGATGGTCCCTGGCTGTGTGTCTGCAAAACCCTCGGCACTGAAACGCTCCAGAGAGATCTCGGCGGTGCCGGGGAGCTGGCGGAAGACAATGACCTGGAACCGCTGGGAATGGTCAAGACGCGAGACCGAGCGCAGCAGTTCCTCCTTCACGTACGGAAGACTCGTCGTCATCGCGCCGCTGGCATCGATGGCATAGACAAGCGTCGCGGCACGCTTCGCAGCAACCCCCGCGAATGTTGCAGGTCGGGCTGGGGTTGGCATCGGTGCCGGTGGGGGTGTGGGCAGCGGCGCAGGAGCAGGTTGGGGTGCGGCTGGCTTCGCGGCTTCCTTCACGGAGTCAAAGAGCGTGAGCGTGCTTGGGGCTGGAGCTGGGGGCGGGGCCAGTTCCGGCTCAGGTTCGCGCGTGATCGGCTTGGGTTCCGGCTGTGGTTCGGGGGCCGGAGTTGGAGTTGGCTCGGGGGGCTTGGGGGCCGGTGTTGGTTCTGGCTCGGGTTGGGGGGCAGGAGGTGTGGGGGTGGGAGCCGCGAGCGTGAGCGACGATTCCACCAGCGCGGGCGCATCGGTAAGACGCTGGGGTGGTTCAAGGCGGATGCGGTCAATCACCACCAGCATCGCGGCGTGGACAGCGACGGAGAGGCTGACTGGGATGAGAATCGCCGGGCGAAGCCAGGATGTGGCGGGGTCGGCGCAGACCGTGTCCGGGCCACCTGGGTGAGG